>NZ_JBEXYU010000030.1:0-144759 GCF_040631115.1 Nonomuraea sp. NPDC005692 | reverse complement strand
TCCATCGAGATGCGCGACACCGACGAGGACGTCTTCCGCGCGGCGGAGGAACTCGGTATCGATCTGTCCCGGCGTGAGCCGAGCAGCGTGGAAGAAGTCTGAGGGGGAGATCGCACACAATGCTAGACGTCAACTTCTTCGACGAGCTCAGGATCGGTCTTGCGACCGCCGACGACATCCGTCAGTGGTCGCACGGCGAGGTCAAGAAGCCCGAGACCATCAACTACCGGACTCTCAAGCCGGAAAAGGACGGACTCTTCTGCGAGAAGATCTTCGGTCCGACCCGCGACTGGGAGTGCTACTGCGGCAAGTACAAGCGCGTCCGGTTCAAGGGCATCATCTGTGAGCGCTGCGGCGTCGAGGTGACCCGGGCCAAGGTGCGTCGTGAGCGGATGGGCCACATCGAGCTGGCCGCGCCCGTCACGCACATCTGGTACTTCAAGGGCGTGCCGTCGCGCCTCGGCTACCTGCTCGACCTGGCCCCGAAGGACCTGGAGAAGGTCATCTACTTCGCGGCCTACATGATCACGCACGTCGACACCGACATGCGTGAGCGTGACCTGCCCTCGCTGGAGGCGAAGATCTCCGTCGAGCGGCAGCACATCGAGCAGCGCCGTGACGCCGACGTCGAGTCCAGGCAGAAGAAGCTCGAGTCCGACCTGGCCGAGCTGGAGGCCGCCGGCGCCAAGGGCGACCAGCGGCGCAAGGTCCGCGAGGGCGCCGAGCGCGAGATGCGCCAGCTCCGCGACCGTGCCCAGCGCGAGCTGGACCGGCTCGACGAGGTCTGGAGCCGCTTCAAGAACCTCAAGGTCCAGGACCTCGAGGGCGACGAGCTGCTCTACCGCGAGATGCGCGACCGCTTCGGCCGCTACTTCAAGGGCGGCATGGGCGCGCAGGCGATCCAGGACCGCCTGATCAGCTTCGACCTCGACGCCGAGGCCGAGAACCTGCGCGAGACCATCCGCAGCGGCAAGGGCCAGAAGAAGGCCCGCGCCCTCAAGCGGCTCAAGGTCGTGTCGGCGTTCCTGAACACGACCAACTCGCCGCGCGGCATGGTGCTCGACTGCATCCCGGTCATCCCGCCGGACCTGCGCCCGATGGTGCAGCTCGACGGTGGCCGGTTCGCGACCTCCGACCTCAACGACCTGTACCGCCGGGTCATCAACCGGAACAACCGCCTCAAGCGTCTGCTCGACCTCGGCGCCCCCGAGATCATCGTGAACAACGAGAAGCGGATGCTCCAGGAGGCCGTCGACGCGCTGTTCGACAACGGCCGTCGCGGTCGCCCGGTGACCGGCCCCGGCAACCGGCCGCTGAAGTCCCTCAGCGACATGCTGAAGGGCAAGCAGGGTCGTTTCCGCCAGAACCTGCTGGGCAAGCGAGTCGACTACTCCGGCCGTTCGGTCATCGTCGTCGGCCCGCAGCTCAAGCTGCACCAGTGCGGTCTGCCCAAGCAGATGGCGCTGGAGCTGTTCAAGCCGTTCGTGATGAAGAGGCTCGTGGACCTCAACCACGCGCAGAACATCAAGTCGGCCAAGCGGATGGTCGAGCGCGCCCGCCCCGTCGTGTGGGACGTGCTCGAAGAGGTCATCACCGAGCACCCGGTGCTGCTCAACCGTGCTCCGACGCTTCACCGTCTGGGCATCCAGGCGTTCGAGCCGCAGCTGGTCGAGGGCAAGGCCATCCAGATCCACCCGCTCGTCTGCACCGCCTTCAACGCGGACTTCGACGGCGACCAGATGGCCGTGCACCTGCCGCTGTCGGCTGAGGCCCAGGCCGAGGCACGCATCCTGATGCTCTCGACCAACAACATCCTCAAGCCGGCCGACGGCAAGCCCGTGACGATGCCCACCCAGGACATGGTCATCGGCCTCTACTGGCTGACCACCCAGAAGGAAGGCGCGACCGGCGAGGGCCGCGTGTTCGGCTCGATCGCCGAGGCGCAGATGGCCTTCGACCGCCGTGAGCTGGAGATCCAGGCGAAGATCCAGATCCGGGTCAAGGACGTCCTGCCGCCGCGCGACTGGGTCGCTCCGGAGGGCTGGGAGCAGGGTGACCCGATCCGGCTGGAGACGACGTTCGGGCGGTGCCTGTTCAACCAGACGCTCCCCGAGAGCTACCCGTTCGTCAACTTCCAGGTGGGCAAGAAGCAGCTGTCCACGATCGTGAACGAGCTGGCCGACACCTACCCCAAGGTCGAGGTCGCCAACTCGCTCGACGCGCTCAAGGACGCGGGCTTCCGCTGGGCGACCCGCTCCGGCGTCACGATCTCGATCGAGGACGTCGTCGCGCCGCCGAACAAGACCGACATCATGGAGAACTACGAGCGCCGGGCCGACAAGGTCCAGCGCGAGTACGAGCGTGGTCTGATCACCGACGAGGAGCGCCGCCAGGAGCTCATCGAGATCTGGACCCACGCCACGGCCGACGTCGAGACCGACATGGTCAACGCCTTCCCGGCGACCAACCCGGTCTGGATGATGGTCAACTCGGGCGCCCGTGGTAACAAGATGCAGGTCCGGCAGATCGCCGGTATCCGTGGCCTGGTGTCCAACACCAAGGGTGAGACGATCCCGCGGCCGATCAAGGCATCCTTCCGTGAGGGCCTGTCGGTTCTGGAGTACTTCATCTCCACCCACGGTCAGCGAAAGGGTCTGGCCGACACCGCCCTGCGTACCGCCGACTCGGGTTACCTGACCCGTCGTCTGGTGGACGTCGCCCAGGACGTCATCGTGCGTGAGATCGACTGCGGCACCGACCGCGCGGTCCCGCTGCACGTCGGCGAGCGCGACGCGTCGGGCAACCTGGTCAAGGCGGAGAACGCCGAGTCCAACGTGCACGGCCGCATCATGGCCGAGGACGTCGAGGTCGACGGCAAGGTCATCGTCCCGGCGGGTGTCGACATCAACGACATCCACGTGACGAAGCTGGTCGAGGCCGGCGTCGAGACCGTCCGCACCCGCAGCGCGCTCGTCTGCGAGGCCAAGATCGGTGTCTGCGCGACCTGCTACGGCCGCTCGCTGGCCACCGGCAAGCTCGTGGACGTCGGCGAGGCGGTCGGCATCATCGCCGCCCAGTCGATCGGTGAGCCCGGCACGCAGCTGACGATGCGTACGTTCCACACCGGTGGTGTGGCCGGCGCCGACATCACCCACGGTCTGCCCCGTGTCACGGAGCTGTTCGAGGCGCGCATCCCCAAGGGTGTCGCCCCGATCTCCGAGGCCGAGGGCCGGGCCAGGATCGACGAGACCGACAAGACCAGGAAGATCGTCATCACCCCCGACGACGGGTCGGAGGAGATCGCCTACCCGGTCTCGATGCGTTCGCGCCTGCTCGTCCAGGACGGTCAGCGCGTGACGGTCGGCCAGCAGCTGATCGCCGGTGCGGTCAACCCCAACGAGGTGCTGCGCATCCTCGGCCCGCGGGCCGTGCAGCTGCACCTGGTGGCCGAGGTCCAGCAGGTCTACCGGTCGCAGGGTGTGTCGATCCACGACAAGCACATCGAGATCATCGTGCGGCAGATGCTCAAGCGCGTGAACGTGCTGGAGTCCGGTGACACCGACCTGCTGCCCGGTGAGCTGGTGGAGCGTCCGCGCTTCGAGCAGATGAACCGTGAGACGGTGGCCGAGAGCGGCTCGCCGGCCGCGGGCCGTCCGGTGCTCATGGGCATCACGAAGGCGTCGCTGGCCACCGAGTCGTGGCTGTCGGCGGCCTCCTTCCAGGAGACGACCAGGGTCCTGACGGACGCGGCGATCCACGCCAAGTCCGACTCCCTGCTGGGCCTGAAGGAGAACGTCATCATCGGTAAGCTCATCCCGGCCGGTACGGGCATGCCCCAGTACCGCAACATCCGGGTCGAGCCGACCGAGGAGGCCAAGGCCGCCATGTACACCGTCGGCGGTTACGACGGTTCCGCGGCCGACTACACCTTCGGCACGGGCAGCGGCGAGGCCGTCCCGCTGGAGGAGTACGACTTCGGTCAGTACAACCGCTAGCAGTTGCGCAAGCGCCGCGCCCGGGTCTCTTTCCGAAGAGGCCCGGGCGCGGCGCTTTTCCGGCCGTACGCGCTGCCGTAGACGGCCTCAGACGCCCTGCGGGGGCCGGGAAGGCCCGGGGGAGCCGGTCCTGCGGCATGACGGCCTGTGGGCCGGTTGCGGGTCTCCCTGGCGAATCGGCACACGTCGGTCCCCAGGGCCGGTATCATTGCCGCGGCGCTTCGGATGGGCTGGATGAGACAGGCCCCGGTGGCACGGAGCGGCAAAGCCGACAGGCGTTGCCGTGCCGTTTTGACGTGTCGGCTGGGCCTGGGTAGTCTTGAGCATCGTGCCCGTCTCTAGCGGGCTTTCGGCTGTGCGCTCATATCCATTGGGAGAGCGTCGGCTGGACTCTCAGGCTCGCAAGTCTCCGTGGCTGTGTCTGTGTGAATAGCGCGACACGCCCGACCGCGGGGGCGCCGAGACGAGGAAAACCAGCAGGTCATGACACCGGCAGAACCTGCGAAATGCAAGACCCAATGACGTAACACCGGCCAAGGCACGAAACGGAGTGGCAGTGCCCACTATTCAGCAGTTGGTCCGCAAGGGCCGGCAGGACAAGGTCTCCAAGACCAAGACTCCTGCCCTCAAGGGGAGTCCGCAGCGGCGCGGGGTGTGCCAGCGCGTTTACACCACCACCCCGAAGAAGCCCAACTCGGCACTGCGCAAGGTGGCCCGCGTTCGGCTCACGAACGGCATCGAGGTCACGGCTTACATCCCCGGTGTGGGCCACAACCTGCAGGAGCACTCCATCGTGCTCGTGCGTGGCGGTCGTGTGAAGGACCTGCCTGGTGTTCGCTACAAGATCATCCGCGGCTCGCTCGACACCCAGGGTGTCCGCAACCGCAAGCAGGCCCGCAGCCGCTACGGCGCGAAGAAGGAGAAGAGCTAACAATGCCTCGTAAGGGTTCTCCTGGCCGTCGTCAGCTCATGTCTGACCCGGTTTACAGCTCGCCGCTGGTGACCGCCCTGATCAACAAGGTGCTCCTCGACGGCAAGCGGTCCATCGCGCAGTCGATCGTCTACGGCGCCCTCGAAGGCTGCAGGGAGAAGACGGGCAACGACCCGGTCGTCACCCTCAAGCGCGCGCTTGACAACGTCAAGCCGACCCTCGAGGTCCGCAGCCGCCGTGTCGGTGGCGCGACGTACCAGGTGCCGGTCGAGGTGCGCGCCGCGCGCAGCACCACCCTGGCCCTGCGCTGGCTGGTGCAGTACTCCCGCGCCCGCCGCGAGAAGACCATGACCGAGCGCCTCATGAACGAGCTCCTCGACGCCAGCAACGGCCTCGGAGCGAGTGTCAAGAAGCGCGAGGACACCCACAAGATGGCCGAGTCCAACAAGGCCTTCGCCCACTACCGCTGGTAACCCGGCGGGTTCGACGAGACGACGAGGACGCGAGTTAAAGTGGCCGCTACGACCGCTCTTGACCTGGCCAAGGTCCGCAACATCGGGATCATGGCCCACATCGACGCGGGCAAGACCACCACGACCGAGCGCATCCTGTTCTACACCGGCATCAACTACAAGATCGGTGAAGTCCATGAGGGCGCTGCCACCATGGACTGGATGGAGCAGGAGCAGGAGCGCGGCATCACGATCACGTCTGCCGCGACGACCTGTGAGTGGATCGGTCACACCATCAACATCATCGACACTCCGGGTCACGTCGACTTCACCATCGAAGTGGAGCGCTCGCTCCGCGTCCTCGACGGTGCCGTCGCCGTGTTCGACGGTGTCGCCGGTGTCGAGCCGCAGTCGGAGACGGTGTGGCGGCAGGCTGACCGGTACGAGGTCCCGCGCATCTGCTTCGTGAACAAGATGGACCGTGTCGGCGCGGAGTTCCACCGCTGCGTCGAGATGATGGTCAGCCGCCTGGGCGCGACCCCCGCTGTGATCCAGCTTCCGTGGGGTGTCGAGGCCGACTTCAAGGGCGTCATCGACCTCATCAAGATGAAGGGGCTCATCTGGAGCGCCGACGCGGCCAAGGGCGAGATGTACGACACCGTCGACGTCCCGGCCGACCACGCCGACGCCGCCCGCGAGTGGCGTGACCGCCTCATCGAGACGGTCGCCGAGAACGACGACGAGCTGATGGAGCTCTTCCTGGAGGGCACCGAGCCCACCGAGGAGCAGCTGATCGCGGCCATCCGCCGCGCCACGCTGAGCAGCTCCATCAACCCGGTGCTGTGCGGCACCGCGTTCAAGAACAAGGGCGTTCAGCCCCTGCTCGACGCGATCGTCGCCTACCTCCCCGCCCCGACCGACATCCCGGCGTTCAAGGGTTACGCGGTCGGCAACGAGGAGAAGGTGATCGAGCGTCACGCGGACCCGACCGAGCCGTTCTCCGCGCTGGCCTTCAAGATCGCCAGCGACCCGCACCTGGGCAAGCTCACCTACATCCGCATCTACTCCGGCACCCTCGACACCGGTTCACAGGTCGTGAACTCGGTGAAGGGCAAGAAGGAGCGGATCGGCAAGATCTACCAGATGCACGCCAACAAGCGCGAAGAGCGCCCGCAGGCGATCGCCGGTCAGATCGTCGCCGTCATGGGTCTGAAGGACACCACGACCGGCGACACCCTTGCCGACCCGGCCAACCCGGTCGTGCTCGAGTCGATGACGTTCCCGGCTCCGGTCATCAACGTCGCCATCGAGCCCAAGACCAAGGGCGACCAGGAGAAGCTGTCCACCGCCATCCAGCGGCTGGCCGAGGAGGACCCGTCCTTCCAGGTCCGTCGTGACGAGGAGACCGGTCAGACGGTCATCTGGGGCATGGGCGAGCTTCACCTGGAGATCCTCGTCGACCGTATGCGTCGTGAGTTCAAGGTCGAGGCCAACGTGGGCCGCCCGCAGGTGGCCTACCGCGAGACCATCCGCCGCAAGGTGGAGAAGGTCGACTACACCCACAAGAAGCAGACCGGTGGTTCCGGTCAGTTCGCGCGGGTGATCATCGACCTGGAGCCGCTGGGCGAGGGCAACGACGGTTACGAGTTCCAGAACAAGGTCTCGGGTGGCCGCGTCCCGAGGGAGTACATCCCCTCGGTCGACGCCGGCGCCCAGGAGGCCGCCGAGTTCGGCGTGCTGGCCGGTTACCCGATGGTGGGCGTGAAGGTTACGCTGACCGACGGTGCCGCCCACGACGTCGACTCCTCGGAAATGGCGTTCAAGATCGCCGGCTCGATGGCCTTCAAGGAGGCCGCGCGCAAGGCGGACGCCGTTCTTCTCGAGCCGATGATGGCCGTCGAGGTCACCACGCCCGAGGACTACATGGGTGACGTCATCGGTGACCTCAACGGTCGCCGCGGGCAGATCCAGGCGATGGACGAGCGGGCCGGCGCCCGTGTCGTCCAGGCGCTCGTGCCGCTGTCTGAGATGTTCGGCTACGTGGGTGACCTGCGTAGCAAGACGCAGGGGCGCGCGAGCTACAGCATGCAGTTCGACTCCTACTCGGAGGTGCCCCCGGGCATCGCCAAGGAGATCGTCGCGAAGGCCCGGGGCGAATAGTTCCGGTCCCTGGTGGGGTGGTGCGAGCCACCCCACCGCCTAGGGGTCTGGGATCTCCCGGGCCCGAGTGTGTAGACGAAAGTCAGTCAGATTCTCAAGGAGAGAACCAGTGGGCAAGGCCAAGTTCGAGCGGACCAAGCCGCACATGAACATCGGCACCATTGGACACATCGACCACGGCAAGACCACGCTGACCGCGGCGATCACCAAGGTGCTTCACGACCGTTACCCCGAGCTCAACAAGGCGACCCCGTTCGACAAGATCGACAAGGCGCCCGAGGAGAAGGCTCGCGGTATTACGATCTCCATCGCGCACGTCGAGTACCAGACCGAGAAGCGTCACTACGCTCACGTTGACTGCCCCGGTCACGCCGACTACGTGAAGAACATGATCACCGGTGCCGCTCAGATGGACGGCGCGATCCTCGTGGTCGCCGCCACCGACGGCCCGATGCCGCAGACGAAGGAGCACGTCCTCCTGGCCCGCCAGGTCGGCGTCCCCTACATCGTCGTGGCGCTGAACAAGTCCGACATGGTCGACGACGAGGAGATCCTCGAGCTCGTCGAGCTGGAGGTCCGTGAGCTCCTGTCCGCGCAGGAGTTCCCCGGCGACGACCTGCCCGTCGTCCGCGTCTCCGCCCTCAAGGCTCTCGAGGGTGACGAGAAGTGGGCCGACAGCATCATCGAGCTGATGAACGCGGTGGACGAGAACGTCCCCGAGCCTCCCCGTGACACGGAGAAGCCGTTCCTCATGCCCGTCGAGGACGTCTTCTCGATCACCGGTCGCGGCACCGTCGTCACCGGTCGTATCGAGCGCGGCATCGTCAAGGTCAACGAGCAGGTCGACATCATCGGCATCAAGCCGGAGAAGACGACGACCACCGTCACCAGCATCGAGATGTTCAACAAGATGCTCGACGAGGGTCACGCCGGCGACAACGCCGCCCTGCTGCTCCGCGGCATCAAGCGCGACGACGTCGAGCGCGGCCAGTGCATCATCAAGCCGGGCACGACGACCCCGCACACCGAGTTCACCGGCCAGGTCTACATCCTGTCCAAGGACGAGGGCGGCCGCCACACGCCGTTCTTCAACAACTACCGCCCGCAGTTCTACTTCCGTACGACTGACGTGACCGGTGTTGTGAACCTCCCCGAGGGCACCGAGATGGTCATGCCGGGCGACAACACCGAAATGCGCGTTGAGCTGATCCAGCCCATCGCCATGGAGGAAGGCCTCAAGTTCGCGATCCGTGAGGGTGGCCGCACCGTCGGCGCCGGCCGGGTCGTGAAGATCCTCAAGTAGCTCGACCGTCGGGGCGGCGGTCGGCCCCGCACTGCAGGGCCGACCGCCGTACCGCGTCAAGGGCCTCGCGTAAAGCGCCGTGATCCAGCAGTCGCTTCGGCCATAGTGACCGAAGTAACTGCCGGATCACGGAAGAAAAGACAGATCAACAGTGTCTGTCTCGTGGGGTCACGCAGGGTCAGACCTGCAGCAACACAGCGGCACAAGGCCGCACGATACTTTTTCAGACGACAGCGAAGGACACCGAGGCCACTATGGCGGGACAGAAGATCCGCATCCGGCTTAAGGCCTATGACCACGAGGTCATCGACAGCTCGGCCAAGAAGATCGTCGAGACGGTGACGCGGACTGGCGCGAAGGTCGCGGGCCCGGTGCCGCTGCCGACCGAGAAGAACGTGTACTGCGTCATCCGCTCGCCGCACAAGTACAAGGACAGCCGCGAGCACTTCGAGATGCGCACGCACAAGCGGCTGATTGACATCATCGACCCGACCCCCAAGACGGTTGACTCGCTCATGCGGCTCGACCTCCCCGCGGGTGTCGACATTTCGATCAAGCTCTGAGGGAACGCACTGACATGGCTAAGACGATCAAGGGCGTCCTGGGCAAGAAGCTCGGCATGACCCAGGTCTTCGACGCGGACAACCGGATGGTTCCGGTGACCGTGGTCGAGGCCGGTCCGTGCGTGGTGACCCGGGTCCGCACCGCAGAGAAGGACGGCTACTCCGCCGTTCAGCTCGGCTTCGGGCAGGTCGACCCCCGGAAGGTCAACAAGCCGCTCGGCGACTACCTGCGTAAGCACGACATCACCCCGCGCCGTTACTTCGCGGAGATCCGCACCGACGACGCGAGCGACTACACCCTGGGCCAGGAGCTGCTGGCCGACACCTTCGAGGCCGGCCAGTTCGTCGACGTGACGGGCAAGAGCAAGGGCAAGGGCTTCGCCGGTGTCATGAAGCGGCACGGCTTCGGTGGTCTGGGCGCGTCGCACGGTACGCAGCGCAAGCACCGCTCGCCGGGTTCCATCGGTGGCTGCGCCACCCCGGGCCGCGTATTCAAGGGCCTGCGCATGGCCGGTCGGATGGGTAACGTCCGCACCACTGTGCAGAGCCTCAAGGTTCACTCCGTTGACGCCGAGAACGGTCTCATCCTGATCAAGGGTGCGATCCCCGGCGCGAACGGCAGCCTGGTCCTCGTTCGCACCGCTGCCAAGAAGGGGGCTGCCAAGTGAGCACCACTATTGACGTCCTCGACGCCAGCGGCGCCAAGGCCGGCACCGTCGAACTGCCCGAAGACGTCTTCGGCACGACGGTCAACGTTCCGCTGATCCACCAGGTGGTCGTGGCCCAGCTCGCCGCTCGCCGGCAGGGCACCCACAAGGCCAAGACCCGTGGCGAGGTCAGCGGTGGCGGCAAGAAGCCGTACCGCCAGAAGGGCACCGGCCGCGCCCGTCAGGGTTCGACCCGTGCGCCGCAGTTCGCCGGCGGTGGCACCGTCCACGGGCCCGTGCCGCGTGACTACTCGCAGCGCACGCCCAAGAAGATGAAGGCCGCCGCGCTCCGCGGCGCCCTGTCCGACAGGGCCGGTGGCGGTCGCGTCCACGTGGTCAGCACGTTGGTCACGGGGGAGACCCCCAAGACCAAGGCCGCCCTGGACGCCCTGCGCAAGATCACTCAGGCTCCCCGCGTGCTCGTCGTCGTCGACGAGGCCGACGAGCTGACCTGGATGAGCCTGCGTAACGCTCCCGAGGTCCACCTGCTGGACGCCGGGCAGCTCAACACCTACGACGTGCTCGTGCACGACGACGTGGTCTTCACCCAGGAGGCGTACGACCAGGTCGTCGCGCGGCTGAGCCAGGGCGGGAAGGAAGACGCCTGATGGAGAAGATCGCCGACCCGCGCGACATCATCATCAAGCCGGTCGTCTCTGAGAAGAGCTACGGCCTGATCGATGAGAACAACAAGTACACGTTCCTGGTGAAGAAGACCGCGAACAAGACCCAGGTCAAGATCGCCGTTGAGCAGATCTTCGGGGTCAAGGTCACCAGCGTGAACACCATCAACCGGACGGGCAAGCGCAAGCGCACCCGCACCGGTTTCGGCAAGCGTCCCGACACCAAGCGCGCGATCGTGAGCCTGGTCGAGGGCGATCGGATCGACATCTTCGGTCAGATCGGCTAGCAGCGCCATAGATAGGAAGCGGACCGAAAGGTCTGCGAGGGACGAGACCGTCGCATTTCGGTGCGGCGGGCTCGCCCATGTAACCGACGAAGGATGAACGAAAAAGATGGGCATCCGTAAGTACAAGCCGACGACCCCGGGTCGCCGCGGGTCGAGTGTCTCGGACTTCTCCGAGATCACCCGCAGCACTCCCGAGAAGTCGCTGCTTGCGCCCCTTCACAGCAAGGGCGGCCGGAACGTACACGGCCGGGTGACCGCGCGCCACCAGGGCGGCGGACACAAGCGCGCCTACCGGATCATCGACTTCCGTAGGCATGACAAGGACGGCATCCCGGCGAAGGTCGCTCACATCGAGTACGACCCCAACCGCACCGCCAACATCGCTCTGCTCCACTACGCCGACGGTGAGAAGCGCTACATCATCGCGCCGACCGGCCTCAAGCAGGGCGACCGAATCGAGAACGGCCCCGCTGCCGACATCAAGCCGGGCAACTGCCTGCCGCTGCGCAACATCCCGACCGGTACCTTCATCCACGCGGTGGAGCTCCGTCCGGGCGGCGGCGCGAAGCTCGGTCGATCCGCGGGCGCCCAGATCCAGCTGCTCGCCAAGGAAGGCCAGTACGCCACCCTGCGTATGCCGTCCGGTGAAATGCGCATGGTCGACGTGCGCTGCCGGGCGTCGGTCGGCCAGGTCGGCAACGCCGAGCAGGCCAACATCAACTGGGGCAAGGCCGGCCGTATGCGGTGGAAGGGCAAGCGCCCGACCGTCCGTGGTGTCGCCATGAACCCCGTTGACCACCCGCACGGTGGTGGTGAGGGCAAGACGTCCGGCGGTCGCCACCCGGTGAACCCGAAGGGCAAGCCCGAGGGCCGCACCCGCCAGGCCAACAAGTCCAGCGACCGGCTGATCATCCGTCGTCGGAGCAAGAGGAAGAAGCGGTAGGAGCAGCCGAAATGCCACGTAGCCTTAAGAAGGGTCCCTTCGTGGACGACCACCTTCAGAAGAAGGTGGACGCCCAGAACGAGAAGGGCACCAAGAACGTCATCAAGACGTGGTCGCGGCGCTCCATGATCGTTCCCGACATGCTCGGGCACACGATCGCCGTGCACGACGGCCGCAAGCACGTCCCGGTGTTCGTCACCGAGTCGATGATCGGCCACAAGCTCGGAGAGTTCGCCCCCACGCGGACGTTCCGCAGCCACGTCAAGGAAGACCGGCGCAGCCGGCGATAGACGCCTTCAGAAGCATTTAGAGGAGTAAGCGATGGAAGCCAGGGCTCAGGCGCGGTTCGTCCGTGTCACGCCCCTCAAGGCCCGCCGCGTGGTGGACCTTATTCGCGGGCTGCCCGCTTCGGAGGCGCAGGCCGTGCTGCAGTTCGCTCCCCAGTCGGCGAGCGAGCCGATCTACAAGGTGCTCAGCAGCGCCATGGCGAACGCCGAGCACAACTTCAACCTCGACCCCAGCACGCTCGTCGTGAGCCGCGCCTGGGTCGACGAGGGCCCGACGCTGAAGCGGTTCCGCCCGCGTGCACAGGGTCGCGCCTATCGGATCAACAAGCGGACGAGCCACATCACCGTGATCGTGGAATCCCGCGAGCCGAAGGGAAGGACCCGATAGTGGGCCAGAAGGTTAACCCGCACGGGTTCCGCCTCGGCATCACGACCGACTTCAAGAGCCGGTGGTACGCCGACAAGCTGTACAAGTCGTACGTCGCCGAGGACGTGGCGATCCGCCGCATGCTGCAGAAGGGCATGGAGCGGGCCGGCATCTCCAAGGTCGAGATCGAGCGCACCACGGACCGTGTGCAGGTGGACATCCACACCGCGCGTCCGGGCATCGTGATCGGCCGCCGCGGCGCCGAGGCGGACCGTATCCGCGGCGACCTCGAGAAGCTGACCAAGAAGCAGGTCCAGCTCAACATCCTCGAGGTCAAGAACCCGGAGATCGACGCTCAGCTCGTCGCTCAGGGTGTCGCCGAGCAGCTGTCCAGCCGTGTCTCGTTCCGCCGCGCCATGCGCAAGGCGATGCAGTCGGCCATGAAGTCCGGCGCCAAGGGCATCCGTGTCCAGTGCGCGGGTCGTCTGGGCGGCGCCGAGATGTCGCGGTCGGAGTTCTACCGTGAGGGTCGCGTGCCGCTGCACACCCTCCGCGCGGACATCGACTACGGCTTCTACGAGGCCCGTACCACCTTCGGCCGCATCGGCGTGAAGGTCTGGATCTACAAGGGCGAGGCTCCGACCAGCCGCGCCGAGCGTGAGGCGGCTGCCGCCGGCGCTCGTGCCGGCCAGCGTCGCGAGCGTGACGACCGTCGCGGTGGCGGCGGCGACCGTCCGCGTCGTGGCGGCGGTGACCGTCCGCGTCGTGGTGGCGGCCGTGGCGACCGCGCCCCCCGTACCGAGGCAGCTTCGCAGGCTGCCCCTGAGACCGGCCCGGCTGCGCAGCCGGGTGCTGAAGGGAGCTGACCATGCTGATCCCGCGCAGGGTCAAGCACCGCAAGCAGCACCGGCCTGACCGCAGCGGAGCCGCCAAGGGCGGCACCAGGGTCGTGTTCGGCGAGTTCGGCATTCAGGCTGTTGAGCACTCCTACGTGACCAACCGCCAGATCGAGTCCGCTCGTATCGCCATGACCCGTCACATCCGCCGTGGCGGCAAGGTGTGGATCAACATCTACCCCGACCGTCCCCTCACCAAGAAGCCGGCCGAGACCCGCATGGGTTCCGGTAAGGGTTCGCCGGAGTGGTGGATCGCCAACGTCAAGCCCGGACGCGTGATGTTCGAGCTGTCCGGCGTGGCGGAGTCGGTCGCGCGTGAGGCGCTCACCAGGGCGATCCACAAGCTGCCGATGAAGTGCAAGATCGTTAAGCGTGAAGTGGGTGAGGCGTGATGGCTAAGGGCCTGACCGCCGGCGAGCTGCGAGTGGAGGACCAGGACACTCTGGTCCAGAAGCTCAAGGAAGCCAAGGAGGAGCTGTTCAACCTCCGCTTCCAGGCAGCGACCGGTCAGTTGGAGAGCCACGGGCGGCTGCGCGCCGTCCGCCGCGAGATCGCCCGTATCTACACCGTGATGCGCGAGCGTGAGCTCGGCATCGTCACGGTCGAGAAGGAGACGAGCGATGGCTGAGACCGAGACCACCGGAACCACCGAGGCGAACGACGCGCGGAACTTCCGCAAGGTCCGTGAGGGCCTGGTCGTCAGCGACAAGATGGACAAGACCGTCGTCGTCGCCGTCGAGGACCGCGTCAAGCACCGTCTGTACGGCAAGGTCATCCGCCGTACGACCAAGTACAAGGCGCACGACGAGGCCAACGCCTGTGGCGTCGGCGACCGCGTGCTCCTCATGGAGACCCGCCCCCTCTCCGCCACCAAGCGGTGGAGGGTCGTGGAGATCCTCGAGAAGGCCAAGTAAGGCCCTTCTCGGATATACCGCGCCTCGTGGGGGCCTCAGGGCCCCCATGACGGCGTCCAAGGACGCGAGGTCCTCCGGGCCTCGCGTCGCCTGCGGTGCGGCCCCTTCGTGGACTGTGGCCGTGGGAACAAGACAACGACAGGTTCCGCCAGGCTCAGCAATGAGAACCGGCGCGACTAACAGGAGTTCAAGTGATCCAGCAGGAGTCGCGGCTCAAGGTCGCCGACAACACTGGTGCGAAGGAAATCCTTTGCATCCGTGTTCTCGGTGGCTCGGGCCGACGCTACGCCGGTATCGGCGACATCATCGTCGCCACTGTCAAGGACGCGCTGCCGGGCAGCACGGGCGTCAAGAAGGGCGACGTGGTCAAGGCCGTCGTCGTCCGCACGGTCAAGGAGCGCCGCCGGCCCGACGGCTCCTACATCCGCTTCGACGAGAACGCCGCCGTCATCATCAAGGACAGCGGTGACCCTCGTGGCACTCGTATCTTCGGCCCGGTCGGCCGCGAGCTGCGCGACAAGAAGTTCATGCGCATCATCTCGCTCGCCCCGGAGGTGCTGTAATGCCGAAGCTGCATGTGAAGAAGGGTGACCTGGTTCAGGTCATCGCCGGCAAGGACAAGGGTGCCAAGGGTCACGTCATCGCCACGTACCCGCGCGAGGACCGCGTGGTGATCGAGGGCGTCAACATGATCAAGAAGCACACCAAGGAGTCTCTCCAGGGTCCGCGTGGCGCCAAGACCGGCGGCGTGCAGACGATGGAGGGTCCCATCCACGTGTCCAACGTGAAGAAGCTCAAGGACGAGAAGCCCGCCGACAAGAAGGCCGACAAGGCCGAGGAGACGGGTGAGGACAGCTGATGACCGCCACGACCACTGAGACCGAGCGCCCGACGCCGCGACTCAAGACGAAGTACCGCGAGGAGATCGCGGCCCAGCTTCGCGAGCAGTTCGGCATCGAGAACGTCATGCAGATCCCGGCCCTGACCAAGATCAAGGTCAACATGGGTGTCGGTGAGGCGGCTCGCGACTCCAAGCTCATCGAAGGCGCCGTACGCGACCTCACCGTGATCACCGGCCAGAAGCCGGCCGTCGTCCGGGCGCGCAAGTCCATCGCGCAGTTCAAGCTGCGTGAGGGCATGCCGATCGGCGCGCACGTCACGCTGCGCGGCGACCGTATGTGGGAGTTCCTCGACCGCCTGCTGGCGCTGGCGCTGCCCCGTATCCGGGACTTCCGCGGCCTGTCGCCGAAGCAGTTCGACGGCAACGGCAACTACACGTTCGGTCTGACCGAGCAGGTCATGTTCCACGAGGTCGACCAGGACAAGGTCGACCGCCCGCGGGGCATGGACATCACGGTCGTGACCACCGCGACGAACGACGACCAGGGCCGGGCGCTGCTGAAGCTCCTCGGCTTCCCGTTCAAGGAGGCCTGATCCAATGGCGAAGAAGTCGCTGATCGCCAAGGCGGGGCGCAAGCAGAAGTTCGAGGTCCGGGCCTACACCCGGTGCTCGCGTTGCGGTCGTCCGCGCGCGGTGTACCGCAAGTTCGGTCTGTGCCGCGTGTGCTTCCGCGAGATGGCGCACCGGGGCGAGCTGCCCGGCATCACCAAGTCGAGCTGGTAGATACTCTGGGGGGCGGCTCCGCGTCGTCCCCCGGGGTCCATGTTCAGAAGAAGACAGGACGCTTCGCGTCCATGACCGCGCCGAAGGTCCACCGGCAGAGCGCTGCTTGGCCGACTGGAAACCGCGGCGAGGAAGGCCACTGGCCATGACGATGACCGACCCGATCGCAGACATGCTGACGCGTCTGCGTAACGCGAACTCGGCGTACCACGAGAGCGTGTCGATGCCGTATTCGAAGATCAAGGCGCACATCGCCGAGATCCTCCAGCAGGAGGGCTACATCCAGTCCTGGGCCGTCGAAGACGCCAAGGTTGGAAAGAACCTCGTGGTGGAGCTCAAGTTCGGGCCTACCCGTGAGCGTTCGCTCGCGGGCCTGCGCCGGGTTTCCAAGCCCGGTCTGCGGGTTTATGCAAAGAAGGACAACCTGCCTCGAGTTCTGGGCGGACTGGGCGTCGCGATCATCTCGACGTCCGCCGGTCTCATGACCGACAAGCAGGCCGGCAAGCGTGGCGTGGGCGGCGAAGTCCTCGCCTACGTCTGGTAGAGGGGAGGAACACAGCATGTCGAGAATCGGACGGCTGCCCATCCCTGTGCCCAGTGGCGTAGACATCACGATCACCGGCCAGGATGTCCAGGTCAAGGGCCCGAAGGGCACGCTTTCTCACAAGGTCGCGGACCCGATTACGGTCGGTCGTGACGACGACGGCGCCATCGCCGTCTCCCGGCCCAACGACGAGAACAAGGTCCGTGCGCTGCACGGCCTGTCCCGGACGCTGATCGCCAACATGGTGCAGGGCGTCACCCAGGGGTACACGAAGTCCCTGGAGATCGTCGGCGTCGGTTACCGCGTCCAGGCCAAGGGCCCGACGCAGCTGGAGTTCTCGCTGGGCTTCAGCCACCCGGTCATCGTCGACGCCCCCGAAGGCGTCTCCTTCCGCGTCGAGAAGCCGACCCTGTTCCACGTGGACGGCATCGACAAGCAGAAGGTCGGCGAGGTCGCGGCCAACATCCGCAAGTTGCGCAAGCCTGACCCGTACAAGGGCAAGGGCGTGCGTTACCAGGGCGAACAGATCCGCCGCAAGGTCGGAAAGGCTGGTAAGTAGGCATGGCTCCGAAGACTGCGTTCAGCAAGCACACGGCTGCCCGCACCGTCTCGCGGGCTCGCCGTCACCGCCGCGTCCGCAAGTTCGTCGTCGGTACGGCCGAGCGTCCGCGCCTGGTCGTCAACCGTTCGACCCGTCACATGTTCGTCCAGATCGTGGACGACTCCGTCGGTCACACGCTGGTGAGCGCCTCCACCATGGACGCCTCGCTGCGCACGCTCGAGGCCGACAAGACGGAGAAGGCCAAGAAGGTCGGCGAGCTCCTCGCTCAGCGGGCCAAGGAAGCCGGGATCACCAAGGTCGTCTTCGACCGCGGTGGCAACCGCTACGCCGGTCGCATCGCGGCTCTGGCGGACAGCGCCCGCGAAGGCGGGCTGGAATTCTGATGGCAACTGAGAAGAGGAACCACTGATGGCTGCAGCTCCGCGTCGCGGTGGCGGCACCGGTGGCGAGCGGCGGGACCGTCGTGACGATCGCCGCGGTGGCGCCGCCGACAAGGGCGTCTCGTACATCGAGCGCGTAGTGAAGATCAACCGAGTGGCCAAGGTCGTGAAGGGTGGTCGTCGCTTCAGCTTCACCGCCCTCGTCGTCGTCGGTGACGGCAACGGCCTGGTCGGCGTCGGTTACGGCAAGGCCAAGGAAGTCCCCGCGGCCATCGCCAAGGGCGTCGAAGAGGCCAAGAAGCACTTCTTCAAGGTGCCCCGCATTCAGGGCACCATCCCGCACACCGTGCAGGGCGAGGAGGCGGCCGGTGTCGTCTTCCTGCGTCCGGCGTCGGCCGGTACCGGCGTCATCGCCGGTGGCCCGGTGCGCGCGGTCCTGGAGTGCGCCGGCATCCATGACGTGCTGTCCAAGTCGCTCGGCTCGGACAACCCGATCAACATCGTGCACGCCACCGTGGCGGCTCTGAAGGGCCTTTCCCGCCCCGAGGAGATCGCCGCCCGCCGTGGCCTGCCGATCGAGGACGTGGCTCCGGCCCGGATGCTCAAGGCTCAGCGCGAGGGCATCGCCGAGGCCGCGGCCGCGAAGGCGGTGAGCTAGTCATGGCACGCCTGAAGATCACTCAGGTTCGCTCGAAGATCGGTGGCAAGCAGAACCAGCGTGACTCGCTGCGTTCGCTTGGCCTGAAGCGAATCGGCGATGTCGTCGTCAAGGAGGACCGTCCCGAGATTCGCGGGATGGTGTCCGTGGTGACGCACCTCGTCGAGGTGGAAGAGGTCGACTAGTCATGACTGACAAGGCTCCGCTCAAGATTCACGACCTGCGTCCTGCTCCGGGTGCCAACAAGTCCAAGATCCGCAAGGGTCGTGGCGAGGCTTCCAAGGGTAAGACGGCCGGTCGCGGCACCAAGGGCAGCCACGCCCGTACCACGGTTCCCCTCGGCTTCGAGGGTGGCCAGGTGCCGCTGCAGAGGCGTCTGCCGAAGCTCAAGGGCTTCTCCAACGCGCTGTTCAAGACGACCTACCAGGTCGTCAACCTGGACAGGCTCGGCGAGCTGTTCCCCGAGGGTGGCGACGTCACCGTCGAGGCCCTGGTGGCCAAGGGCGCCGTTCGCAAGAACCAGCTCGTGAAGGTGCTCGGCACCGGCGAGATCTCCGTCGCTGTGAACGTTACGGCTCACGCCTTCTCGTCCGCCGCGAAGGAGAAGATCGCCGCCGCCGGTGGTTCCGTTACCGAGCTGTAGCTCCGCTATGACGAGGCGTGGGGGTTCCGACAATGGGCCCCCACGCCCTTAGTGCGTTAGAGTTCGGCGAGACGGCAGGATTCTGTCCGGCTCGTTTGACTTGAGACTTGACATGGCAGATCCCCGCACCACCGCATACTCACATCGCCATAAAGGCGCGCAGGAGGGACCGTGCTGACCGCGTTTACCCGGGCGTTCCGGACACCGGACCTGCGCAAGAAGTTGCTCTTCACCCTGGGCATCATCGCGCTGTTCCGTCTCGGCTCGGTTCTTCCGACTCCGGGAGTTCACGTCCAGAACCTCGCGGCCTGTTTCGATCAGGCCCGTAACGGAGCCACCGGCAACATCTATGGGATGGTGCAGCTGTTCAGTGGTGGTGCGCTCCTGAAGCTGTCGGTGTTCGCGCTGGGCATTATGCCGTATATCACCGCGAGCATCATTCTCCAGCTGCTCGTCGTGGTGATTCCACGTCTTGAGGCTCTCAAGAAGGAAGGCCAGGCGGGTCAGGCCAAGATCACGCAGTATACGCGTTATCTGACCATCGGCCTCGGCGTCCTCCAGTCGACCGCCTTCATCGCGCTCGCGCGGTCCGGTCAGCTGTTCCCCAACTGCCAGCAGTCCGTCCTGCGTGACCCCGACGACGTCTTCGGCATCGTCACGATGGTCATCATCATGACGGCCGGCACGTCGGTGATCATGTGGCTCGGTGAGCTCATCACCGACCGCGGTGTCGGCAACGGCATGTCCATCCTGATCTTCACGCAGGTCGTCGCGGTCTTCCCGTCCGAGCTGTCCAACATCTTCCAGGCGAACAAGTTCACCTTCGCGGTGGTCCTGGTCGTCGGTGTCTTCATGATCGCGGCTGTGGTCTTCGTCGAGCAGGCGCAGCGCCGCATCCCGGTCCAGTACGCCAAGCGCATGGTGGGCCGCAGGATGTACGGCGGCACCTCGACGTACATCCCGCTCAAGGTCAACCAGGCCGGCATCATTCCGGTCATCTTCGCCTCGTCGCTGCTCTACCTGCCGCAGCTGCTGACCTCGCTCTTCCCGACGTCGAACAACGCGGTCGTCCAGTGGATCTCCCAGTACCTGGTCAGGGGCGACCACCCGGTCTACATGATCACGTTCTTCGTGCTGATCGTCTTCTTCACGTACTTCTACGTGTCGATTACGTTCAACCCCGCTGAAGTCGCCGACAACATGAAGAAGTACGGTGGGTTCATTCCGGGCATCCGTCCCGGCCGTCCGACGGCTGAATACCTGAACTTCGTGCTCACCCGTCTGACCGCGCCCGGCGCGCTCTATCTGGGTCTGATCTCCATGATCCCGATCGTCGCGCTGGCGGTGGCCGGGGCTAGCCAGAACTTCCCGTTCGGAGGGACGAGCATTCTGATCATGGTTGGTGTCGGCCTGGACACGGTGAAGCAGATCGAGAGCCAGCTCCAGCAGCGTAACTACGAAGGTTTCCTGCGGTAGTGCGTCTCGTTCTCGTCGGGCCCCCCGGAGCGGGTAAGGGGACACAGGCCCAGTACATCGCATCGAACCTGTCCATCCCGAAGATCTCGACAGGTGACATCTTCCGTGCCAACGTCTCGGGCGGCACGGACCTCGGCAAGCTGGCCAAAACCTACATGGACCGTGGCGATCTCGTGCCCGACGAGGTCACCATCGCCATGGTCCGCGACCGACTGTCCGAGGACGACGCGCAGGACGGGTTCCTGCTCGACGGCTTCCCGAGGAACGTCGCGCAGGCGGAGATCCTGCGCGACATGCTCAAGGACTGGGGTCTGGAGCTCGACCTGGTGCTGGAGCTGGTCGTGGACGACGACGAGGTCGTCCGGCGGCTGGCGGGGCGGCGCACGTGCAGTCAGTGCGGCCGTATCTGGCACGTGGAGTTCGACGACAAGAAGGACGACAAGTGCGACGCCTGCGGCGGCGCGCTGTTCCAGCGGGACGACGACAAGGAAGAGACCGTCAGGCACCGCCTGGAGGTCTACCAGGAGCAGACCGCGCCGCTGGTCTCGTACTACGTCGACGAGGGCATCCTCGTGGGCGTCGACGCGACCGGGCCGGTCGAAGAGGTGACGCAGCGGGCCATGGAGGCGATCCGCCCGTTCCTGGGATGACGCCGGACACGATCTCCTGCGAAGGTGGCACGGATATCCGTGCCACCTTGCTTTTTTGTGTGCGGCTATTGTGGGGGAATTAGGGCTCCCACGAGGCCCGTCAGAAACCCCGGGGGGTGCCGAACAATGTTCAAGAGAAACCGACACGGAATCCAGATCAAGTCGCCCGAGCAGCTGGAGAAGATGCGGGCCGCCGGCCTGGTCGTCGGGCGCACGCTCGATCTGCTGAAGCGCTCCGTCGAGCCCGGCATGACGCCGCTCGACCTCGACTCCATCGCCGAGAAGGCGATCAGGGACGAAGGCGCGGTCCCGTCGTTCAAGGGTTACCAGGGCTTCCCCGCGACGATCTGCGCGTCCGTCAACGACGAAGTGGTGCACGGCATCCCCTCGGACGCCCGCAAGCTGCGTGAGGGCGACGTCATCTCCATCGACTGCGGCGCGATCCTGGAGGGCTGGCACGGCGACTCCGCCGTCACGGTGCCGGTCGGCGAGGTCGACCCCAAGCTGACCGAGCTGATGCGGGTCACCGAGGAGGCCATGTGGCGCGGCATCGCCGCGCTGAAGGTCGGCCGCCACCTGTCCGACATCGGCTACGAGATCGAGCGCTACGTCAAGTCCCAGGGCCGCTTCGGCATCCCTCAGGAGTACGGCGGGCACGGCATCGGCACCGAGATGCACATGGACCCGTGGATCGCCAACCACGGCAAGCCGGGCCGGGGCCCGCTGCTGGAGGAGGGCATGTGCCTGGCCATCGAGCCCATGGTGAACCTCGGCACCGAGCGCACCCGCGTGCTGTCCGACGACTGGACGGTCGTGACGATCGACGGGAAGGCCTCGGCGCACTTCGAACACAGCGTCGCGGTGACACATAATGGTCCTTGGGTGCTTACCGCCCTGGACGGTGGCGAAGAGCGCCTGAGTCACCTTCAGCCCTGACCCCCGGGAGTGGTGGAATGGCGAACAGCCCCGAGATGCGTGCCTCGGACGTCGACCGCGACCGGGTCGCCGCCATCCTCCGGGAGCACACCGCGCAGGGCCGCATCACGATGGACGAGTTCAACGAGCGGCTCGAAGAGCTGTACAAGAGCAAGACCTACGGTGACCTGGCCAAGCTGACGGCCGACCTGCCCGACGTCGACCTGCGCCACCGGCCGGCCAAGCCCGAGGCAGTGCCCGCGACGCGCGGCAACCTGCATCCGGGCATGCGGGCGGCCTGGGGCGCCTGGGCCGCGGCCAGCGCCGTCAACTGGGTGATCTGGCTGATCGTGAGCGTCTCGTCCGGCCACATGATCTATCCGTGGCCGCTGTGGGTCATGGGGCCCTGGGGCGCGATCCTGCTGATGAGCACGATCTTCGGGAACGGGCCGAAGCGCAGTTAGCCCCAGAGCCGTATGTGCCGTAATGCACTGTGTGTATTCCTCCGCAGTGCGTGACGGCGCTGGTTCCTAGCGTGAGCCGTGTCGGGAACACGACTCACGGAGGAATCAGATGCGCAAGGTCCTCGCAGCCGCCGCCCTCGCCGGCTCGATCGCCGTCACCGGGCTCGCCGTCGCCCCCGCCGCCCAGGCGGCCTCGTCCGGCGGGTGGGGCACGTTCTACTCGGCCAACCACAAGGCGTCCACGCACGGCAACACGTACCGGTCGCACGGCAAGGTCTACACCCACTGGTACGGCAAGGAGTCCACGCCGAAGTTCGGCTACGTGTGGTTCCGGTACTACGCGAACGGAAGCTGGCACCAGTTCTCCAGGAAGTGGGACGGGAGCCACGACGAGACCTGGTCCGGCCGGGGGATCAAGAAGATCTACACCTGGACGTGCTGGGGCGGCCCGTCCACGTACTGCGGTGACCGGCACCGCGTCTACTAGGAGCACCCGCGAAGGGCCCGCCGGTCCGCCCGGCGGGCCCTTCGGCGTACGGTCGAAGGAGTGCGGGCCGTGGGGTAGACTCTTACATGGTTGTGTCAGGACACCTGGCACGCGTTTCGCGTTTTGGGCTCAGGTGTCGTACACTCCTTAGTCGGCTCACTATGACTTACACGCGTCGGCGGTCTTTGCCGATCGCCGCTCTCTTCGAAGCGTGAGGTCGCGGCTGCTTAGTGAACCGGAGCCTCAGACGACCGATCAGTGAAACGCGAGGGATTTTGGCCAAGAAAGACGGCGCCATCGAGATCGAGGGCACTGTGGTTGAGTCGCTCCCGAACGCCATGTTCCGGGTGCAGCTCGACAACGGCCATAAGGTCCTGGCCCATATCAGCGGACGGATGCGGATGCACTACATCCGAATTCTGCCGGACGACAGGGTAGTCGTTGAACTGAGCCCCTACGACCTGAGTCGCGGGCGGATCGTCTACCGATACAAGTAAGACGTCTGAGGAACACGAAGGACAATGAAGGTAAAGCCGAGCGTCAAGAAGATCTGCGACAAGTGCAAGGTGATTCGCCGGCACGGTCGCGTCATGGTGATCTGCGACAACCTGCGCCACAAGCAGCGTCAGGGTTAGTCGTACGCAAGGTTTCTCCGAGTCCGCCCCGAATTAGGGAGCGGGCTCGACGCATGAGGAGCCCGCGACAGTAATCGCGTCTCACACCTGGGCAGGCGGAGCATTCCGTACCTCTCAGGAGACCCCCGGTCGGAGGCCGGGGCCCTCACCCCGGGCATGGGGAGGGGTAGTGCGGCGCAAGACCTCCGCCCAAAAGAAGGAGAATGCCCGACCATGGCTCGCCTGGTTGGCGTCGACCTCCCCCGCGAGAAGCGGCTGGAGATCGCTCTCACCTACATCTACGGAATCGGCCGCACCCGCGCCCAGGAGATCCTCCAGGCGACCGGTGTCAGCGGCGACCTCCGCGTGCACCAGCTCTCCGACACCGAGCTCGTCCCGATGCGTGACTACATCGAGGCGAACTTCAAGATCGAGGGTGACCTGCGCCGCGAGGTCCAGGCCGACATCCGTCGCAAGATCGAAATCGGTTGCTACCAGGGCATCCGGCACCGCAAGGGCCTTCCGGTCCACGGTCAGCGCACGCAGACCAACGCGCGTACCCGTAAGGGCAAGAAGAAGACCGTCGCCGGTAAGAAGAAGCCCGGTAAGAAGTAGTCCACAGCCGCGGACCGAAGATCTCAGGAGTAATGGCAAACAATGCCTCCTAAGAGCCGTCAGGGTGCCCCGAAGAAGGTGCGCCGCAAGGAAAAGAAGAACGTCGCTCACGGGCACGCCCACATCAAGAGCACGTTCAACAACACGATCGTCTCGATCACCGACCCCAACGGGAACGTGATCTCCTGGGCCAGCGCCGGCCACGTGGGTTTCAAGGGCTCCCGTAAGTCCACCCCGTTCGCCGCCCAGATGGCCGCCGAGAACGCCGCCCGCCGCGCCATGGAGCACGGCATGCGCAAGGTCGACGTGTTCGTCAAGGGTCCCGGCTCCGGCCGTGAGACCGCGATCCGCTCCCTCCAGGCCACCGGCCTCGAGGTGGGTTCGATCCAGGACGTCACGCCGGTCCCGCACAACGGCTGCCGTCCGCCGAAGCGCCGCCGCGTCTGAATTTCCCCAGGAGATATTGAGAAATGGCTCGTTACACGGGCGCGGACTGCAAGCTCTGCCGTCGCGAGAAGACCAAGCTCTTCCTCAAGGGCAGCAAGTGCGAGTCCGCCAAGTGCCCCATCGAGATCCGTCCTTACCCGCCGGGTGAGCACGGCCGCGGACGCCCCAAGGAGTCCGAGTACCAGCTTCAGCTTCGCGAGAAGCAGAAGACCCGTCGTATCTACGGTGTCCTCGAGAAGCAGTTCCGCAACTACTACGAGGAGGCCGCGGGCAAGAGCGGCAAGTCGGGTGAGGTGCTGCTCCAGATCCTGGAGAGCCGTCTCGACAACGTCGTCTACCGCGCCGGCTTCGCCCAGTCGCGTGACGCCGCCCGCCAGCAGGTGCGCCACGGCCACATCCTGGTGAACGGCAAGAAGGTCGACATCCCGTCGTACCGCGTTCGCGAGCACGACATCATCGAGGTCCGCGAGACCAAGCGCAACCTGCTGCCCTACGAGGTCGCTCGGGCGACCGCGGGCGAGCGCACCGTTCCCGCGTGGCTCGGCGTCGTGCCGGAGAAGCTCCGCGTCCTGGTCCACCAGCTGCCGGTTCGCCAGCAGATCGACACCCAGGTCCAAGAGCAGCTCATCGTCGAGTACTACTCCAAGTAGTCAATGACGTTCTAGTTCGGGTACGGATGTCCGTACCCGAACTAGACTGTTTATCGGAGTGGCGTCATATAGCGGGCGTCACACGACAAGGGGAGAACCCACCATGCTGATCGCTCAGCGCCCGACTCTTCTCGAAGAGTCGATCGACGAGACCCGGTCCCGGTTCGTCATCGAGCCGCTGGAGCCGGGCTTCGGCTACACCATCGGCAACTCGCTGCGCCGCACGCTGCTGTCGTCCATCCCGGGCGCGGCCGTGACGAGCATCCGCATCGAGGGCGTGCTGCACGAGTTCTCGACCGTTCCCGGGGTCAAGGAAGACGTCACCGACATCATCCTGAACCTCAAGGAGCTGGTCGTCTCCTCCGAGCACGACGAGCCGGTCGTGATGTACCTGCGCAAGCAGGGCCCGGGTGAGGTCACCGCCGCTGACATCGCGCCTCCGGCCGGTGTCGAGGTGCACAACCCCGAGCTGCGCATCGCCACGCTCAACGGCAAGGCGAAGCTGGAGATGGAGCTGACCGTCGAGCGCGGTCGCGGCTACGTCTCCGCCGCCCAGAACAAGCAGCCGGGCCAGGAGATCGGGCGCATCCCGATCGACTCGATCTACTCCCCGGTGCTCAAGGTCACCTACAAGGTCGAGGCGACCCGAGTCGAGCAGCGCACCGACTTCGACCGTCTCATCCTCGACGTCGAGACCAAGCCCGCCATGAAGCCCCGCGACGCGGTGGCCTCGGCCGGCAAGACCCTCGTCGAGCTCTTCGGCCTGGCCCGTGAGCTCAACGTCGAGGCCGAGGGCATCGACATCGGCCCGTCGCCGACCGACGCCGCTCTGGCCGCCGACCTGGCGCTGCCGATCGAGGAGCTGAACCTGACCGTTCGCTCCTACAACTGCCTCAAGCGCGAGGGCATCCACACCGTGGGTGAGCTCGTCGCCCGCAGCGAGCAGGACCTTCTCGACATAAGGAACTTCGGGGCCAAGTCGATCGAAGAGGTCAAGCAGAAGCTGCACGAGATGTCGCTGGCGCTCAAGGACTCCCCGCCCGGGTTCGACCCGAGCGCGGTGGCCGGCGGCGGCTACGACGACGACGACAGCGCGTACGTCGAGACCGAGCAGTACTGAGCCTCGTGCGGAGACCCGTCTCCGCACGTGCCCCGCACGCGCCGAGTGGCCCAGCCGCTCGGCGCGTGACGAACGTAACGGCCCAGTCGTGGTGACTGCGGCCGGCCCGACTCCGGTACCTGGTACGGCCGGGGCGGGTTAACCCAAGAGGAGAAAGCAATGCCCAAGCCCACCAAGGGTGCACGTCTTGGCGGCAGCCCGGCGCACGAGCGGCTGATCCTGGCGAACCTCGCCACGGACCTGTTCCGCCACGGCAAGATCCGTACGACGGTTACCAAGGCCAAGCGCCTTCGTCCGCTGGCGGAGCGCCTGATCACCAAGGCGAAGAAGGGCGACATCCACAACCGTCGCCAGGTCCTGACCGTGGTCAAGGACAAGGGCGTGGTTCACCACCTGTTCACCGAGATCGCGGTGACGTTCGCCGAGCGTCCGGGCGGTTACACCCGGATCACCAAGATCGGCGCGCGTAAGGGCGACAACGCTCCGATGGCCCTCATCGAGCTGGTGTCCGAGCCGCTGAACGGTGTCACCACCCGCCGTACCGAGGCTCCGGCCGCCGCTGCCGCTCCGGCTCCGGCCGCCGAGGAGACCGAGGCCGCCGAGACCGAGGCGCCCGAGGCCCCCGAGGCCGCCGCCGAGGAGACCCCGGCTGCCGCCGAGGAGGCTCCGGCCGCCGAGGCCGAGGCGAAGAAGGACGAGGCCTGATCTCTCAGGCTGGTTGAATCGGGCCCGGATCCCCTTCGCGGGGGTCCGGGCCCTTTTCCATGAACGCGAAAGGGACGATCGTGCTACGGCTCCGCCTGGATCTGGCATATGACGGGACCGACTTCTCCGGATGGGCGAGGCAGCCCGGTCGCCGTACGGTCCAGGGTGAGATCGAGCTGGCGCTCACCAGGATCCTGCGCCTGGCCGAGCCCGCCGCGCTGACCGTGGCCGGGCGTACGGACGCGGGCGTGCACGCGCGCGGCCAGGTGGCGCACGTGGACGTGCCGGCCGGGTCGCTCGCCGAGCTCGACGGCAACCGTGGACCCCTGGACGTCGATGAGCGGCTCTCTGCGCTCGTCCGGCGGCTGGGTGGGATTCTGCCCCAGGATGTACGTGTTCATCGGGTCTCGGTGGCTCCTGAGGGCTTTGACGCGCGATTCTCCGCGATGTTCCGCCGGTACGCGTACCGGGTGTGCGACAGGGCGGGCGGGGTCGATCCGCTGCGGCGGCACGAGGTGGTCTGGCACAGCCGTCCGCTGGACCTCGACGCCATGAACGCGGCGGCCCGGCGGCTGGTGGGCGAGCACGACTTCGCGGCGTTCTGCAAGAAGCGCGAGGGCGCCACGACGATCAGGGAGCTGCAGCGCCTGGAGTGGACGCGCGAGGCGGACGGCGTGCTGGTGGCCGCCGTCGTGGCGGACGCGTTCTGCCACTCGATGGTCCGGGCGCTGGTGGGCTCACTGCTGGCCGCGGGCGACGGGCGGCGGCCGGTGGAGTGGCCCGGCCAGGTGCTGACGCAGGCCGTACGGGACTCCGGGGTGCACGTCGCGCCCGCGCACGGGCTCTGCCTGGAGGAGGTGGGCTACCCGGCGGCGGACGAACTCGCCGCGCGGGCCGCCGCCACCCGGCGGGTCCGGACGCTCTCAGCCCTTGGTGACGCGGCGCTCTAGGACGAGTGAGGTCTGGTCCCTGAACGCCCCGCTGACCTTGGCCAGCGTCTTGTCCTTGGCGTCCGGGGTGTGGCCGTCGGCGTGGGTGGCGTAGCTGAAGACGATGTACCTGCCCCACACCAGGCCGGCCGCGTAGCCGCCGGCGATCGACACCCGCTCGCCCCCGCTTCCCTCCGCACCCGGCAGCGCGCGGAACCAGACGTTGCGCGAGAGGTTCTTGGCCTGGTCGGTCAGGACGGCGTCCTCCTTGGTCGGCAGCACCGCGATGCCGGTGGTCACGGCGTAGCGGCGCTTGCTGTCGACGTAGGTGGCCCGGATGATCCGGCTGCACTTCCGCTCGCGCAGCGCGTCGGCGAACGCGCCGGTCGCCGCCTTGTCACAGCTCGTCTCCGTGTCGGTCTTGACCCTGGTGAACGTCGTGCCGGCGGCGGAGACCTTCTTCTTCGGGAACGCCTCCGTCAGGGACATCTTCTTCGGGTCGGTCTCCTCCGAATTGAGCATGGACGCGCCCGGGACGTCGGCGGGCGGGCTGGTGGACAGCTCCGTGGTGGGCAGCGGCGTGGGCGGGGCAGGGGTGGCGCCCGCGGTCGTGGCGGTCGGCGGGGTGGTGCTCAGCGCGCGGTAGGCGAAGAAGCCGCCGGTCGCGACGCCTGCCAGCGCCAGGGCGCCGAGGGTGACGAGCAGGGCTCGCTTGCTCTTTCCGCGGGCCGGGGGCGGTGGCGGCGGGATCTGGAACGGGGGTTGCCTGAACGCGCCGGGTGGGAAGGTGGGCGTGCCATGGGGCGGGGTGGGGAGGTCCAGGGCGGTGCCGGGCCGCTTCGTCCACAGCTCCTGGTTGAAGGGCAGGTCGGGGAGTTTGTCCTGGGTGGGGGACTGGTCCGCTCGGGGCTCCGGGGAACGCCGGTCTTCGGCCTGCTTGTCGTCCGGGCCCTGCTCTGCCGGGTGGGCGTGCTGTGGGGGCGTGTCGGGAGAGTGGCCGGTTGCGCGTTGCGTCGCCTCGTCGGGCCTCTCGTCCGGGTGCCTGTCCTCCGGGCGCTTCTCCTCGGCCGGGGGCATGGGGGGCCATACGGGTACGTCGCCCGGCTCCGGGGGGCGGCCTGTCGGGTTGGTGGGGTGGGGCTCGACGTGGTGGGCCGTCCGCATGGGGCCGGTGGGCTCCTCGCGGGGGTCGGACGCGCGCATGCCCTGGGGCGGGGTGTCCTGGGCCGCCGGGTCGTGCTCCTCGTGCGGCGGGGCGGTGGCGGCGTGCTGCTGGACGGTGGCGGCGGCGTCGCGCTTGGCGGCCTCGGGGTCGAAGTAGTGGGCCGTCTTGGGGATGCCGCCCGGGCGGGTGGCATCGGGGTCGTACGAACCGGCCTCGGGGGTGAAACGTCCGGCGTCGGGGCCGTGCTGTCCGGGCTCGGAGCCGAACCGTGCGGCGTCGGGGCCGTGCTGTCCGGGCTCGGAACCGAAGCGTGCGGCGTCAGGGCCGTCGTGCGGCGCGGCGTCCGGGGTGTCCAGGGCGTCGGCGGGGTACGGCGGGTGGCCGGGGGCGTACGGTGCGGCGTCCTGGTCGTACGGCGTGGCGGGGTCGTGGGGGAACGCCGGTGCGGTGGCGTTCGGGTCGGTGGGCCCGCCGGTGGCGGAGGCGCCGACCGTGGCGGTCGACGGGGTGACCGGCGGTTCTGTGCCGCTCGGCGTGCCGGTGGAGCGGCTGGTCGGGGTGTCGGTCGGTGGGGCGGGGAGCCGGGGGGGCTGCTGGTCGGCTGGCGCCGGGGGCGCTGGGTGACCGGCCTGGGTGGTGGGGAATCGGGCGGTGGGGTCGCCGAGGGCCGGGTCGTCGGCGTCCGGCTCGGCCACGAGTTCGCCTGTGGCGGCGGGCCAGGGGGGCATGGCGTGCGGGTCGGCGACCGGGGCGGGCCACACCTGAAGGCCCGCTGCGGCGGCCGTGAACGCCGGCGGCGGCTCCCACGGCGGCGCACCCGGCACGACCGGTCCTGGCTGCTCCCACGGCGGCGCGCCCGGTACGGCCGGCTGGGCCGGCCAGGCGGGAGGGTCTTCCTCCGGGGTTGCGGCCCACTGGCCGGGGGCGGGGGTCCAGGAGGCGTCGTCCTCCGGCTGCGGGCCCCTGGTGGGGTTGTCTCCGGGGTGCGGACCCCAGCCGGCGTTGTTCTGGGGTTGCGGGTTCCAAGTGGGGGCGTCCCCGCGTTGGGGGCCCCAGGTGGCTTCGGTGGCGTTTCTGGGGGTCCAGGTGGGTTGGTCGGGAGTTTGGGGGGTCCAGGCGGGTGTGTCGGTGGTGCCTGCGCCCGGCCCGGTCTCGGTGGACGGCCTGGGGCCCCAGCCGGCTTCGGTGGGGGTGCCGAGGGGGCGTCCGGGGTCGGTGACGGCTCTGGGCGGCGAGGCGGCCTGGTCGGGAGCTTGGGGAGCCCAGGCGGGCTGGTCGGACGAGCGGGACGGCCCGCCGGGTTCGTCGGAAACCTGGGGGGCCCAGGCGGGCCTCGTCGGGGCGTCGACAGCCCACTCGGGGGCATCGGCAACCCCTGCGGGGTCTGAAGCCGAGACGGGCGTGCCGGCGGCGGAGGCAGGCGTTCCGGAAGGGCCGGGGATGCCGGATCCCGAGGCATGGGGGCCGGAGGCCGGGGTGGGGGGAGTACCGGTGGGCCAGGGGCCGGTGTTTCCGCGGGGGGCCCGGGGGGCGGCGATGGTGTCTTCGTCGGCTCTCGGGCCCTGGGGGGCGCCGCCGGCCTCGGGAGCGCCGAAGGGGGTGGGCGCTCCGAACGGGGCGTGCGGCCCAGGGACGTGGAAGGGGCCGGAGGCTTCGGAGGGGCCGCTCGCGCGGGGGCCGGAGGTCTCGGGAAGGGCGCCGGGCCCGGAGGAGGCGCCTGGGGTGCCGAAGGGGGCGCTGATGGAGGGGTGGGGAGCGGGGGCGGAGGAGCCCGGGGACGGTGGAGTGTCGGGGGCGTCGTCGGCGAACCAGTCGTAGGGGGCCGAGTCGTCGCCGGCCACCTCCCACGGCTGTACGCCGGCGGACGCGTCCGCGGGCTCCGGTGGGGTGCCACCTGGAACCCGCGTCTCGTCGCCGGTCGGCTCACCTGAGGGAGAGAACGCCGACGGGACGCCGCTGCCGATGCGGCCGAAACTCGGCGGTGGCATCGGTGATGCGGTCGTACGGTCGGCTTCCCTGCGATCGTGCTCAGACCCGGGTTCCTGGCCACGCATAGGGCGAGCCTAGCGAGAGTAGCGAGATCGTTATGTCGGTATGGGGGTTCCCCGCGGGATCCGCCGCCCTCTTTAGGGGGTTATCGACCGGGATGCCGGTTCAGCTGAGCGCGCTTCCCGTCATCGAACGGTTGTCCAGAGCCTTGAAGACGGTCGCGTCGCTGAGGTCCTTGATGGCTTCGAGGATGCGCTTCGATTCCTTCTTGTCCGGCTTGCTGCCGTCCTTGTTCTGGAACCACACCATGATCGCGTAGTGGCCGTGGGCCGAGATCTTGGCGCCGCCGCTGCCCGAGCCGAGCATCTTGGTGACGCTGTCCTTGCCGGCCAGCGGCTTGACGTAGTTGCTCGCGTCGCCGACCTTGGCCACCTTGCTGGCGGTGCCGCTCGTCTTGAGGTTGGCCACGCCGATCGTGCCGATCACCTTGCCGGACTTGTCGCGGAAGCTGGCCCGGAGGAACTGGGTGCACTTGCCCGACTTAAGCGCCTTCTGGAGCTTGTCGCCCAGGGCGCCGTCGGTGCACTTCTTGTCCTTGCTGGTGACCGTCATCTCGTACGAACGCCCCGAGACGTTGATCTTCTTCGTCGAGCCGAAGATCTCCTTGACCGTGATCGGGTCGGGGTCGGTCTTGCGCTCGGCCGCGAAGCCGTACTTGCCGGGCGGGGCCGAGGGGAGCGGCGCGGAGGTCCGGGTGGGGGCGCCGGCCGCGGCGGTGCTGGGGCCGTCGGCGTTCCACATCAGCGCCAGGCCGCCGCCGAGCAGGCCCAGCAGCAGGACGCCGCCGATCGCGAACCACAGCGGGGCGCGGGAGCGCCGGCCCTCGTCGTAGGGGCTCCAGCCGACCCGGCTCTGCTGTGGCTGCGGCGACTGCTCGGACTGCTCTGGCTGTCCCGGCTGCGCTGACTGCGCGGACTGCGACGAATACGGCGGCTGACCGAAAGACCCCGACTGGCCGAACGCCCCCGACTGGCCGAAAGACCCCGACTGGCCGGACGTCCCCGACTGGCCGAACGGCCCAGGCTGGCCGGGCTGCTCGGGCGGCAGGAACTGGCCGGTACGCGCCGACTGCGGCGGCTGCGAAGGCCCGGGGAACGGAGACTGCGAGGACGGAGGCTGCGGGAACGGAGACTGCTGAGTGGTCTCGCCGTCGGCGGCGCGCTCCCTGCGCGAACGGCGGGGACCGCTGTCCATGCCACGTTCCTCATTGCCGTTGGAAACCATGCGGAGACATTACCGTGATGTTCGTCATTGAGTTCCGAAGTCCTGGGTCCACCATGGGCCGTCCGGTCCGGCGGCGACGCCGACGCCGATGGCCTTGAGGGTGCAGTCCAGGATGTTCCTGCGGTGGTCACGGCTGTCCAGCCAGCCGCGTACGGCCTGCTCGGGCGTGCTGTAGCCGTTGCCGATGTTCTCGGCGGCACCCCAGTGGTAGCCGGCGCGGTCCATGCGGTCCCAGGGGGAGGCGCCGTCGGGGGAGTTGTGGGCGAGCTGCCCGGTGCGCGCCATCTCCAGCGAGTGCTCGCGCGCCGAGCGTCCCAGCCTGCCGTCCACCCGCAGCGGCCCGCAGCCGCGCTCGGCGCGGGCGGCGTTGGTGAGCGTGACGACCCGGGCGGCCATGCCGGGGATCACCTTGGCCTGGTCGCCGCCGCCGGTGAACACCTGGGTGGGGTCGTCCTTGGCGTCGAAGCCGGCGATCTGCCCCTCGGGGGTCTTCGTGGGCTTCGGGGTGGATCTGCCGCGCGGCGTCCTGACCGTACTGGCCTGTCGCGGGATGCGGTCCAGCTCGGGCTGGGCCTTCTGCACGGCGGTGGGGGCGGGACGCGCGGTGGCCGCGGCCGGCGGTGCGGTCTCGTTGAGGTAGATGTGGGCGGTGGGCTCGACGTCGTCGGACAGCCGGCCGAGCAGCACGCCGGTGAACAGCGCGGCCATCAGGCAGGCCAGCACACCCAGGCTGTTCCGGCGCCGCGCGCCCCGCTGGGTTTGCCGGGTGTGAGAGTTCCGCCACATACCGCAGCTAACGATAGAGATGTCGGGTACTGGGAAAGAAGGGATCCCAGGGAAACGAAATGGAACCGTTCTGCTGTCAGGTAGAATCGTGCAGGGTTACCGGTCTTTTGACCTGCGCGCCTGTAGGCGGGTAACCTAATCGTTCGTTGTGTGCATAGGTCCAGCGTGACCGATGCGCGGCGCGTCCGGCGTCATCTCCCATCATCAAGCCCATCGGGCTCGGGAGACGGAAGGTCCGGGCTGCCGTGTGCCCGCACCGACCGACCCATGTAGCTGTCGCATCCGACAGCGCCGAAGACGCGAGCAAAAGAAGGCTACGACCGTGCGCACGTACTCACCGAAGCCCGCCGACGTCCAGCGTCAGTGGTACGTCATCGACGCGACCGATGTCGTGCTGGGCCGGCTGGCCAGCCACGTCGCGAACCTGCTCCGCGGCAAGCACAAGCCGATCTTCGCCAACCACGTCGACACCGGTGACTTCGTCATCGTCATCAACGCCGACAAGATTGCGCTGAGCGGTAACAAGCGTGAGCAGAAGAAGGCGTACCGTCACTCGGGCTACCCGGGCGGTCTGCGTTCCGTCACCTATGGCGAGCTCATGGACAAGCGGCCGGAGAAGGCCGTCGAGAAGGCCGTCAAGGGCATGCTGCCGAAGAACTCCCTCGGCCGGAAGATGGCCAAGAAGCTGAAGGTCTACGCGGGTTCCGACCACCCGCACCAGGCCCAGCAGCCGGTGCAGTTCCAGATCACCCAGATCGCCCAGTAGTAGTTCGAAAGAGTTAGAGGAGAACCGTGGCTGAGCCCACCGGTGTCGAGACGGTCGTCGAGACCGAGCTGGAGGAATTCTCCGGCGAGGACTTCCCGTCCGAGTACACCACCGAGTCCGCTGCCAGCGCTGACGCGCCCGTGCGCAAGCCCGTCACCACGGGTAACTCGTACGGCACCGGTCGCCGCAAGGAGGCGATCGCCCGCGTGCGCATCGTCCCCGGCACCGGCAAGTGGACGATCAACGGTCGTTCGCTGGATGTCTACTTCCCGAACAAGGTCCACCAGCAGATCGTCAACGAGCCCTTCGTGGTCCTCGGCGCCGAAGAGGCGTTCGACGTCATCGCGCGCATCGACGGCGGCGGCGTCACCGGCCAGGCCGGCGCGCTGCGCATGGGCCTGTCCCGCGCCCTGGCGATCCTGGACGTCGACGTCAACCGCCCGCCGCTGAAGAAGGCCGGCTTCCTCACCCGTGACGCCCGCGCCACGGAGCGGAAGAAGTACGGCCTCAAGAAGGCCCGCAAGGCTCCGCAGTACAGCAAGCGCTAAATTGGCGCGCCTTTTCGGCACCGACGGGGTACGTGGGGTCGCTGGTCGCGACCTCACGGCCGAGCTCGCCATGGACCTGTCCGTGGCGGCCGCCCATGTACTCGGTGATGCGGGCGCGTTCGCGGCCACGGGACGTCGTCCCGTGGCCGTCGTGGGCCGGGACCCGCGAGCCTCCGGGGAGTTCCTGGAGGCCGCAGTGGTCGCCGGCCTCGCGGCGTCCGGAGTGGATGTGCTGCGCCTCGGCGTGCTGCCCACCCCGGCCGTCGCCCATCTCACCGCCGCGCTCGGCGCCGACCTCGGCGTCATGCTGTCCGCCTCGCACAACGCGGCGCCGGACAACGGCATCAAGTTCCTGGCCAGGGGCGGCTTCAAGCTGTCCGACGCGGTCGAGGACGAGATCGAGCGCCGGCTCGGTGAGAGCTGGTCCTTCCCCGTCGGTTCGGGGGTCGGCCGCGTGCGCGACGCGTACGGCGAGGCCGACCGCTACATCTCGCACGTCCTGACCACGATGACCGCCGCGCTCGACGGCCTGCACGTCGTGGTCGACTGCGCGCACGGCGCCGCCCACATGGTCGCGCCCGAGGCGCTGGTGCGTGCGGGCGCCCGGGTCGAGGCCATCGGCGCCAGACCCGACGGGCTCAACATCAACGCCGGGCACGGCTCCACCCACCTGGACAAGCTCCAGCAGATAGTCGTGTCCAGGGGCGCCGATCTGGGCGTGGCCTACGACGGCGACGCCGATCGCTGCCTGGCGGTCGACCACACCGGCACGGTCGTCGACGGCGACCAGATCATGGCGGTGCTCGCCGCCGCCATGCACGGCGACGGCCTGCTGTCCAAGGACACCGTGGTCGCGACCGTCATGTCCAACCTGGGCTTCAAGCTGGCGATGCGCGAGACCGGCATCACCGTGATCGAGACCGCGGTCGGCGACCGTTACGTCCTCGAACGCATGAAGTCCGACGGGTTCAACCTGGGCGGCGAGCAGTCCGGTCACGTCATCCTGCTCGACCACGCCACCACGGGCGACGGCCTGCTCACCTCGCTCCACCTGCTGGGCGTGGTGGCCAAGTCGGGCGTCCCGCTGAAGGAGCTGGCCTCGGTGATGACCCCGCTGCCGCAGATCCTGATCAACGTCAAGGACGTCGACAAGGGCAAGGCGTCGGTGCCCGAGCTCATCGCCGCCGTGGCCGAGGCCGAGGCGGAGCTGGGGGAGACCGGTCGGGTGCTGATCCGGCCGAGCGGCACCGAGCCCATGATCCGGGTGATGGTGGAGGCCGCCTCCGAGGAGCACGCCAACCAGGTGGCGGGCCGCCTGGCCGACGTGGTCCGTACGGCCTGCGCCTCCTGACGCGCCTGGGCGGGTACGGCCTCGCGCCGTACCCGCCGGGCCGCTACTCGTCGCCGGTGAGGGCGAACACCCGCAGCCTGCGGCCGGCCCAGAAGACCGCGCCCACGGTCACGACGACCAGCGCCGGCACGGCGAAGCCCATCGCGACCTTCGACCCCAGGAAGGGCGAGTCGGAGATCTGGTCGGCGATGGCCATGGCCCACTCCTGGATGGAGAACTTGCTCGCCCCCTCGATGAAGCTCACCACGGTGACCTCCCAGACGAGGGCGTAGATGACGCCGATCGTGACCGCGTGCTTGGTCACGACCCCGAGGAGCAGGAAGAGCCCGGCGTAGGCGATGCCGGCGATCAGGGCGCCGAGGGCGAAACCGGCCGCGATGCCGTCCTCGCCGCCCACCAGGATCCAGGCCGCCACGTACGTCGGCAGAGCCCCGAACACGGCCATGAGCGAGGCCGCCACCCCGAACTTGGTCAGGGCGATCACGGGCCTGGAGATGGGCTTGGACATCAGGTGGATGACGGTGCCGTCGTCGATCTCCGGCGCGATGACGCCGGTGCCCGCGATGACCCCCAGCAGCGGCAGCATCGCCTTGATGGCGAAGTCCTTCATCAGGTCCACGGCCAGCTTCTGGTCGGCGCCGGTCACCACGCGCAGCAGCACGGCCAGGGCGATCAGGGCCAGCGGGAGCAGCAGGAGCAGGATGATGCGGCGACGCCCGAGCAGTGAGCGGTACGTGATGCCCGCGACCACGGTGTTCATTCAGGTGCTCCTGTTGATCAGGTAGGCGAAGACGCTCTCCAGGTCCTCGTCGGCGGGGGAGACCTGGTGCAGGCGCACACCCTCGTCGCGGGCGACGCGGGGGAGCAGCCGGGCGAAGCGCCGCAACTCGGTCGCCTGGACCTCCAGGCCGTCCGGGCGGAGCGTGATGCCGCCGGCCGACTCGTCGCGGATCAGGGCCGCGGCGAGCTTCCTGTCGTCGCTGGAACGGATGACGAACAGGTGGGGCCTGTCGGTCATCAGGCGCCTGATCTCGCGGAAGTTGCCCGAGGCGGCGTGCCGGCCGGACACCAGGACCTCGATGTGCTGGGCGACCCGCTCGACCTCCTCCAGGATGTGCGAGCTGAACAGGATCGTCTTGCCCGCGGTGCCCATGGCGCGGATGAGGTCCATCAGGTGGAGGCGCTGGCGCGGGTCCATGCCGTTGAACGGCTCGTCGAGCAGCAGCACGGCCGGGTCGTGGACGAGGGCGGCGGCCACCTTGACCCGCTGGCGCATGCCCTTGGAGTACGTCTCCACCCGGCGGTCCTTCGGCTCCTCCATCTCGACCGTCGCCAGGGCCTTGCGGGCGGCCTCGACGGGGTCGGGGAGGCCGTGGAGGCGGGCGGCGGACAGGACGAACTGCCAGCCGGTGAGGAAGCCGTACACGCCCTCGCGTTCCGGGACCAGGCCGATATTTCGGTAGATGTGGTGGTTCTTCCAGACCTGGGTGCCGTCCAGCGTGACCGAGCCGCCGGACGGCGCCAGGAACCCGGCCATCATGTGCAGCAACGTCGACTTGCCGGCGCCGTTGGGCCCGAGCAGGCCGGTGACGCCGGGGCCGATCGTCATGGTCACGTCGTTGACCGCCACCACGTTGCCGTACCAGCGGGACACCTGGGAGAGCTCGATCTTCATCGCGAGGCCGCCTTCCTGTAGCGCAGCGCGAGAGCGGCCAGGCCCACGCCGATCAGCACCACCAGGATCGCCGCGGAGGCGGGACCGTTGGGATACTGACCCTCGGCGTGGGTCGGGGTGCCGAACAGCCACGACTGCACGGAGTCGACCAGCCAGAACGGGTTCATCAACCAGGCCCAGGCGGCCCCCGACTCGTTCCCGGTGTTGAGCATCGTGCCGTAGAGCAGCGGCACCGACGCCGAGGACAGCAGGTAGACCGTGATCACCGAGGCCACCCCCAGCCCACGCCGCGGCGTGAACGAGGCGAGGGCCAGGCCGAACGCCGACAGCAGCAGCGCCAGCACCAGCGCCATGAGCAGCGCGCCGAGGTACTCGCCGGTGGCGGGCGGCCCCGGCATGTCCACGACCAGCTCGCCGATCCACAGCAGCGTCAGCGGCCCGGCGACCAGCAGGAACAGCGCGGCGGTCATCGCGATCACCTTGGCGGCCACGTACTGGAAGACCGAGATCGGCCGCGACAGGTACAGGGGCAGCACGCGGTGGCGCAGGTCGGGGGCGACGACCGTGGGGGCCTGGGAAGCCAGGAAGATGGCCACCACGGCCTGCATGAGGACCGCGAACCCGCTGTAGGGGATGCCGCGCTGCTGGGCCAGCGCCATGAGCGCGATCGACACCACCATGGGCAGCAGCATGATGACGACCAGCGCGAACGGCACGATTTTGCTGCGCGCCGGACGGCCGAGGCCGAAGATGCCGCGCAGGCTGTGGACGGTGAGCGCGCGGGTGGCGTACGCGCCGCCCATGCGGGGGCCGTCGTAGTGCCGGTAGCCGATGTCGTAGATCTCAGACATTGGCCGCCTCCTCCCTGAAGACGTCCTCGATGCGGTGGCGTCCCTGTTCGAGGCGGATCAGGCACAGGTCGAGGTCGACGGCGGCGTCGCGGACGGCGTCGTAGGTCTCGGGCCCGAGCACCTTGACGACCAGCAGGCGGCCCTGCTGGGAGACGGTCTGGCCGGTCTCGGTCAGGCGCCGGGCCAGGGGCTCCAGGCCGTCCTCGACCTCGACCGTGACCGTCTGGGTGGCCTGGGTGAACTCCGAGATCGCCGACGAGCGCAGCAGGCGGCCGCCGTCGATGACGATCACGTGGTCGCAGATGCGTTCCAGCTCGCCCAGCAGGTGGGAGGTGACCAGCACGCTGATGCCGAACTCGGTGCCGATACGCCTGATCAGCGTCAGCATCTCGTCGCGGCCGCGCGGGTCGAGCCCGTTGGTGGGCTCGTCGAGGAAGACGAGTTTGGGGTCGTGCACGAGAGCCTGGGCCAGCTTGACCCGCTGCTTCATGCCGGTGGAGTAGCCGCCGATCGGGCGGTAGCGCTCTTCGGCCAGGCCCACGTGGCGCAGCACGTCGGCGGCGCGCTCGCGGGCGGCCGTACGCGGCAGCCCGGAGATCCTGGCGAGGTGGACGACCAGCTCGGTCGCGGAGACGTCGGGAGGGAGGCATTCGTGCTCGGGCATGTAGCCGACGAGCCGGCGGATCTCGGCGCCCTGCGCGGTCACGTCGAGGTCGAGCACCCGCGCGGCGCCCTGGCTGGGCGGCAGCAGGCCGAGCAGCATCTTGATCAGTGTCGACTTGCCCGCGCCGTTCGCCCCCACCAGCCCGGTGACGCCGGATCCCACGGTCACCGTGAGCCCGTCGACCGCGGTGACGGTGGGGAAGCGTTTGGTCAGCCCCTCGGTGGCGAGGATGTGCATGTGGCGGACCCTACCCGGCGCGGGGTGGGCCTGGCCTCGTTCACACGGATGAACGCTGTCCTACTTGAGGCCAGAATTTCCGCTGGACCAGGAGCGTGGCCGTACCCGAGATGATCATGCCGAGGATGTTCACCGCGAGCTGCGAGACCGACCCCGCGACCTCCGCCCAGTCGCCGAGCCCCAGCGCGACGGCGAGGTAGCCGGCCGCCGGGACCGTGGTGACCGAGATGAACACGCCGATCAGGGCCGAGGACTTGCCCGCCGTCACCGACAGGACGCCCGCCGCCCCCGCCAGCAGCGCCACGATGAACGACCATTTGTCCGGCTTGACGATGAACTGCACCTCCGCGTTCACCTTCAGGTTGCCGATGTCGATCCAGCCCAGCCAGTTGGAGACCAGCGCGCAGGCGAAGGTGATGGCGATGGCGACGGTGAAGCCGATGACCAGGGTCCGCAGAGCGGTGGTGATCAGGCGTCCGCGCCGGCCCAGCAGGCCGAAGCAGATCGCGGCGATCGCGCCGAACTCCGGGCCGAGCACCATCGCGCCGACGATCAGGATGGGCGAGTTCTGCAGCACGCCGATGCCCGCGAGCTGCGTCGCGATGGCCAGGAAGGCCAGGTAGGCCCAGGTGATGCGGGACTCGCTGGAGACCTTGTGGGCCAGCTCCTCCCACACCACCGCGTCGTCGGGATCGCCGGGCGCCTCCTCGACCGCCGCCGTGGCGGCCCTGGACAGCGACAGGTCCACCTGCTCGATGGCGATCGAGCCGACGTCCTCCACCCACTTGAGCCGGCTGATCACCACGTTGGCCGCCTCGCGGGCGGCGTCGCAGAGGACGACGTCGCCCGCCGGCTCGCGGGCCGCCCCGGGCAGCACGATGACGTTGGTGACGCCCGTGCACTCCTGCAGCAACGCGACGGCCTCGTCGGTGCGGTCGGCAGGGATGATCAGTCGCAGATGCAGCACCCCGCCATTGTTGTCCATCGGACATTGACGTTGCGTTGACCGCCGTACGCGAGGCTGCCTCACATGACTCGCTTCAGATGCCACGATCACGGTGAGGACTGCTGGTTCGCCGACATCGACGACCAGGAGTGCGCGGGCCGGTTCGCCGCCTACGTCTTCGACGAGGTGTTCAGGTCCGGCGAAGCCGTACCCGCCTGACCGCGTGGTCGGCGCCCTTCTGCAGGACGAGATCGGCGCGTCCCCTGGTGGGGGCGATGTTCTCGACCAGGTTGCGCTCGTTGATGTCGCGCCACACGTTGACCGCGAAGTCCGTGGCCTGCTCGTAGGTGAGCTCGGCGATGTACTTGAAGTAGGACTTCGGGTCCTCGAAGGCCGTGCGGCGCAGCTTGTGGAACCGTTCGACGTACCAGGTGCGGATGTCCTCGACCTTGGCGTCCACGTAGATGGAGAAGTCGAAGTAGTCGTTGACGGCCAGGGACGTGGGCGGGGCGGGCTGGAGGACGTTCAGGCCCTCGATGATCAAAATGTCTGGATTTTTCACGACCTGGCGGGCGCCGGGGACGATGTCGTACTCCAGATGGCTGTAGACCGGCGCGTACGCCTCGGGAGCGCCCGCCTTGACCTCCGCCACGAACCTGACCAGCGCGCGCCGGTCGTAGCTCTCCGGGAAGCCCTTGCGCTGCATGATGCCCTTGGCCTCCAGCACCGCGTTGGGGTAGAGGAAGCTGTCGGTGGTGATCAGCTCCACGTGCGGGTGCTCGGGCCAGCGGGCCAGCAGGGTGTGCAGCAGCCGCGCCGTGGTCGACTTGCCGACCGCGACGCTCCCGGCGATGCCCAGGATGTACGGCACGCGCGTCCCCGCATCGCCGAGGAAGGCGCTCAGCACGCTGCTGCGCTGCTTGGACCCGGTGAAGTGCAGGTTGAGCAGCCGGGTCAGGGGGAGATAGATGTCGGTGACCTCGGTGAGGTCGATGGGGTCATCGACGCCGCGCAGGTCTTCCAGCTCGTCTGCGGTGAGAGTCAAGGGCGTGTTCTTGCGGAGCTCGCTCCACTGCTCCCTGCTCAGTTCCACGTAGCCGTTGTTCACCTAGGCAGCGTAGCGATGGGGGACAAATGCGATCATGGGCGGGTGCGCCGCGGCGGATATCCACAGCCTGTGGATAAAAACGTGGGATTACCAAAGGATGATTCCGGGAAGAAAGACCGGTCCTGACGATCCGGGCGTGCCGGAACCGGCGGGCGGCTACTGTTCCGGACGTAGCCTCCCGGGAGGTCTTGTGGATCGCCGTCGCTTCCTCGCCAACGTGCTGGCCGTGGCCGGGCCCTTCGCCGGGGTCGCCTGCGCCGGGGCCAGGGGCGGCGTGCGGCCCGCCGTCGGCTACGGGCCCTTGAGACCGGTCGCCGACCTGCGCGACGGCAAGGTGCGCCTGCACCTCCCCGACGGGTTCCGGTACCGCTCGTTCAGCGCCGCGGGCGAGAAGTTCTCCGACGGCACCACCGTCCCGGGCAGGCACGACGGCATGGCGGCCTTCAGCGGCCCCAAGGGGGGCACGATCCTCGTCCGCAACCACGAGGTCACCGGGCCGGTCGGCGCGTTCGGCGACAAGGGCACCGCCTACGACCCGGCGGCCGGCGGCGGCACCTCGACCCTCCACGTCACCCGCCACGGCGAGGTGATCAGGAGCGGCCCCTCGCTCAACGGCACCATGACCAACTGCTCCGGCGGGCCCATGCCCTGGCGGGCCTGGGTGAGCTGCGAGGAGACGGTCAACGGCCCCGACGTGGGCGACGACCCGTCCGGCGGCGACAACAGCAAGCTCAAGCGCAGGCACGGCTACCTGTTCGAGGTGCCGGTCGGCGGGGTCGCGAGCGCGCGCCCGATCAGGTCGGCCGGCCGCTTCCCGCACGAGTCGGCCGCCTTCGACCCCTCCACCGGAGCCGTCTACCTCACCGAGGACAACTTCTCCTTCCCCTCCGGCTTCTACCGCTACCTGCCGCCCAAGCACCCGATGCGGGAGGGGCGGCTGCTCGACGGCGGCCGGCTGCAGATGCTCGCCGTCAGCGGCGTCGAGCGCGCCGACCTGTCGCGCGGGCAGCGGGCGGGGGCCGCCTACGCCACTCGCTGGGTGGACATCGACGAGCCCGACCCCCGCTTCACCGGCAGGCCGCCGTACGAGGAGGCCGTCCAGGCGGTGGGCCGGCAGGGGCGCGCGGGCGGCGCGGCGATCTTCGCCAGGCTGGAGGGCGCGGTCTTCCACCAGGGCGTGGTGTACTTCGTCTCCACCCAGGGCGGGGCCACCGCGCCGGGTGACCGGCCGCCTCCCGGGTTCGGCGACGGGCGGGGCCAGGTGTGGGCGTACGAGACGTGGAGCGGGCGGCTCAGGCTGGTCTACGAGTCGCCGCGCTCGTCGGCGCTCGACCTGCCCGACAACGTGACCGTCAGCCGGCGCGGCACGCTGGTGCTCTGCGAGGACGGCGACGGCGACAACTTCCTGCGCGGCCTCACCAGGACGGGCGAGATCTTCGACTTCTGCCGCCTCCAGCCGATCCCGGGCGATCCGGGCGCCGAGTTCGCCGGCTCGACGTTCGGGCCGGGCGGCCAGACGCTCTATGTCAACGTCCAGGCCGTCCAGGGGCGGTCGTTCGCCATCTGGGGGCCGTGGGAGCGCGGCCTGTTCTGAGTAGCCTGGGACGATGATCCTGGGTATCGGAGTGGACATCGTCGACATCGCCCGCTTCGAGGCGGCTCTCGAACGTACACCGCAGCTGCGCGAGCGGCTGTTCACCGACATCGAACGGCCGCTGCCGGCGCACTCGCTGGCCGCCAGGTTCGCCGCCAAGGAGGCCGTGGCCAAGGCGCTCGGCGCGCCCAGGGGGCTCGGGCACCTGGAGGCCGAGGTGCGCTGCGACGAGCTGGGCAAGCCCGAGCTGCACGTGTCGGGCAAGGTCGCCGAGGTGGCCTACGGCCTCGGGGTCAAGCGCTGGCACCTGTCGCTCAGCCATGACGGGGGCGTCGCCGTGGCCTATGTGATCGCGGAGGGATAGCTTCGGATCATGCGCGCGAGGGAGTGCCGTCGCGTGGCGGAGTGGCGGGAGCGAAGCGACCAGAGCGGGGAAGGGCGGCGGCATATGGCGACCGAGCAGCCGAACGGAGTGAGGCCATGAGGACCGCCTACACCGCCGACCAGATCCGGGACGCCGAGCGCACGCTGATGGCGCGCCTGCCCGAGGGCACCCTCATGCAGCGGGCCGCCCACGGTCTCGCCGCCGCCTGCGCCGACCTGCTGGGCCGGGTGTACGGCGCCCGCGTCGTGCTCCTGGTCGGCAGCGGCGACAACGGCGGTGACGCCCTCTACGCAGGTGAGCGCCTGGCCCGCCGGGGAGCCAGGGTCGAGGCGGTCCTGGCCGGCGCCAAGACGCACGAGCTCGGCCTGCGCGCCTTCCTCGACGCCGGAGGCCGCGTGGCCGGCCCACCAGCCGTGCGGGACGCCGACCTGATCGTGGACGGGCTGGTGGGCATCGGTGCCACGGGCGCGCTGCGCGAGCCGTACGCCCGGCTGGCCGAGGAGGCGAACGCGGCCCACGGCACGATCGTCGCGGTCGACGTGCCCAGCGGCGTCGAGGCGAGCACCGGGCGGGTCGCGGGCGCGGCGGTGCGGGCGCGGGTGACGGTGACGATGGGGGCGTACAAGACGGGGCTGCTGGTCGATCCGGGCGCCGCGCACACGGGCCGGGTCGAGCTGGTCGACATCGGGCTCGGCCCCTTCCTGCCCGACCCCGACGTCGCGGCGCTGACCCGCGCGGACGTGGAGGACCTGCTGCCCAGGCCGGGCAACGAGTCCGACAAATACCGCAGGGGCGTGCTCGGGGTGGCCGCGGGCAGCGACCTGTACACCGGCGCGGCCGTGCTGGCCGTGGGCGGCGCGCTGCGGGCGGGCGCGGGCCTGGTCCGCTACGCGGGCACCCACGAGCCGGTCCAGCAGGTGCGCGCCCATTGGCCGGAAGCGGTGATCACCCCGCTCGACCGGCCGTCCGTCGAGGGCGTGGGCCGCGTCCAGGCGTGGCTGCTCGGCCCGGGGCTCGGCACCGGCGACTGGGCGCACGAGCTGGCCGCCCGAGTGCTGGCCTCGGACGTCCCCGTGCTGATCGACGCCGACGGGCTCACGCTGGTGGCCCGCGACCGGTCGCTGCTGCGCAGGCGGGCGCCCGTGCTGATCACGCCGCACGCGGGCGAGCTGTCCCGGCTGATCGGCGTGAGCCGCGACGACATCGAGGCCGCCCGGCTGGAGCACGCCCGCCGGGCCGCGGCCGAGCTGGGCGTGACCGTGCTGCTCAAGGGCTCGACCACGGTGGTGGCCGAGGAGGCCAGGCCGGTCCGCGTCAACGAGACCGGCACGTCGTGGCTGGCCACCGGGGGCACCGGCGACGTGCTGTCGGGCGTGGCGGGCGCGCTGCTGGCCCAGGGGCTGTGCTGCTACGACGCGGGTTCGGTCGGCGCGTACGTGCACGGGCTGGCCGGCCGGCTGGCCGCCCGCGGCGCCCCGCTCACCGCGGCCGGGGTGGCGGCGGCCGTTCCGGAGGCCATCCGCTCCGTCCACGGCGAACCCCGTCCCTGAGCGGCGCGAACCGCGCTCGACCACCCGTCTGAGCTGCCACACTGGAGAGATGTACTCCTCGATGGCCACCCCCGCCGAGGCGCGGGTCGACCTGTCCGCCATCCGGCACAACGTGACCCTGCTGAAGGAGCGGGCGGGCGGCGCCGAGCTGATGGGGGCCGTCAAGGCCGACGCCTACGGGCACGGGCTGGTGCCCTCGGCCAGGGCCGTCCTGGAGGGCGGCGCGTCCAGGCTGGGCACGGCCTTCGTCGCCGAGGCGCTCGCGCTGCGCGACGGCGGCGTCACCGCGCCCGTGCTGGCCTGGCTGATCACCCCCGGCGAGCCCCTCGACCGGGCCGTGGCCCACGACATCGAGCTGTCTGCCGCCCATGAGGGCCTGCTCGACGAGATCGCGGCCGCCGCCCGGCGCGTGGGCCGTCCGGCCAAGCTGCACCTGGAGGCCGACACCGGCATGAGCAGGGGCGGCGCGCCGCTGGCCGCCTGGCCGGGCCTGCTGAGCAGGGCGCTCGCGCTGCGGGCGGAGGGCGTCGTCGAGATCGTCGGCCTGTGGTCCCACTTCGCCTGCGCCGACCTGCCCGGCCATCCCTCGGTCGAGCAGCAGCTGGAGGCGTTCGAGAGCGCGCTGAAGCAGGCCGAGCAGGCGGGCGCCGCCGGGTCGTCGGTGATCAGGCACCTGGCCAACTCGGCCGCCGTCATGACCCTGCCCGCCGCCCGCTTCGACCTGGTCAGGCCGGGCATCGCCATGTACGGCCTGAGCCCCGTCCCCGAGCTGGGCGACTTCGGGCTGCGTCCGGCCATGACCCTGACGGCCAGGATCGCGCTCGTCAAGCGGGTCCCTCAGGAGTCGGGGGTCTCCTACGGTCACCTCTACGTCACCGACCACGAGACCACCCTCGGCCTCGTGCCGCTCGGCTACGCCGACGGCATACTCCGGCACGCGTCGGGAAGAGCCGAGGTGCTGGCGGGCGGGCGCCGCCGGAAAGTGGCGGGCCGGGTGTGCATGGACCAGTTCGTGATCGACGTCGGCGACGACCCCTTGTCGCCGGGCGACGAGGTGGTGCTGTTCGGTCCCGGCGACGGGGGCGAGCCGACTGCCCAGGAATGGGCGGATACCCTCGGCACGATCACTCATGAGATCGTGACCAGGATCGGTTCCCGGGTGCCACGGGTCCACCAGCATGTGACGGCGGGCACTCCGGAGCGGCCATGAGCGGAGAAGGATCGGGGACATGACGACGACAACACGGCGGCGCAGGGTCGGAATCGCCGGCGCGATCGTCGGAGCGGCGTCGGCCGGTGTCGCGGCGGCGGCTCTGGCCAAGCGCTACGCGGTCGGCCGGATCAGGCTGCGGCACGACGAGGAGGCCAGCGAGCCGTTCGGCGAGCTGCGCGGCAGGGAGCGCACGCTCGTCACCTCCGACGGGGTGGCCCTCCACGTCGAGATCGACGGCCCCGAGGACGCGCCGCTGACGATCGTGATGTGCCACGGCTACTGCCTCAACCTCGAATCGTGGCACTACCAGCGCAAGGAGCTGCGCGAGAACCACCGCGTGGTGCTGTGGGACATCCGCTCCCACGGCCGCTCGCAGCGCGGCACGGCCGACGACAGCACGATCGACCGGCTGGGCCAGGACCTCGCCGAGGTGATCGAGGAGTTCGTGCCCGGCCCGTGCGTGGTGGTCGGCCACTCGATGGGCGGCATGACGATCATGGCGCTCGCCGACAGCCATCCTGAGCTGTTCGGCGACAAGATCCGGGCGGTCGCCCTCATCGCGACCTCGGCGGGCAAGCTGGCCGAGCTGACGCTGGGGCTGCCGGCGATGGTGTCCAAGGCCGTGCACAAGGTGGCGCCGTCCACGGTGTCGCTGCTGGGCAGGAAGGGCGCGCTGATCGACAGGACCCGGCACGCGGGCAGCGACATCGCGTTCCTGATCACCCGCTACATGGGCTTCGGCGACTCCGCGAACGTGAGCCCGACCGTGGTCGACTTCGCCGAGTCGATGATCAGGCAGACCCCCACCGAGGTGTTCGCCGCCTTCTACCCGGCCCTGATGAACCACGACAAGCTGTCCGCGCTGCACGTCCTCGACCCGGTCCCGACCGCCATCGTCTACGGCGAGCGCGACTGGCTGACCCCGCCCGACCACAGCAGGGCCATCGCGGCGGCGCTGCCCAAGGCGCAGGTCACCGAGATTCCCGACACCTCCCACCTGATCCAGCTGGAGCGCCCGGGGATCGTCAACGACGCGCTGCGCGACCTGATCAAGCGAGTGGAGTTGTAGTGCGACTGGCGACAGCGGAGGACATGCGGGCCTACGGCGCGCGCCTGGCGGCCCACCTGCGGCCCGGCGACCTGATCGTGCTGTCCGGCCCGCTCGGCGCGGGCAAGACCACGCTCGTCCAGGGCATCGCGGAAGGTCTCAAGGTACGCGGGCCGATCACCTCGCCCACCTTCGTGATCGCCAGGGTGCATCCGTCGTTGCGGCAGGGCCCGCCCCTGGTGCACGCCGACGCCTACCGGCTCGGCGGCGACCTGGAGGTCGACGACCTCGACCTCGACGCCTCGCTGGAGGAGTCGGTCACCGTGGTCGAGTGGGGCGAGGGCCTGGTCGAGGGGCTGGCCGAAGACCGGCTGGAGATCCACATCGACCGGGAGACCGGCGACGACGCCCGCCTGGTGACCCTGCGCGGGGTGGGCGACCGATGGGCCGACACGCCGTCTGATCCGGCCGAAGGCTAAAACCTCCGTCAATTTCCGGCAAAGCTGTCACCCTTGACGTACCTGACCGAAGACATAAATCATGATCGTTGGTCAGGGATTTGCCCAGAATTTCTGGGTATCAGGAGGGGCGACATCCACATTTTTGGTGGATGCTGGGTGCAAGACGGCAAAGTGGGGTGCGGCGGTGCTCAGGGTCAGGCGAGTCGCGTACGCGGGTGCCATCATGGTGGTCGGGCTGACCGGGTGTGCGGCCTCGGCCGAGACCACACCGACAGGCACACCGACGGCCACAGCCACGACGTCCACCACCGCCACCACGACGACCACGGCCACCCCGACCGCCCCGCCGGCCACCAAGAGGCCGAGCATCGCGGTCCAGGTCAACCCCGACCGGGTCACCGCGGGGGAGACGTCCAAGGTGTGGATCCTGGCCAACTGCCCGCTGCCGTCCGGCGGCCCGGCCCACACCGGCACCGCGACCTCGCGGGCGTTCCTCAACGGCGTCCCGCTCAACCCCGTGCCGGCCGGGTCGGCCACGCCGACCGCGACCAGCAGCCCGGCGAACGGCTCGCCCTGGGTGCGGGGCGAGGCGACGGTCTCCGGCACGGTCAAGCGCGGCTCGTACACCGTCGACGTCAAGTGCGACGGCACCAACGACGTCGGCAAGGCCACGCTCAGGGTGGCCAGGGCCGAGGCCGACCCGACCGGCGTGCCCACCAAGGCGCCCAAGGCGGGCGGCGGCGGCACCTTCGGCCGTGACGTCGACGACGAGTCCTCGATCCCGCTGGGCCCGGCCGGCGCGCTGGTGGCCCTGGTCCTCGTCGGAGGCGCGGTCGTGATGGTCAAGCGGCGCAGCCGGGCTTGACCGATGGCACGTCCAGGACGGGTGGTGCTCGCGGGCGCCGTCACGGGCCTGCTGCTGGTCGCCTTCGGCAAGAGCATGCAGAACTCCTCCACCCCGGCGGCGAGCGTGGTGCCCAAGAGCATCGACATCCCGTCGCTCGATCTTGAGGCCCCGCTGATGAAGCTCGGGCTGAGCAAGGACGGCGAGGTCGAGCTGCCGCCGTACGAGAAGCCGAAGATGGCCGGCTGGTACAGCGGCAGCGCGGTGCCCGGCGAGAAGGGCGCATCGGTGATCATCGGCCACGTCGACACCAAGACCGCCCCCGCCGTGTTCTACAAGCTCAGGCAGTTGCGCAAGGGCGAGACCGTCAAGGTGGAACGCAGCGACGGCAAGGTCGTCAGCTTCAGGGTGGACGCCATCGAGCAGGTCTCCAAGGACCACTTCCCCGCCCGGCGGGTGTACGTCGACGACGGGCTGAAACTCGTCACCTGCGGCGGAAAGTTCGACTCCGCCAAAGGCGAATATGTCGACAACATCATCGTCTACGCGTCCCGAGCCTGATCATGGAGTAATGAGCACTGACCACAACCCGCCGGCGTCCGGCGCCCGCGTGCCCTGGCAAGAGGTCCATCCACTGGTGCGCGAGGCGGTCGAGGGCTTCCTCGGCAGCCGCGTCGTGGAGGCCGTCACCCAGGAGGGCGGCTTCTCGCCGGCGGCCGCGGTGCGCCTGCGGACCGAGGACGGCCGGCGCGCGTTCGTCAAGGCCGTCGGTCCCGAGCCCAACCCCGACAGCGTGCGCATCTACCGCTCCGAGCTCAGGAACGCCGCCGCGCTCCCCGAGTCGGTCCCCGCGCCCAAGCTGCTGACGGCGTTCGAGCTGGAGGGCTGGGTGACCCTGGTCTTCGAGGACGTCGAGGCCGCGCACCCCGCGATGCCGTGGCGGCGCGACGAGCTCGACCGGGTGTTCACGGCCCTGAAGGAGATGTCCGCCGCGCTCACCCCGTCGCCGATCGAGGCTCCCACGGTCGGCGAGGTCATGGGCGACTCCTTCCAGGGCTGGCGCAGACTCCTCGGCGAGGACACCGCCGGGCTCGACCCGTGGGCGCTGCGCCACCTGCCCGAGCTGGCCGAGCTGGAGTCCGGCTGGGCGACGGCGGCGGCCGGCGACACCCTCGTCCACGCCGACCTGCGGGCCGACAACATCCTGCTCACGCCCGACCGCGTCTACGTGGTCGACTGGCCGTGGGCCTGCCTGGCCGCGCCCTGGTACGACCAGGTGGCCATGCTGCCGTCGGTCGGCATGCAGGGCGGTCCCGCCCCCCACGAGCTGTTCGACGATCCCGACCCGGCGGTCACCGCCGTGCTCGCGGCCCAGACCGGCTACTTCGTCCGGAACGGCCGGCTGCCGGATCCGCCTGGCCTGCCCACGCTCAGGGCGTTCCAGCGGGCGCAGGGAGTGGTCGCGCTGGAGTGGCTCAAACGGCGTACCGGCTGGGTGTGACCCGTCCGGCGGGTAGGCTAAACAGTCGTGCTGGTCCTGGCCTTTGATACCGCGACGCCCGCCGTCACCGCCGCCCTCCACGACGGCGAGCGGGTGCTCGCCGAGTCCACGACGATCGACGCCCGCCGCCACGGCGAGCTGCTCGTCCCCACCATCGAACGCGTGCTGACCGAGTCGGGCGCCGCCCTGCGCGACGTGACGGCCCTCGTCGCGGGCAGCGGCCCCGGGCCCTACACGGGCCTGCGCGTCGGCCTGATGACCGCCCAGGGGCTCGCGACGACGCTCGCCGTCCCCGCGTACGGCATCTGCACCCTCGACGCGGTCGCCTACGGCAGCGGGCTCGGCGAGCCGTTCCTGGTCGCCACCGACGCCCGGCGCAAGGAGGTGTTCTGGGCGCGCTACCAGGACATGCGCACGCGTGCCGACGGCCCGTTCGTCGACCGGCCCGCCGACGTGCCCGTCGAGGGCCTGCCGGTCGTGGGCGCCGGCGCCGGGCTCTACCCCGACGTCCTGGGCCGCCACGACGCCCCGCCCTATCCCTACGCGGGCGCGCTGGCCGCGCTGGCCGCCGAGCGGCTGGCCGCGGGCGTGCCGCTCGACCCGCCGCGGCCCATCTACCTGCGCAGGCCCGACGCCGTGGTGCCGGGCGCGCCCAAGAGGGTGACGGCGTGAGACTGCGGCCGATGACCGAGGCCGACCTGCCCGCGGTCATGGCGATCGAGCGGGCCACGTTCCCGCTCGACGCGTGGAGCGAGGGCATGATGCGCGGCGAGCTGGCCGACATGCCGCGTTCGCGCCACTACGTGGTGGCCCTGGCCGACGACGAGATCGTCGCCTACGCCGGCATCGCGGTCGCCGCCGACCAGGCCGACGTGCAGACCATCGCCGTGCTGGAGAAGCACCAGGGCACCGGCTTCGGCAGCGCGATGCTGACCGAGCTGCTGGCCGAGGCGCGGCGCAGGGGCGCGCGCGAGATCTTCCTGGAGGTACGCGCCGACAACCCGCGCGCCCAGGCCGTCTACCGGCATTTCGAGTTCGAGGAGATCGGCACCCGCCGCCGCTACTACGACGACGGCACCGACGCGATCATGATGAGAAGGAAGCTGGATGGCTGACGCACCCCTGGTCCTGGGCATCGAGACGTCGTGCGACGAGACCGGCATCGGCATCGTCAGAGGCCACACGCTCCTCGCCAACACCATCGCCTCCAGCATGGACGAGCACGCCAGATACGGCGGCGTGGTGCCCGAGGTCGCCTCCCGCGCCCACCTGGAGGCCATGACGCCCACCGTCGAGGCGGCGCTGGCCGAGGCGGGGCTCAAGTTCTCCGACATCGACGCCATCGCCGTCACCGCCGGGCCGGGCCTGGCCGGGGCGCTGCTGGTGGGCGTGGCCGCCGCCAAGTCGTACGCGCTGGGCCTCGGCGTCCCGCTCTACGGCGTCAACCACCTGGCCGCCCACGTGGCCGTCGACCAGCTCGAACACGGGCCGCTGCCCAAGCCGTGCATCGCCATGCTGGTCTCCGGCGGCCACTCCTCGCTGCTGCTGGTGCCCGACGTGGCCCAAGACGTCATCTCGCTCGGCTCGACCGTCGACGACGCGGCCGGCGAGGCGTTCGACAAGGTGGCCAGGGTGCTCGGGCTGCCCTTCCCCGGCGGCCCGCACATCGACAGGGCCGCCCGCGAGGGCTCCGGCACGGCCGTGACCTTCCCCCGCGGCAAGATCGACGACGGCACGCTCGACTTCTCCTTCTCCGGGCTCAAGACCGCCGTCGCCCGCTGGGTCGAGGCGCGCGAGGCGTCCGGGCAGTCGATCCACGTGCCCGACGTGGCCGCCTCCTTCCAGGAGGCCGTGGTCGACGTGCTGACCCGCAAGGCGTTGCAGGCGTGCAAGAAGTACGACGTGCACGACCTGCTGATCGGCGGCGGCGTGGCGGCCAACTCGCGGCTGCGGGCGCTGGCCCAGGAGCGCTGCGACGCGGCGGGCGTGCGGCTGCGCGTGCCCCGGCCGGGGTTGTGCACCGACAACGGGGCCATGGTCGCCGCCCTGGGGTCCGACCTGGTGGCGGCGGGGATCACCCCCTCGACCCTGGAGATCCCGGCGGACTCGTCGCTGCCGATCACGACGGTCCACGTCTGAGCCCTGGCGGCGGGGCGTCCCCCCGCCGCCAAGCGGTGCTCAGTCCTTCGTCCTGGTGGGCCGGAGCAGGGCCTCGGCCAGCGCCAGCATGGTCTCCTCCAGCGCGGCCAGCCGCTTGGTGAGGTCGTCGGTGGCCGGCTGCACGATGCCGCTGACCGTCTCGCTCAGCTCGTCGCGGTCGGGCCGGGAACGCACCAGCTCGGTGAGCGCGTCGGCGGCGGCCGACAGGCGGTCGGCCTGCGCGCCGGCCTGCGACTCGATGAGCTCGCCGACCCGCTCGGGGATGGCCAGGGCGGCCGGGAGCTGGCTGACGTGCTGGTTCATGGCCTCGATGCGGTCGTCGACCGACTCCAGGTGCTCGCCGGCCTGATCGGCGCGGGCGGCCAGGCCGTTGAGGTGCGTGTCGAGGCCGTTGAAGCGGCTGTCGAGCCCGCTGAACTGGCCGTCGAGGGTGTCGAACCGGGTGATCAGGTGCTCTTCCGCCTCGACCAGCCGCTCGTCGATCGACTCCATCTGGTTGTCGAGCTTGTTGAAGCGGCCCTCGCTGCGCACGGCGGTCTCGGCCAGGCGCTGGTCGGTGGCCGACGCGCGGTCGTCGAGCGCGCTCAGGCGGCCGTCGAGGGCGTCGAAGCGGTCGTCGTGGCGGACGAGGTGGCCGTCGATGGTGCCCATGCGCTTGCCGAGGCCGCCGAGCTGGCCGTCGACCGAGGTGAGGCGCTTGTCGACGCCGCTGATGCGGCCGTCGACGCCGTCGAGCCTGGTGTCGATGTCGGCCAGGCACTCGTCGGCCGACTCCAGCCGGCCGTCGAACCCGGTGAGCCGGGTGTCGAGGCCCATGAGCCGGCCCTCGACCCGGTCGAGCCGGGAGTCGACGCCGTCGAGCCGCCCGCTGAGCCGCAGCTCGCTCTCCCCGAGCTGGACGGCGAGGTGCTGGTCGGCCTCGTCGAGACGGGCGGTGAGCCGCTGCTCGACGTCGGCCAGCCGGACCGTGAGCCGCTGGTCGCCCTCGTCGAGCCTGGCGGCCAGGCGCTCGTCGGCGCGGTCGAGCCGCTCGTTCAGGCGCTGGGTCAGCCGCTCGTCGGTCTCGTCGAGGCGGCCGGCCAGGCGTTTGTCGGCCTCGTCGAGGCGGGCGGCGATGTGCAGGTCGGTGTCGTCGAGCCGGCCGGTCAGGCGCTGCTCGGCCGCGTCGATCTTGACGGCGACCTGCTGCGACGTGGCCGCGACGCTCTCGGCCAGCTCGCCGACCACGCTCTCGACCCGCTCGGCGCGGCCCGACAGGTCGGCCACCGACTTGTCGAGCCGGGTGAAACGGCTGGCCGCGGCCTCCATGCTGGAGTTGAGCTGCGTCAGCTTGGCGGCGAAGTCGGACATGTTCTGGGTGATGCCGTCGGTGGTGTCGAGCACCGACTGCAGGCGGTTGAGCGCCTCGTCGACAGCCTCGCCCACGGTGCCCAGATCCGCCCACAGGCTCGGCAGCTCGGCCACCGGCGCGACCCGGGCGTCGACGTGGCCGATCTTCTCCCCGACGGCGTCGACGTGGTCGCGCACGGCCTCGACGTGCTGGGCCAGGCCCTCCGCCCACATCGGCGGCTTGGCGGTGATGTCGTCGAGCCGCCCGCTCACCGCCTCGAGGGTGCCGCTCAGGCCGCCGAGCTCGCGTTCGCGCACCTCGCGCAGCAGCCACTCCATGCCTTCAAGACGCTGGCGGATCTCGTCGAGCACGGCTCCCTGGGTGCGCTGCTCGTAGACATGGTCCTGGGCGGCGCGCGCGAGGAGGTCTCGCATCCTCTCGGAGATGGCGGACTGGCCGCCTGCCTGAAGAAGGGTGGTGTGGTTGGAATGGTCCACCGAAAGGCTCCTTCGCTCGCCGACGGTCTGCCGCGCAGCGGTGGGATAGGTCCGGTTTGCAGATGAAAGGGCGAGTACGCGGGTTACCGCATAAGGGGGAGAACTCCCGCCCGTCCACCTTAGCCCTTCGATCAAGGTCAGGCGGCGTCGAAGTGAAAGATCGTATTTAGCGGAAGAATGACCGCTTTGGATTGTTCAGGCAGGTGGGATGGGGTTGCAGATGATAACTGAAGGCTTATCGAGAATGCGGGTCAGGATAATGACGACCGAGTTCTCGCCGGAAAGCCGGAGATCGGCGCGCAGGCGTTCGATGTCGATCGCGGACGCGCGTTTCTTGATGGTGACATTCCCGATCCGCCGTTCACGGAGAGCCGCGCGGAGCTTTTTCAGCGAGAACGGCATGACCTCGTCCACCTCGTACCCGGAGGCCCACGGGGTGTGCCTGGGCTCGTCGGCGGTGATGTAGGCGATCATGGGGTCGGGCAGGCGTCCGCCGATCATCTCGGCCACCTCGCCCACGAGGTGCGCCCGGATCGCGGCGCCGTCGGGCTCGTAGACGTAGCGGCCCACCGGGCCGACGGCGGCCTGGGCCCCGGTGGCGGCCAGGGTGTGGCCGCCGGGCAGCAGGGTGGCGCGCCGGGCGGGGCCGGTCCGGGAGCCGGTCCAGATGGTGGCCTCCTTGACCTCGCCCTTGTAGGAGACCCATTCGGCCTCCGCGCCCTCGGGGATGAACTCGTACGGGATGCCGGGGGCGACCTTCAGGCAGGCCCGCGGCGCCCGCGCGACCAGGTCGAGCACGACCGGCCAGGGCGGCGAGTAGGCCATGGGATCGAACGTCCGGCCCTTGCCGCTGCGCCGGGCCGGGTCGGCGAACAGCGCGTCGTACTCCTCGGGCCGGACCAGCGCCGCGTCGCCCACGCGCACCCGCACCCGGTCGGCCAGCCCGAGCGCGTCGGCGTTGGCGCTCGCCACGGCGACGGTCAGCGGGTCGAGGTCGACGGCGTCGACGGCGCAGCCGGCGCGGGCCAGCGCGAGGAGGTCGCCGCCCACTCCGCAGCAGGCGTCGATCACCCGCCCGCCGCCCATGCGCCGGGCGCGGTGGTCGGCGACCTCCCGGCGGGTGGACTGCTCCAGGCCGTGCGGGGTGAAGTACATGACCGCGGCGTCCGCGCCGAACTTCGCCGCGGCGCGCTCACGCAGCGCCGCCTGCGTCAGCGCGGCGGAGGTGAGCGCCGCGTCGTAGGTGCGGCGCAGCCTGGTCGCCGCCGCGACCGGATCGGTCCCGGCCAGCTCCGCGGCCTCGGCGAGCGCCCGCTGCCCGCGCGGGGTCAGCAGCTCGCCGAAGGCGTCGAGATCCATGTACGCACTCCGCTCACAACTCAGGATCGCTCACAACTCGGGGCCGCTCACAACCGGGGGCCGCTCACGACTCGGGATCGCTCATAGGGAAGTGTCGCCCAGGGACACCAGCAGGCTGCGCAGCAGCCCGGCCAGGGCCTCGCGCTCGCCCTCGGACAGCCCGGCGAGCAGCCGCTCCTCGTTGGCGGCGTGCAGGACGAGCATCTCGTCGGCGACCCTCCTGCCCTCGTCGGTGAGGGCGACCAGCGTCATGCGCCGGTTGTGCGGCGCCGGCCAGCGGTGGACCAGGCCGCGCCGGACCAGGTGGTCCATCCGGTTGGTGAGCGCCCCAGGGCTGACCATGGCCGACGTTGACAGGTCCTTCATGCACATGGTGGCATCGGCGCCGCTGCGCAGCAGCGTGGCCAGCATGTCGAACTCCCACGCCTCCAGCCCGTGCTCGGCCAGGAAGTCCTTGACGCCGCGCTCCAGCAGGCGCGAGGCGCGCGAGACCCGGCCGATCACACCCATCGGGGACACGTCGACGTCGGGCCGTGTCCGCGCCCACTGTCCGAGAATCACGTCCACCGCGTCATCCACGAGGCTCACCCTACCAAAGCTTCGACGTTGAAATGTTTGGGATCGTGCGGTACTGTCCTCAACGTCGAAATGTTCAACGTAGAAATTTTCGAGGTAGGATCATCATGAAGGTGCTGGTGCTGGGCGCGACGGGGTACATCGGCGGCGCGGTGGTCGAGCGGCTGGCCGAGCAGGGGCACGAGGTGGCCGTCCTGGTGCGGCCGGCCGCCGACGGGTCCCGGCGCGTGCCGGGCGTGGCCGACGAGCGTCACGGAGACCTGGCCGACGTCGCGGGGCTGGCCGCCGCGATCACCCCGGACATCGACGCGATCGTGGTCGCCGCCCAGCTCGGCGGCGACAAGGAGGCCGACCTCGCCGCGATCGGCGTGCTCGCCGCGTCGGGCCGGAAGGTGGTCTTCACCAGCGGCGTGTGGGTGCTGGGCGCCACCGCCGACGGGCACGAGGACAGCCCGGCCGACCCGATTCCGCTCGTGGCGTACCGGCACGAGATCGAGCAGCTGGTCATCGACGGCGGCGGCTCGGTGATCCGGCCCGGCGTCGTCCACGGGCGCGGCGGCGGCATCCCCGCCCTGATGCGCGCGCAGGCCGCCGAGCGCGGCGCCGGCGTGTACGTCACCGCCGGCGGCGAGCCGCACACCTGGACGTTCGTGCACGTCGACGACCTGGCCGAGCTCGTCGTGGCCGTCCTGGAGAAGGGCGGCGCCCGCGTCTACCACGGCATCAGCGAGGAGGCCGTGCCGGTCGCCGAGGTGGCCGAGGCGGCGGCCCGGTCCGCGGGCGTCAAGCCGCAGGCCGAGCCCTGGCCGCTGGCCGAGGCGGCCCAGGCGCTGGGAGCGGGCTTCGCCGAGGCGCTGGCGCTCGGCCAGCGCATCAGCGCGACACGCACGCGCGCCGAGCTCGGTTGGAACCCCTCCCGGCCCGGTGTCGTCGCCGATCTGACCGAGGGCTCCTACGTCTGATCGCTCTGAGCAGACGCGTTCGTGTTGACTGTCAAGGCCCTCTTGCATATGTTTCCTGTTGGCACTCTCACCTTGAGAGTGCCAACGTGCGACGAGGCAGGTCTGACACCCGCGACGGCAGGCCCCGCTGGTCGCCTCTTCTAGATCATTCAAATCTGAAGGGGAGGTCCGATCGTGACGACCGCCACCAAGGTTCCCGTTAAGCCGCTCGGCGACCGCATCGTGGTTCAGCCGCTTGAGGCAGAGCAGACCACCGCTTCCGGTCTGGTCATCCCGGACACCGCCAAGGAGAAGCCGCAGGAGGGCAAGGTCCTCGCGGTGGGCCCCGGCAACTGGGATGAGGACGGCGACAAGCGTATTCCGCTCGACGTCTCCGAGGGCGACGTCGTCCTCTACAGCAAGTACGGCGGCACCGAGGTCAAGTACGGCGGCGAGGAGTACCTGGTGCTCTCCGCCCGCGACGTTCTCGCGATCATCGAGAAGTAAGCCGGTTGTGTCGAGCCCCGGGCGCTCTTGAGGGCCCGGGGCTTTCGACGCCAGGAGAGGACTTTCAGCATGGCGAAGATCCTGCAGTTCGACGAGGACGCCCGTCGCGCGCTTGAGCGCGGTGTCAACGCCCTCGCGGACGCCGTGAAGGTAACCCTCGGCCCGCGTGGCCGTAACGTCGTCATCGACAAGAAGTTCGGTGCGCCGACGATCACGAACGACGGTGTGACCATCGCTCGTGAGATCGAGCTGGAGGAGCGCTACGAGAACCTCGGCGCCCAGCTCGCCAAGGAAGTAGCCACCAAGACCAACGACATCGCGGGCGACGGCACCACCACCGCCACCGTGCTGGCCCAGGCGATGGTCCGCGAGGGCCTGCGCAACGTGGCCGCCGGCGCCTCGCCGCTGTCGCTCAAGCGTGGCATCGACAAGGCCGCCAAGGAGATCAGCGACCGGCTGCTGGCCAGCGCGCGCGAGGTGGGCGACAAGAAGGAGATCGCCAACGTCGCCACCATCTCCGCCCAGGACGCCAAGATCGGCGAGCTGATCGCCGAGGCGTTCGACAAGGTGGGCAAGGACGGTGTCCTCACCGTCGAAGAGTCCAACGCCATGGGCATGGAGCTCGAGTTCACCGAGGGCATGCAGTTCGACAAGGGCTACCTGTCGGCCTACATGGTGACCGACCCCGAGCGCATGGAGTCCGTCCTGGAGGACGCGTACATCCTGCTCACCCAGGGCAAGATCTCCTCCATCGCCGACTTCCTGCCGCTGCTGGAGAAGGTCGCCCAGACCAAGAAGCCGCTGCTCGTGGTCGCCGAGGACGTCGAGGGCGAGGCCCTGGCCGTCCTGGTCACCAACAAGATCCGCGGCACCTTCACCTCCGTGGCCGTCAAGGCCCCGGGCTTCGGTGACCGCCGCAAGGCGATGCTCCAGGACATGGCGATCCTCACCGGCGGCCAGGTCGTCAGCGAAGAGGTCGGCCTCAAGCTGGAGCACGTCGGCCTCGAGGTGCTCGGCACCGCCCGCCGCGTCGTCGTCACCAAGGACGCCACGACCATCGTCGACGGCGCCGGCGACCAGCAGGCGATCGAGGACCGCGTCAAGGAGATCAAGATTGCCATCGAGCAGTCCGACTCCGACTGGGACCGCGAGAAGCTGCAGGAGCGCCTGGCCAAGCTCGCCGGCGGTGTGTGCGTGCTGCGCGTCGGCGCCGCCACCGAGGTGGAGCTGAAGGAGAAGAAGCACCGCCTCGAGGACGCGATCTCCGCGACCCGCGCCGCGATCGAGGAGGGCATCGTCTCCGGCGGTGGCTCGGCCCTCATCCACGTGGGCAAGGAGCTCGACGACCTCGGCCTGACCGGCGACGAGGCCACCGGTGTCGGCGTCGTGCGCCGCGCGCTGGTCGAGCCGGCCCGCTGGATCGCCGAGAACGCCGGCCTGGAGGGCTACGTGGTGACCCACAAGGTCGCCGAGCTGCCCGCCGGCCAGGGCCTCAACGCCGCCACCGGCGAGTACGTCGACCTGATCGCCCAGGGTGTCATCGACCCCGTCAAGGTGACCCGGTCCGCGGTGCAGAACGCGGCTTCGATCGCGGGCATGCTCCTGACGACCGAGGCGCTCGTGGTGGACAAGCCCGAGGAGGAGGCTCCGGCCGCCGGCCAGGGCCACGGCCACGGTCACGGCCACTGACCCGCCTGTTTCCCCCGCGCCCGTACGGCCCGCACCGGTTCCCTCCGGCGCGGGCCGTCGGCTTTCAGCCAGACCGTCACGTCTCTGCCACGTCTGCTGCGATCTCTTGCCTGGACCAGGGATCAGAACTGGGCTCCCACGGCGTCTTCCCCCTGCCGCCGACGTCTCGGTCTCCTGCGACCGACGGCCGATGGCAGCGAGGCTGCAACGAGAACACCGACGGCCTGCTGCGCAGTAGTTCCCCGAGGGCGCCGACTCGGTCCCCACCCGCGAGTGACTCGACGCCGTCGCCGCAGAGCTGCCCGTCCGGCCTCGCAAGACGCTGGACCGGGACACCCGGCTGAGCGCCTCACGGAGCTCCTGGCGGCCTGCGCCCGAACCTCGAAGCGGCGAGATCGGAGTGCGCCTGTCTCCGCAACCTTCGGTCACGGCGTCGTTTGCGCGAGTTCCTCAAGCTGCTGGACGACCTTGTCGATCGGCGCAGAAGCGTCGATCTCGAGCGTGGAGGTGGCCCTGAGCAGCGGCTCGACGTCGGCCAGGGCACGCAGGACGGCTTCACGCTCCTCAGGGCGCTTGCCGAAGGGGTTGTTGGTGCGTGTCGCGATGCGAGCAAGCATGACCTCAGCGGGCGCGCTGAGCAGGACGACGTGGTCGAAGTGCGGGTAGAACCGGCCTTGATTGGACTTGCAGCCGGCCACGAAGAGTGCGCCCTCACCGTGGTTGGTGAGCAGGTCAATGATGGCCGGCTCACGCCACACCCAATCAGTGGATCCGTCCGACAAGGTCACCCAGTGGCTCCACTGGTCGCTATCAGTGTCAACGGCGCGATGGCCCCGGGCCGCCAGCATCTCCAACGCCGTGGACTTGCCGGTTCCCGACATCCCCGTGACCAGGATCTTCGCCATCGGAGGAGACTACCGAACCGTCCCGACCTCGGCCGGCTTCAGCTCACCCACGTCGGCGATCTGGTGGCGTCGGCCATGGGCTTCCGCAGTCCCCGCAACTCGGACCACGGAAGCCCGCTCGGCTCGCTTGCCTGCCGCCGCCAGTAAGTGATCACAGCGTTGTGACGCCCCTCGGACACACCCCCTTGGGCGGCCCGGTGGCTTTCGCGGGGCGGCGTGGGTCGTCGCCGGCCGGCGGGTCCGGGAGCGGGTGGGACGGGTGCGGGGAGGGGGCTGGTGGGTTTCGGGGGTGAGGAAATGCGGCTGGGGCTGGTGGGGCGGAAGGCGGTGGGGGCGGGGGAAAATGGGGGAAGAGGTGGATTATTGGAGTAAACCGGCAGTCCGGGTTAAGCGTCGGGGTCTGGCAATTGTCGTGCATTTCGGCTTATGGGGTGAAACATTATGTCAGCTTATAAGGCTTAGTGTGGTCGACTGATTACTGTTAGTTATCGTCGCTTCAATGTGACCAATCCGTAGCCGTTCGCCATGGGGACAGGCCCGATCAGTGCGGGCATCATGCCTATCGTGAGCGAGGGAAGCGTCGCCGACGCCAAAATTGGGGTAAGGCTCGCGTCGAGACTTCCGGCACGGACGGATGACTCCGACCTTAGGGAACTGACGAGCCTCGCCGTGCAGGGAGATCGCAGTGCGATCGAATCCCTGCTCGGGGAGTTGCGTCCCATGGTGGTGCGGTATTGCCGCGCCAGGCTGGGCAGGGTTTCAGGGCAATATCACATTGCCGATGACGTAGCCCAGGAGGTGTGCATCGCGGTGTTGTCCGCGCTGCCGCGATACCGGGACATGGGGCGGCCATTCGCGTCCTTCGTGTTCGGGATCGCCTCGCACAAGGTGGCCGACGCGCTGCGCAGCTCGGTGCGCTCGGCCGTGCCCACCCAGGATCTGCCCGACGGGCCCGACGACGGCCCGGGGCCCGAGGAGACGGTGGTCCGCTACATCGAGGTCGAGCACGCGCGCAGGCTGCTGGCCAGGCTGCCCGACAACCAGCGGGAGTTGCTGCTGTTGCGGGTGGTGTCGGGGCTGTCGGCCGAGGAGACCGGTAATGTACTCGGTATGTCACCAGGTGCGGTCCGCGTAGCCCAGCATCGGGCGCTGGCCAGGTTGCGGCAGATGGCCGAGCTGGAGTCGGCTTGACGCCGGAGGACGAGCTCCATGCGCTTCTCGAGGCCGACGACCTGCTCCAGACCGACGAGCTGCTCGACGCGGTCGCGCGGGGCCGGGCGCGGGACTCGTCCGACCCTGCGGTGCGGTTGCTGGGCGCGCTACTGGACGATGTCTCGGAGGAAGTCGATCAGCGGCGCTCCTCCGTGTCGATGACGCCGTCGACATAGCCTCGGGCGTACTCCCAGCTGACGTAGTCGGCGGGGTCGGGGTGGAAGGCCGGCTCGTGCACCTGGGGCTGGCCTTTCTCGATCATCTGGCGAAGGTTGCCGCGCAGCAGCTCCCAGTCGAAGAAGTGCTGCTCGCCGCACTCGGGGCAGTCGAGCACGAGGCCCAGCACCCCCTGCGGTTCGAGCAGGGAGCGAAAGACCTCGACGTCTGCCAGGTCGGTGATGGCCTCGTCGCGCTCGGCCGCGGTGAGTGGCTCGGCGTCGTCGAGAGCGCCCATCGCCGAGGACGGGTCGTTCGGGTCGTCCGCGAACGGGTCGCGGGGGACGTCTTCCAGCACCTTCCCACCATATGACCGAAGCGGCCCCGGCGGAGAGTATTAGCTGAGCCATCCCCGTCTGGCGGCCTCCACGCCGGCGTGGAACCGCGACTGGGCGCCCAGCTCGGCCATGGCGTCGGCGAACCTCGCTCGCACCGTACGGACCGAGACGCCGAGCTGGCGGGCGATGGAGTCGTCGCACACGCCCTGCGCGGCCAGACGGAGCACCTGGACCATCCCGTCGCCCCTGCGCCCCCAGGGCAGCGGCACGGCGCGGCCCCACAGCTCCTGGAACAGCGAGCGCAGCATGCCGACGACGATCGGCGTGCGTACCAGGTAGAAGTTGTAGGCGTGGTCGGGCAGGTTGCCGCCCCACAGGGCGGGCAGGCCGGCGACCTCGGGCCCGGCCGTCATGAACCAGCTCGGCACCCGGTCGAGCGTGCGCACCCTGCCGCCGGTGTCGAGCAGCCGGGTGAGCTGATCGCGTACGCCTGGCAGGCTCAGCGTGGAGACCGGAATGATCGCCTGAACGGTAAGAAGTTGCCGTTTTTGCGCATCAATCCATGGGTCCGCAAATTTACGAACAAAATCTGCCATTGTGCGCTCATCCGGGATTGCAGTCAACAACTCCATGGGCGGCGATTGCACGGCTATGCCGACCACGCTCTCGTAGAGGACGTCCGCGCCGTTCACCATCTCCACCGGGAATGTCCCGCTCTGATAATCGCGGCCGGCGTCGTAGTCGTGGATCAGGCCGCGGATGGAGCCGAGCGCGGAGTCGATCCTGCGGCTCTCCTCGGCCAGCCGGTCGAGCCGCTCGGCGATGACCCGGCCGAGCGCCGCCGCCGGGTGCCTGGCCAGGTACTCGCCGGACTGCTCGTCGACCACCCCCAGCCTGACCAGGTCGTCGAGCTGACGGCCGACCTTCTCGACGGGGCCGTCCATGGCCTGGGCGAGGTCGGTGCGCGTGGCCCTGTGCAGGCGTAGCAGCGCCGTGTAAAGGGCGGTCTGCGCCGGGTCGAGGCCCAGCGTCTCGAAGGGCTCTGCAACGCGCCTGGGCTGATTACGCATTATGGGCGGCTCCGTCGGGGGGACACGGGCGTGCCGCGAGGATAACCCCGTACCGCCTGCGTGTCCGGGGCTTGCCGTGGAATCGTCGGCGGAACGTGCAACTTCGTGCAATTGCACGTTTTCACATTGCGTCGTGCCGTTGAGTGACGCACGCTTTACCTAGCGTCGGCACCCTGAAGCGGGGCCTTGCGGCAGCCGCCATCAGGACGCGGAGGGGGGTTCGGTGGCGTGAACACGCCGCCAGGCCTGGGTGCCGGTGGCCGGGGGATGGGACGGATCACCGACCGTCCCATCCCCCTGCACTTTGCGCGTTGCGGACGGCGAGGCCGGGCGCACGACGGGGCGTGGGGCCGTCGTGCGCCCGGCTTCGTTGCGTTTTGGAGCCAGGCCCTAGACTTAGGTCAATCAGCGCAGAGGTCAGGAGGGGGCCGAGGCATGTCCAAGTTCACCGAGATGGGTTTGACCTTCGACGACGTGCTGCTGGTGCCCGGCTACTCCGATCTCCAACCAGGTGAGGCCGACACCAGATCTCGTCTGTCACGGGACATCACGCTGTCCATCCCGCTCGTCTCCGCGGCCATGGACACCGTCACCGAGGCCCGCATGGCGGTCGCCATGGCGCGCCAGGGCGGCATCGGCATCCTCCACCGCAACCTGTCGGTCGAGGAGCAGGCCCAGCAGGTCGACCTGGTCAAGCGGTCCGAGGCCGGCATGGTGACCAACCCGGTGACCTGCAGCCCCGACGACACGCTGGCCGACGTCGAGCGGCTGTGTGCGACGTACCGGATCTCCGGCGTGCCGGTGACGGACGTGGCGGGCACGCTGGTCGGCATCGTGACCAACCGCGACATGCGCTTCGAGAGCGACCAGACCCGTCCTGTGCGCGAGGTCATGACCAAGATGCCGCTGGTCACCGCGCCGGTGGGGGTCTCGCGCGACGACGCGTTCGCGCTGCTGCGGCAGAACAAGATCGAGAAGCTGCCCCTCGTCGACTCCGACGGCAGGCTGCGCGGCCTGATCACGGTCAAAGACTTCACCAAGAGCGAGCAGTACCCGCTGTCCACCAAGGACGCCGACGGCCGCCTGCTGGTCGGCGCGGCCGTGGGCGTCGGCGGCGACGCCGAGCTGCGGGCCAAGGCGCTGATCGAGGCCGGGGTCGACGTCGTCGTCGTCGACGTGGCCCACGGTCACTCCAAGGGCCTGGCCGACATGATCGCCAAGCTCAAGGCCAACAGCAAGGTCCAGGTCATCGGCGGCAACATCGCGACCAGGGCGGGCGCCCAGATGCTGGTCGACGCGGGCGCCGACGCGGTCAAGGTCGGCGTCGGCCCCGGCTCCATCTGCACCACCCGCGTGGTGGCCGGCGTGGGCGCGCCGCAGGTGACGGCCATCCACGAGGCGTCCAGGGCGTGCGCCCCGGCCGGGGTGCCGGTGATCGGCGACGGCGGCCTCCAGTACTCCGGCGACATCGTCAAGGCCATCGCGGCCGGCGCCGACACGGTCATGCTGGGCTCGCTGCTCGCCGGCTGCGAGGAGTCGCCGGGCGAGCTGATCTTCATCAACGGCAAGCAGTTCAAGTCGTACCGGGGCATGGGGTCGCTCGGCGCGGTGCGCAACCGCGAGCGCGGCGGCACCTCCTTCAGCAAGGACCGCTACGCGCAGGCCGACGTCGGCGGCGACGACAAGTACATCCCCGAGGGCATCGAGGGGCAGGTGCCCTACCGCGGGCCGGTCGCGGCCGTCGCCCACCAGCTCATCGGCGGGCTGCGCCAGGGCATGTGGTACGCCGGGTGCCGCACGATCGAGCAGATGCACACCGACTGCGAGCTCATGCCGATCACGGCAGCGGGCCTCAAGGAGAGCCACCCCCACGACATCCAGATGACCGTGGAAGCTCCGAACTATCACAGAAGGTAAGTTCATGACTCAGCAGGTGGAGATCGGCCGGGGCAAGACCGGGCGGAGGGCGTACGCGCTCGACGAGATCGGGCTCGTGCCCTCGCGACGCACCCGTGACCCGGAAGAGGTGTCGATCGCCTGGCAGATCGACGCCTACCGGTTCGAGCTGCCCGTCGTCGTCGCCCCCATGGACAGCGTGGTCTCGCCCGCCACCGCGATCGAGATCGGCCGGCTCGGCGGCCTGGCCCCCCTCGACCTCGAAGGGCTCTGGACGCGCTACGAAGACCCGTCCCCGCTGCTGGAGGAGTGCGCCGCCCTCGACGCCGCGGCCGCGACCCGGCGGCTCCAGGAGATCTACGACGCGCCGATCAAGGAGGAGCTGATCGGGCGCCGGATCGAGGAGATCCGGGCGTCCGGGGTGACGACGGCCGTCCGCCTGTCGCCGCAGCGCACGGTCCAGTACCACAAGGCCGTGATCGACGCCGGCGTGGACATCTTCGTCATCCGCGGCACCACCGTCTCGGCCGAGCACGTCTCGGGCCGCGCCGAGCCGCTCAACCTCAAGCAGTTCATCTACGAGCTCGACGTGCCGGTCATCGTCGGCGGCTGCGCCACCTACACCGCGGCGCTGCACCTGATGCGCACGGGCGCGGCGGGCGTGCTGGTCGGCTTCGGCGGCGGCGCCTCGCACACCACCCGCAACGTGCTGGGCGTGGCCGTGCCGATGGCCACCGCGATCTCCGACGTGGCCGCGGCGCGCCGCGACTACATGGACGAGTCCGGCGGCCGGTACGTCCACGTGATCGCCGACGGCGGCATGGGCACCTCGGGCGACATCGCCAAGGCCATCGCGTGCGGGGCCGACGCCGTCATGGTGGGCTCGCCGCTGGCCAGGGCGTCCGAGGCCCCCGGCCACGGCTTCCACTGGGGCTCCGAGGCCCACCACCCCGACCTGCCGCGCGGCCGTCGCGTGGAGTTCGGCACGGTCGGGACGCTGGAGCAGATCCTGCACGGCCCCTCCAGCGTGGCCGACGGCTCGATGAACCTGATGGGCGCGCTCAAGCGCACGATGGCCTCCACCGGCTACTCCGACATCAAGGAGTTCCAGCGGGTCGAGGTCGTGGTCGCGCCGATCCAGCGCTGACCGACATCTGGCCGGCGTCTGACCGACGTCTGACCGGCGTCTGACCGACGTCTGCGACGGCTCCCGGGGGTTGCGGCCTCCGGGAGCCGAGTGCTTTCCGGGGTTCCCGCCGTCCCGCCGTGTCGAATCGGGCCGCCGCCGTTCGTGTAGGACGCATAAGGGGACGCACGTGTCGGCGAGGTGGTTGCAGCATGTCCGATCAGGTCGAACGGGCCTTCCGGGAGGAGTACGGCCGCGCGGTGGCGGTGCTCGTCCGCGTGTTCGGTGACATCGACGTCGCCGAGGAGGCGGTGCAGGAGGCGTTCGCGATCGCGTTGCGGCAGTGGCCGCAGGCGGGCCCGCCGCCGAGCCCGGCCGGCTGGATCATCACGACCGCCAGGAACCGGGCCGTCGACCGGTTGCGCAGGGAGTCGGGCCGCCACGACAAGCACGTGCAGGCGGCGCTGCTGAACGTCCGGGACGAGCCCGCCGAGGAGGGGCCCGTGCGGGACGAGCGGCTGCGCCTGATCTTCACCTGCTGCCATCCGGCGCTCGCCCCGCACGCCCGGGTGGCTCTCACGTTGCGGCTGCTCGGCGGGCTGAGCACGGCCGAGATCGCGCACGCGTTCCTGGTGCCGGAGACGACCATGGCCCAGCGGCTGGTCAGGGCCAAGAGCAGGATCCGGCGGGCGGGGATCCCGTACCGGGTGCCGGCGGCGGCGGACCTGCCGGACCGGCTGCGCGCGGTGCTGGCGGTGGTCTACCTGATCTTCAACGAGGGCTACACGGCCAGTTCGGGCGAGCGGCTGGTGCGCGAGGACCTGTGCGCGGAGGCCGTCCGGCTCGGCCGGCTGCTGGCCGAGCTGATGCCGGACGAGCCCGAGGTGTGGGGCCTGCTGGCGCTGATGCTGCTGGTCCGGTCACGCCGGGCGGCGCGCACCGCGGGCGGCGGCGAGCTGGTGCCGCTGCCCGAGCAGGACCGCGCCCTGTGGGACCGCGCGCTGGTCGAGGAGGGGCAGACGATCGTACGGCGCTGCCTGCGGTGGGGACGGCCGGGGCCCTACCAGGTGCAGGCCGCGATCAACGCCGTGCACGGCGACGCGGCGAGCGCGGGGGAGACCGACTGGCGGCAGATCGTCCAGCTCTACGACCTGCTGCTGGCGTTCAGGCCGGGGCCGGTCGTGGCGTTGCACCGCGCGGTGGCGGTGGCCGAGGCGGAGGGCGCCGAGGCGGGTCTGGCGCTGGTGGAGGGGCTGGAGGTGACAGGCTATTACCTGTTCCACGCCGTACGGGCCGACCTGCTGCGGCGGCTGGGACGCGACGGGGAGGCGGCGCAGGCGTACGGCGAGGCCATCGCCCGGGCGGGCAACGAGGTCGAGCGGGAGTTCCTGCGCCGCAGGCGCGCGACGTTGAGGGGGACGTGAGATGGACCGGGTGTGCGTGGTCACGGGGGCCAACCGGGGGATCGGGCTGGAGGTGGCCAGGCAGCTCGCGGCGGCGGGCGACACGGTGGTGCTGACCGCCAGGGACGAGCGCAAGGCCGTCGAGGCGGCGGCCGGGATCGGCGGCGGCGAGGTGCTGGCGCGGCGGCTCGACGTCGCCGACGAGCAGTCGGCGGCCGGGCTGGCGCGGGAGCTGGAGAAGACCCATGGGCGGGTCGACGTGCTGGTCAACAACGCCGCCATCCACTACGACACCTGGCAGCGGGCCTGCGAGGCGGACCTGGGCGTGGTGTCGGAGGCGCTGGAGACGAACCTGCTGGGCGCCTGGCGGGTCACGCTCGCGCTGCTGCCGCTGTTGCGCGGCGGCGCGCACGGCCGGATCGTCAACGTCTCCAGCGAGATCGGCTCGCTGGCCTCGATGGGCGGCGGCACGCCCGCGTACACGGTGTCGAAGACGGCGCTGAACGCGCTGACCAGGATGCTCGCGGCCGAGCTGCGCGAGGACGGCATCCTGGTCAACTCCGTCTGCCCGGGGTGGGTGGCGACCGACATGGGCGGCCCGGGAGGGCGGCCGGTCGCCGAGGGCGCGCGGAGCGTGTTGTGGGCGGCGGACCTGCCCGACGACGGGCCGACCGGCGGCTTCTTCCGCGACGGGCAGCCGCTGCCGTGGTGACGCGTTCGCGGGCGCGAGCTCGTGAGGCGGGCCGTATCCTGCCGTAGCATGGCCGATCTTGTGTACACCCACGTCCTCGACTTCGACGGCGACGTCGTCACCAAGCGGTATGTCGACGGCAAGCCGGGGGCGGCCGAGCGCGAGTGGCGGGCGCTCACCCTGCTGGCCGAGCACGCTTCGGGCCTGTCCCCGCGGCCGATCGCCTTCGAGGACGGCGTCGTGCGCATGACCAGGATCGCCGGCGTGCCCCTGCGCGGCCTGGCCGTCGAGGAGGTGCCCCTGACCGCCATGGCCGAGGCGCTCACCGAGCTGTACGAGGCCGTCCCGCCCGGCGTGCTGGCGGCCGTCCCGGTGCGCCCGTGGCAGGCCGAGGCGCTCGCCGGCCAGGTCAGGGAATGGCTGGACGCCTGGCGGCCGCGCGGCCCGCGGGCCGACCGCGCGGTCAAGGAGGGCCTGCGCTGGCTGGCGGGCCGGCGTCCGGGGGAGTCGGGCGTACGGCCGGTTTTCGGGGCGGGCGACGGCAACCTGGCGAACTTCCTGTGGGACGGCGCCCGCGTGCGCATCGTCGACTTCGAGGACTCCGGCCGCAGCGACCTGGTCTACGAGCTGGCCGAGCTGTCCGAGCACGTCTCGATGTGGGTGGACGGCGAGGTGGAGATCGCCGACCGGTTCGAGCTGAGCGGGCCGCAGGCACGCCGGCTGCGCGACTGCCGCAGGTTGCAGAGCCTGGTCTGGCTGTTCCTGCTCTCGCACGACAGCCCGCGCAATCCCCCCGGCACCTTCGATCGTCAGGTCGAGAGGGTGCTGCGATCATTGGAGGCATGAGACTGGCGCAGGAGGCCGACAGGGCCGCCGTCGAGCAACTCGTCCATGACGCCTACCAGCCATGGGCCGAGATCATCGGGACGCGGCCGCTGCCCATGGAGGCCGACTACGCGGCCCTCATCGGCGCCGGCCGGGTGCACGTCACCGACGGCCTGGAAGGGCTGGTCGTGCTCATCCCCGAGGAGGGCACGCTGCTGGTCGACAACGTGGCGGTCCGGCCCGACCTGCACGGCAGAGGCATCGGCCGGGGCCTGCTGGCCTACGCCGAGCGGGAGGCCGCCCGGCTCGGCCTGCCCGCCCTGCGCCTCTACACCAACGTCAAGATGGCCTCGAACATCGCGCTGTACACCTCGCTCGGCTACGCCGAGATCGGCCGGGCCGACCTCGACGGCCGGTCGGCCGTGGTGATGCGCAAGGAGCTCAGCCGGTGAGCACGCCCAGCAGGTGACTCACCTCGCGGGCCACGGCGTCGCGGCCCGCGTTGAGGTATTTGCGGGAGTCGACCACCCGCTCGTCGTGGGCCAGGTAGTCGCGTACGGCCCGGGTGAACGCCTTGTTCAGGTGGGTGGCGATATTGATCTTCTTCATGCCGTTGCGTACGGCCTCGCGCAGCACGTCGTCGGGCACGCCGGACGAGCCGTGCAGCACCAGCGGCACCGGCACCGCCGCCCGCAGCTCGGCGATGAGCTCCAGGTCGAGCACGGCGTCCTTGGTGGTCATGGCGTGCGAGGTGCCGACGGCCACGGCGAGCGCGTCGACGCCGGTCCTGGCGACGTAGTCGACCGCCTCGTGGGGCTTGGTGCGGGCGCCGGGCGCGTGCACGCCGTCTTTGCCGCCGACCTCGCCGAGCTCGGCCTCCACCCAGACGCCGCGCTCGTGGCACCAGGCCGCCACCTCGGCCGTGGCGGCCACGTTCTCCTCGTCGGGCAGGGCGGAGGCGTCGTACATCACCGAGCCGAGGCCCAGCGTGACCGCCTCCTCCACCAGCGCGCGGTCGGTGGCGTGGTCGAGGTGGACCGCGACCGGCACCTCCGCGCGGCGCGCGACGGCCAGCGCGGCCAGCGCGACGGGTTCGAGCGCGCCGTGGTAGCGCACGCAGTTCTCGCTGATCTGCAGCACGACCGGCAGGCCGAGCGCCTCGGCGCCGGCCACGATCGCGGTGGCGTGCTCCAACTGGATCACGTTGAACGCGCCCACCCCTGCGGGGGACTGCCGGACGATGTCGCCTATTCCGGCGAGGGCCATGACGAGCTCCTTACGTGATGATGATCTGGGGGTGTATGTCGGCGTAGACCTCGCCGTCGAAGTCGCCGGCGACCGGTGCGGCCACGGCGGCCGCGCCCAGCGCCGCGGCCCGCCGCAGCCGGTCGGGCCACGGGGAGCCCTCGACCAGGCCCAGCGCCAGCCCGGCGACCAGCGAGTCGCCGGCCCCGGTCGGGTTTCCGCGCACGGTGTAGGGCATCCGGGCCCGGAACGTGCCCTCGCCGGTCACCGCGAGCAGCCCGTCGGCGCCCATGGAGACGACCACGGCCTCGGCCCCCCGCTCGCGCAGCGCCTGGGCGCCCTCCTCGGGGGTGCCGCCGGGAACCGCCCTGGCCAGCTCCTCGGCGTTGGGCTTGACGACGGCCGGACGGCCCTCCGGGGCGCGCCGCAGCGGATCGCCGTCGGCGTCGACGATGGCCGGCACGCCCGCGCGGGCGGCGACGGCGGCCAGCGTCGCGTAGACGTCGGCGGGGACGCCGCGCGGCACGCTGCCGGAGACCACCACCGCGTCGGCGCCGGCCAGCAGCGACGTGTACCGCTCCACGAACGCGGCCAGCTCGGCCGCCGTCACCTCGGGGCCGGGCTCGTTGAACAGCGTGGCCCCATTCGGCTCGGAGACCACCAGCGTGGTGCGGGACTCGGCGGCGATGCCGGTCAGCGCGGCGGGCAGCCCGGCGGCCCGCAGGTCGTGCTCGATCGCGCGCCCCGTGGGCCCGCCCGCCAGCCCCGTGACCAGGACCTCCTGGCCGAGGGCGGCCAGCACGCGGGCCACGTTGACGCCCTTGCCGCCGGCGCGCCGGTGGACGGCGCCGACCCGGTTGACGCCGTCCCAGGCGACGGACGGGACCTCGTAGGTCACGTCGAGCGCGGCGTTGAGCGTCACGGTGATGATCATCAGGGCTCCGAGATCCAGTCGCCGTTCTTCATCACGCCGTCGACCTCCAGCTCGCCGGAGAGCACCACCAGGTCGGCCGCCTTGCCGACGGCGATCGAACCGATCTCCTCGGCCAGGCCGAGCACCCTGGCGGGGGTCAGCGAGGCCACCTGGACCGCGTCCGGCAGCGACATGCCGAGCTCCCGCACGCCGCGGCGGAAGGCGGCGTCCATGGTGAGGGTGGAGCCCGCGATCGAGCCGCCCTCGACCAGCCTGGCCACGCCGTCGGTCACGCGCACCCGCATGGGGCCGAGCACGTAGTCGCCGTCGCCGAGGCCCGTGGCCGCCATCGCGTCGGTGATCAGCACCGTCCGGCCGGGACCGGCCACCTCGTAGGCCAGGCGCAACATCGCCGCGTGCACGTGGACACCGTCGTTGACCAGCTCGACCGTGACGCGCTCGTCCTCCAGCAGGGCGGCGATCGGGCCGGGCGCGCGGTGGCCGAGCTGCGGCATCGCGTTGTAGAGGTGGGTGGCGACGGTGGCGCCCGCCTCGATGGCGGCGATCGCCTGGTCGTAGTCGGCGTCGCTGTGGCCGAGCGCCGCGATCAGGCCCTCGCCGACGGCCGTGCGGATCGTGTCGAGCCCGCCGGGCAGCTCGGCGGCGACGGTGACCATGCGCGCGTGCCCGCGCGCGGCCTTGACCAGCCCCGACAGCTCCTGCGGCGACGGCTCGCGCAGCAGGGCGGGGTTGTGCGCGCCGCAGCGGGCCTTGGCGATGTACGGCCCCTCGAAGTGGATGCCCGCCAGCAGCCCCTCCTCGCACAGCTCGGCCAGCGAGGAGGCGGCCCTGGACAGCTCGTCGAGCGCGTCGGTGACCAGGCTGGCCATCATCGTGGTCGTGCCGTGCCGCCGGTGCAGGGCCACGGCGTCGCGGGCCTTGTCCTGGTCGCCGGTCGGGAACGACCCGCCCGCGCCGCCGTGGTTGTGGATGTCGACGAACCCGGGGACGACGTGCCGCCCCCCGAGGCTCAGGCCGGGGCTGGGGGCCGATCCGTGGCCGACATGCGTGATGCGGCCGTCTTCGATGGTCAGCCACCCTTCGTGCACCCCTTCGGGGGTCACGATCCGGGCATCGGCGAGAGTAAGGCTCATGAAGAAAGGATCACAGATCGCGTGAGGTGCATGGGCTCGTCGGGGTTCAGCCCACGGGCGAAGGCCCGCGCGACCGCCACCCGCTGGGCGCGCACCAGCTCGGCCATGGGGTCGAGGCCGCTCTCGAAGAACGTGCCGCCGGTCGCCTCGACCTGCTCGCGCAGGCCCTCGGGGGCGGTGCCGAGCATCCACGTGACGCGGCCGGGGCCCGCGATGCTGATCGGGCCGTGCCGGTACTCCATCGCCGGGTACGCCTCCGTCCACGACCGGGACGCCTCGCGCATCTTGAGCGCGGCCTCCTGGGCCAGGCCGACCGACCAGCCGTTGCCGAGGAAGCTGAACTGCTCGGCCTCGACGAGCTCGGCGGGCAGCGGCTCGGCCAGGGCCCGCTCGGCGTCGGCGATCGCGCCGGTCAGGTCCTCGCCGAGGCTGGCACGGAGCATGGCGAGCTGGGTGGTGGCGAAGCGGGTCTGCACGACGGATGTCTCGTCGGCGTAGTCGAGCACGATGACCTCGTCGGCGGCCGTCATGACCGGCGTCTTCGGGTCGGCGGTGATGGCCGTCTTACGGGCGCTCGTCCTGGACAGCAGCTCCAGCACCTCGGTCGTGGTGCCGGACCGGGTCAGCGCGAGCACCCTGTCGTACGAGCGGCCGATCGGCGCCTCGGAGGCGGCGAACGCGTCGGTCTCGCCCAGCCCGGCCTGCTCGCGCAGCGTGGCGTAGGCCATCGCGATGAACCATGACGTGCCGCAGCCGACGACGGCCACCCGCTCGCCGGGCTCGGGCAGCGCGCTTGCGGGCACGTCGGCCACCGCGCGGCGCCAGCAGGACGGCTGGGACTCGATCTCGGCTTCGGTATGGGTGGTCACCGCGTTCCTCCACGTTGGTGTTTGTTTCTGCCTTTTTTATACAGTAAAAGCGCAGTTTTGTGCAGTGGTCGCTCTCGCCTCCCTGCCTGTGCCACGCTTGATCCCGTAGGGATCTCATTGGAGGCTTCGTGTCCCGCTACGACCGCTGGAACGCCATCCTGGAGCTGCTCGCCCAGGAGGGCAGGCTGTCGGTGGAGGAGGCCGCCCAGGCGCTCGACGTCTCGACCGCCACGATCCGGCGTGACTTCGACCAGCTCGCCCAGCAGCAGATGCTCATGCGCACGCGCGGCGGAGCCGTCGCCCAGAGCGTCAGCTACGACCTGCCGCTGCGTTACAAGACGGCCAGGCACGCCGACGAGAAGCACCGCATAGCGGCCGCGGCGGCCGACCTGGTCAGCCCGGGGGCCGTGGTCGGGCTCAACGGCGGCACCACGACCTCCGAGCTGGCCCGCACCCTCGCCACGCTGTCCACGCTGGAGAGCGGGTTCACGATCGTCACCAACGCCCTGAACATCGCCGCCGAGCTGACCGTGCGGCAGCACGTCAAGATCGTGGTCACCGGCGGGGTGGCCAGGCAGCAGTCGTACGAGCTGATCGGGCCGCTGGCCTCGGGCGTGCTCGAACAGGTCACCCTCGACGTGGCCTTCCTCGGCGTCGACGCGATCGACGTCGAGCTGGGCGCCTCGGCCCACCACGAGGGCGAGGCCAGCGTGAACAACCTGCTGATCAGCCGGGCCGCCCAGGTCGTCGTGGTGGCCGACTCCTCCAAGGTGGGCCGGCGGGCCTTCTCCCGCATCTGCCCGATCGAGCAGATCGACACGCTGGTCACCGACGAACGGCTCTCCGACGAGCTCACCGGCCGGCTCACCGAGGCGGGTGTCAAGGTCGTACGCGCCTGAGCCGTCCCTTGCGTTACATGGAACCGGGCGTACGGGTAGGTACTGACCGCAGTCGACGCAAGGGGAGACGATGACGGCGGGTAGGAGCGTGGCCCGGCTCGGGCCCACCGAGCGCGCGGCGGCGCTGGCGGAGATGTCCGCCCAGGAGTTCGACGTGGTCGTGGTCGGCGGCGGCGTGGTGGGGGCGGGCACCGCGCTCGACGCCGCGACCCGGGGCCTCGACGTGGCCCTGCTGGAGGCCCGCGACTTCGCCTCCGGCACCTCGTCGCGCTCGTCCAAGCTCATCCACGGTGGCCTGCGCTACCTGGAGCAGCTCAACTTCGACCTGGTGCGCGAGGCGCTGCAGGAGCGGGCGCTGCTGCTCCAGCGCCTGGCGCCGCACCTCGTCCGGCCGGTGCCGTTCCTGTTCCCGATGACCCACTTCGGCTGGGAACGCCCCTACGTGGGAGCCGGCGTGGCGCTCTACGACACGCTCGGCTTCGCCTCCGGGCTCACCCGCGGGGTGCCGGGGCATCGGCACCTGTCCAGGTCACGGGCGTTGCGGCTGGCCCCGGCGCTGAAGAAGAGCGCACTCACCGGCGCCGTCCAGTACTGGGACGCCCAGGTCGACGACGCCCGCTACGTGATGACCATGCTGCGCACCGCCGCCACGTACGGCGCCCGGATCGCGCCCCGTGCCCAGGTGGTCGGGTTCCTGCGGGAGGGCGAGCGGGTCACCGGCGTGCGGGCGCGCGACCTGGAGACCGGCGCCGAGTTCGACGTACGCGCCCAGCAGGTCGTCAACGCCACGGGCGTGTGGACCGACGACATCCAGGAGCTGGTCGGCGGGCGCGGCCAGATCCACGTACGGGCCTCCAAGGGCATCCACCTGCTGGTGCCGCGCGACCGCATCCACTCCCGCACCGGCATCATCCTGCGCACGGAGAAGTCGGTGCTGTTCGTGATCCCGTGGGGCCGCCACTGGATCATCGGCACCACCGACACCGAGTGGACGCTCGACAAGGGCCATCCGGCGGCCTCCCGGGCCGACATCGACTACCTGCTCGACCACGTCAACGCCGTGTTGTCGGTGCCGCTGACCCGCGACGACGTCGAGGGCGTCTACGCCGGGCTGCGTCCGCTGCTGTCGGGGGAGTCCGACCAGACGTCGAAGTTGTCGCGCGAGCACGTCGTGGCGCATCCGGTGCCGGGGCTGGTGATGATCGCCGGCGGGAAGTACACGACGTACCGGGTCATGGCCCGCGACGCGGTGGACGCGGTGGCGCACGGGCTCGACCAGCGGGTGCCGCGCTCGTGCACCGACCGTATCCCGCTGGCCGGGGCCGAGGGCTACCAGGCGTTGTGGAACTCCCGCTACCGCCTCGCCCACTCCGCCGGCCTGCACGTCGCCCGCATCGAGCACCTGCTCCAGCGCTACGGCTCGCTCATCGACGAGGTGCTGGAGCTGATCGAGCACGATCCGTCGCTGGGCCGGCCGCTGGCCGGGGCCGACGACTACCTGCGGGCCGAGATCGTCCACGCCGCCACCCACGAGGGCGCCAGGCACCTCAACGACGTGCTGACCAGGCGCACGCACATCTCCATCGAGACCTTCCACCGCGGGCTGGCCGTGGCGCAGGAGGCCGCCGAGCTGCTGGCCGGGCCGCTCGGCTGGGACGCCGAGCAGGTGAAGCGCGAGGTGGAGTACTACACCAAACGCGTCGAGGCCGAGCGGCGCTCGCAGGAGCAGGACTCCGACCAGGAGGCCGACGCCATCCGGCTGGGCGCCCCGGAGATCGTGCCCGTGGTCGCGCCGGAGCGCGGGTGACCGTTCCGGCGGACCGGTCACCCGCCCTCACAGCGGGTCAGCGCAGCGGGATCCACGCCTGACGGGCCAGCGTCGTGGCGTCGTTGACCTGGAGGCCGTCCCAGGACAGCGTCCAGAGGGCGTCGCCGATGATGATCGAGCGCTGGATGCCGGGCTGGTAGGCGTAGTCCTTGTCCTGGTGCGTGGGGTGCTTGATCATGCCGAGCTTCGTCACGGCCGAGTCGTCGATCTTCAGCACGAGCGCGCCCGACTCCTTGGGGGTCATCAGCGGGAGCACCGACAGCCCGGTCTTCGGCCAGTACAGGAACGCGTGCGGGTCCCACTCGGCCTCGGAGCCCGACTCCTTCTGGAAGAGCTGCGACAGCCTGCGCGGGGCGGCCGGGTCGCTGACGTCGAACAGCGAGACCTGCGTGCCGAGCGTCCTGCCCTTGTCGCTGGCCTCCTGGCCGATGCCGATCAGCCTGCCGTCCGCGCCGGGGTGCAGGTAGGCCGAGTAGCCGGTGATCTTCAGCTCGCCGGTCACCTTGGGGGCGGCCGGGTCGCGCAGGTCGAGCGTGTAGAGCGGGTCCACCTGCTTGAACGTCACGACGTAGCCCACCGGGCCGATGAACCGGACCGAGTAGATGCGCTCGCCCTTGCCGAGGCCGCCGACCTCGCCGACCTTGGCCATGGTGGCGGCGTCGAGCACGTACACGCTGCTGGCGCTGTTCTTGCCGTCGGCGGAGGTGAGGGTGGTGGCGACGCGGAGGTGGTCCTCGTACTCCGACAGCGAGTACTGGTTCAGCAGGCGGCCGGGGACCTTGCCGGAGGCCACGTACGAGGGGGCGCCGGCGGCGCTGATGTCGAACCGGTGGACCTCGGTCTCCTCGGGCGGCGCCGTCGGAGTGGGGTCGGGCACAGGCTCGGAGGTGGCCGGCGTGGCGGGCGTGGCCGGGGCGCTGCTCGTCACGGCCGGGTCGCTCGGGGTGGGCTCGACGGCCGGGGCCGCCCCGTCGGTGGCCGTCGGCACGGGCTCGACCGGCATCGGCTCGGTGACCACCGGGAACCACCAGCGGGGGTTGCTGGCGACGTACAGGCTCTTGCCGCTGCCGTAGACGGTGTCGCCGTCGGCGGCCAGGCTGATGGGCTCGGTGCCGGTCGCGGCGACGTCCTGGGCCAGGTCGATGGTGTGCACGGTGAGCAGCGAGGTGCCGGTGTAGTCGGCGGGGTGGCTGACCCGCTCGCACTTGACCGTGTCCTTCCTGACCGCGCCGGACCCGCCGGTGATCTCGACCGTGGGCAGCCAGGCGGACAGCGGCGCCCGCCGTACGACGTCCTGGTTGGCCTTCTTGCGGTCGGCCTCGGTGGCGTCCGGGCTCTTGGGCTCGGGGAAGGTGATGTCGGGCTGGCTGCGGGTGACGAGCCGGACCGTGGAGCCGATCATCCGGGCGTCCACGTACGAGCCCTGCGCCCGGATCGTGCTCAGCACCTTCGGCTGCCCGGCCAGGTCGACCACGACGTAACGGGTCTCGCCGGGCGGCGCGAAGGACTTCACCATGATGTCGCCGCCGCGGAACAGCACCAGCGCGCGGTCGCCGGAGAGCAGCAGGTCGGCGGGGGTGAAGGTGGGCTCGTCCTTCTTGGTGAGCTTGACCGACGCGGTGACCTTCCTGGTCGCCGTGTCGATGATCCGCAGGGTGCCGTCCACGACCGTGACGATCCGGTTGCCGTCGGTCTTGACCAGGTCGGGCTCGTCCACGCCCGCTTCGTGCACGTTCGTGGTGGAGTGGTCCGGGGTGTTGGAGGTGGTCTTCGCCCTGGCGGTGGCGGCGGTGTCCTCCATGTACATGATCTGCGGGCCGCCGAAGCCCCACGGGCCGACGTTCTCCGCGGCGTGCTCCCGCAGGCCCGACAGCATGTCGTCGCAACTGTCGTAGGCGACCAGGCGGACGGCGTCGAGCGTGACCTTCGGCACGGGCGCCTGGCCCGTGGCCGCCGAGGTGCAGGCCGTCGTGGCCATGGCGAGGGCCGCGGCGGTCACGGCCGTACGGAACAGCGTCTTCATGACCTCCATGACGGCTGCGCGGGCCGGATGGTTCAGGAGCCCTTGGCCGGGTTGGCGGTGAAGACCGGGCTGAAGTCGACGTCGCCGGGCACGTCGAGGATCCTGCGGAGCAGGGTGCCCTTGAGGTCGACGACCTGGATCTCGTCCTTGGTGTTGTTGTCCTGCTCCCAGCAGTAGAGGTGGGTGTCGTCGTACCAGCCGAGCACCTTGTCGCAGTCGGAGGTGAACTTGTGCGTGCGGTCGCCCGACTTGACGTCCCACACGCAGGTGTCGCCGTCGCTGCCGTTGGGGCACTCGGACAGGAGCGACTCGCCCGAGGGGGAGAAGACGTCCTGGGTGCCGGCGGGGAGCTTGCCGACCGAGCGCAGGTCGCGGGTGGCCTTGCCGTCGGCGTCGAAGAAGCGCAGGCTGCGGTTCTTCTCCGGGCCGTAGATGTTGATCACGCCCGCGCCCTCGCCGTCCCAGCCGAAGGCGGTCTTGCGGACGGCGGAGTCGTCCACCATGACGATTCCGGCCTTCTTCGTGGCGACGTCCACGATGACGAAGCCCGGGTAGGTCCAGGTGTCGCCGCTCTTCCGCTCGATGTTGAGCAGGATCTTGGAGCCGTCCTCGGACCAGCTGCGGATGCTGGCGATCAGCGGGCCGCGGACGGTCTTGATCGTGGTGCGCTCGCCCGTCTGGCGGTCGCTGACGATGATGTAGTCGTGGTTGTCGTCGGTGTACTTGCGGCCGCGGGTGGCCAGGTAGCGGCCACCGGGGGAGACGTTCGACTCCCAGTTGCCGGCGTACTTGCGGAACGGCCCGCGCAGCGAGTCCCTGGCGTGGTCGACCCAGTCGTCCTTCTTCTTGTCGTAGATCTCGTAGGAGGTCAGGACGATCGCGTCGGAGGCGTTCTCGTAGAGGCCGATCGCGGCGCCGGGCAGCGCCTTGCGCGGCCCCTCCTTGGGGACGGAGACCGGCGCGACCGACGGCGTGGCGGGCGGAACGCTGCGCCCGGACGGCCGGGCGGACGCGGGCGTCGTGACGCCGCCGTCGGCGGCCAGGGTCGTCCTGTTGTTGGTGATGATCACGACGAGCCCGGCCAGCACGAGTAAGGCGACGCCCAGCGTGGCCCCGATGATGAGCGGCGCCCTGCTCTTCCCGGCCGGCCGCCGGGGCTGGACGCCCGGGTGGGTGGGCTGCGCGTACGGGCCGGGCGGGTGCCACTGCTGCTGCGGGTACGGCTGCGGGCCCCCGGGCACCGGCCCGGTCATCGGCCCGTGCGGCGGCGGCCCGTGCGGCGGTCCCTGTGGCGGTCCCTGCGGTTGCTGCTGGGGCGGCGCCGTCATCGGCCCCGCCACCGGTCCGGTCCTGGGCGGCCCGGCGGGGACGGCCTCGGCGGCGGCCGCGGCGAGGATGGGCGAGTTCGCCGGCATCGGGTGCTGGAGCAGGCGCATGATCACCTGCTCGGCCGTCGGCCGCTGCGCCGGGTCCTTGGCCAGGCACGCGGCCACGACGTCGCGCAGCGCGCCGTCGAGCACGCCCAGGTCGGGCTGCTGGTTGAGGACCCGGTTGATCACCGCGGGCATGGTGTCGCTGCCGAACGGCGCCCGCCCCGACGCCGCGTAGACCATGGCGCTGGCCCACGAGAACATGTCGGCGGCCGGCCCGACGGTGTGGCCCATGATCTGCTCGGGCGGCATGTACGACGGCGTGCCCACGACCATGCTGCTGATCGTCGAGGTCGCGTTGAGCGCCCGCGCGATGCCGAAGTCGATCACCCGCGGGCCGTCCGCGCCCAGGATGACGTTGGCGGGCTTGAAGTCGCGGTGGACGATGCCGGCCTGGTGGATGGCGGCCAGCGCGGTCGCGGTGCCGATGGCCAGCCGGTGCAGCGTGGATCCGGTGCGCGGCCCCTCCTCCTGCACCACCCGCTGCAGCGAGGGCCCTTCGATGAACTCGCTGACGATGAACGGCCGGTCCAGCTCGACGCCGGTGCCGAGGACGGCCGCGGTGCAGAACGGCGCCACCTGCTGGGCCACCTGGACCTCGCGCAGGAACCGTTCGACGCTCACGTCGTCGCCGGACAGGTCGGGACGCAGCAACTTGACGGCGACGTGCGCGCCGGAATGATCTTTCGCGAGGTAGACGACGCCCTGGCCGCCCTCGCCAAGCCTGCCGAGGAGATCCATGCCGGCCAGACTCGCCGGATCTCCCGGGCGTAGCGGAGCGAACGATGGCATAAGAGGATTCTGACCCCACCCCGCGAATCCGCAAAAACTACCCGCCGGTAGCCGAGCGGAATATCCTTCGGGCATGCACGTCACGTCCAGCGGCAAGACCCGGGAGATCACCGCCCCCTTCACCGGCGAGCCGCTCGCCGAGCTGCCCATTTCCACGGCCGACGACGTACGCCTGGCCTACGAGCGAGCCAGGGCCGCCCAGGCCGAGTGGGCTGCCAGGCCCGCCGCGGCGCGGGCCAGACCGTTCCTGCTGCTGCACGACGCCATCCTCGACCGCAGGGACGAGATCCTCGACATCGTCCAGAACGAGACCGGCAAGGCCCGCAAGCACGCCTTCGAGGAGGTGCTCGACGTCGCCGGGTGCAGCCTCTACTACGCGCGGCGGGCGTCCGGCCTGCTCGCGCCGCGCACCCGCAAGGGCATCTTCCCCGGCGCCACCCGGGTGACCGAGCTGCGCCAGCCCAAGGGCGTGGTCGCGCTGATCTCCCCGTGGAACTACCCGCTCTCGCTCGGCGTCACCGACGCCGTGCCGGCGCTGCTGGCCGGCAACGCGCTGGTGCACAAGCCGGACACCCAGACTGCCATGTCCACGTTGTGGACCATCGACCTGCTGGCCGAGCTGGGCATGCCGCGCGAGATCTGGCAGGTCGTGCTGGGCGAGCCCGCCGAGATCGGCGACGCCCTGCTCGACGACGCCGACTACGTCGCGTTCACGGGTTCGACCAGGGGCGGCAGGAAGATCGCCGAGGAGGCGGCCAAGCGGCTCATCGGCTGCTCGCTGGAGCTCGGCGGCAAGAACCCGATGGTGGTGCTCGAAGACGCCGACGTGCCGCTCGCCGTCCAGGGGGCGATCCGGGCCTGCTTCACCAACGCCGGCCAGCTCTGCCTGTCCATCGAGCGGCTGTACGTGCACGCGTCCGTGTTCGACGACTTCGCCGCGCGCCTGGTCAGGCAGGTCGGCAACCTCAAGCTCGGCGCGGGCCACGACTGGTCGGTCCAGATGGGCTCGCTCACCTCGCAACGCCAGCTCGACGCGGTCAGCGCCCACGTGGACGACGCCGTGGCCAAGGGCGCGACCGTGCTGACCGGCGGCCGGGCCAGGCCCGACCTCGGCCCGCTGTTCTACGAGCCGACCGTGCTCACCGGCGTGCGCGACGACATGGACCTGTGCCGCAACGAGACGTTCGGGCCCGTGGTCGCCCTCTACCCCTTCGACTCGGCGGAGGAGGCGATCGAGCTGGCCAACGACACCATCTACGGCCTGAACGCCTCCATCTGGACCACCGACCCGGCCCGCGGCCGCGCCCTGGCCGCCCGCGTCAAGGCCGGCACGGTCAACATCAACGAGGGGTACGGCTCGGCCTACGCCTCCTACGACGCGCCCATGGGCGGCATGAAGGCGTCGGGTCTCGGGCGCCGGCACGGCGCGGAGGGCCTGCTGCGCTACACCGAGTCCAAGACCGTGGCCTCGCAGGCGTCCTGGCTGGGCTTCGAGCCGCCCTTCGACCTGACGTACGAGACGTGGGCCGACGTCCTGGCCGGCACCCTCAAGGCGATGCGGAAGCTGCGGATCAAGTGACGTTCGACGTTCTGGTCATCGGGTCGGGGTTCGGCGGCAGCGTCTCGGCGCTGCGGCTGAGCGAGAAGGGGTACAAGGTAGGCGTGCTGGAGGCGGGCCGCCGGTTCGACGAGTCCACGCTGCCGGCCACCTCGTGGAAGCTGCGCGACTTCCTGTGGGCGCCCTGGCTCGGCATGAAGGGCATCCAGCGCATCCACGTGCTGCGCGGCGAGCGCGGCACCGGCGTGATGGTGCTGGCCGGGGCCGGGGTGGGCGGCGGGTCGCTGGTCTACGCCAACACCCTCTACGAGCCGCTCGACCCGTTCTTCCGCGACCCGCAGTGGGCCGGCATCACCGACTGGAAGTCGGAGCTCGCCCCCCACTACGACCAGGCCAGACGCATGCTCGGCGCGGTCACGAACCCCACCTTCACCCGGGCCGACGACGTCATGCGCCGGGTCGCCGAGAAGATGGGCGTGGGCGACACCTTCCACCTGGCCCCGGTCGGGGTCTACTTCGGCGAGGACGGCGTCGACCCGTACTTCGGCGGCGCGGGGCCGCGGCGGCGCGGCTGCATCGAGTGCGGGCAGTGCATGACCGGCTGCCGCCACGGCGCCAAGAACACGCTGGTCAAGAACTACCTCCACCTGGCCGAGCGGGCGGGCGCCCGGGTCTACGCCGAGTGCACGGTCACCTCGGTGCGCCCGCTGCCCTCCGGCGGCTACCGGGTCGTCGCCCGCCGGACGGGGTCGGCGCTGCGCCGCCGTTCGTTCACGGCCAAGCAGGTGATCTTCGCGGCCGGCACGTACGGCACCCAGCGCCTGCTGCACAAGCTGCGCGCCACCGGCGACCTGCCCGGCCTGTCGCCCAGGCTCGGCACGCTGACCAGGACCAACTCCGAGGCCCTGCTCGGCTTCGAGCGCACGTCGGCGGGCGGCGAGAAGCTCAACAGGGGCGTGGCCATCACCTCCTCCATCCACCCCGACGCCGAGACCCACATCGAGCCCGTGCGTTACGGCGACGGCTCCAACGCCATGGGCCTGCTGCGCACCCTGCTCGTGGACGGCGGCCAGCCGAGGTGGCCGGCGCTGTTCCGGGAGATCGCCGCGCGGCCCCTGGAGGCGCTGCGACTGCTCGACCTGCGCCGCTGGTCGGAACGGACCGTCATCGCGCTGGTCATGCAGGCCAAGGACAACTCGATCACCATCCGGCGCACCCGCTGGGGGCTGCGCTCGGCCCGCGGCCACGGCGAGCCCAACCCGACCTGGATCCCGGCCGGGCACGAGGCCGTCCGGCACGCGGCGGCCGAGATCGGCGGGGTGCCCGGCGGCACCTGGCTCGACCTGTTCGACATCCCGACGACGGCCCACTTCCTCGGCGGCTGCGTGATCGGCGACTCGCCCGAGACCGGCGTGATCGACGCCTACCACCGCGTCTACGGCCACGAGGGGCTGCACGTCGTGGACGGCTCGGCGGTGTCGGCCAACCTCGGGGTGAACCCGTCGCTCACCATCACCGCGCAGGCCGAGCGGGCCATGTCCCTGTGGCCCAACGCCGGCGACCCCGATCCCAGGCCCGCCACGGGCTCGCCGTACGTCCGGCTGCCGCCGGTGGCTCCGCGCCGGCCCGCCGTGCCGGAGCGGGCGCCGGGCGCACTCCGTCTGTATACACTGTAAACGTGACCGAACCAGGGACGGCCGCGCGCATCGAGGCCGTGGCCCGGCGCATCCTCCTGGAGGAGGGCGCCGACGCCGTCAGCATGCGGCGCGTCGGCGAGGCCGTGGGCGTCACCGCCATGGCCATCTACCGGCACTTCCCCAACAGGGACGCGCTGCTGCGCGCCGTCGCCGACGCCGCCGCCCGCGAGCTGGCCGAGGCGTGGGCCCGCAGGCCCGGCACGGGCGACCTGGAGCAGCGCATCATGGCGGCGCTCGACGACTTCCTCGACTTCGCGCTCGGCAGCCCCCACCTGTACAACTTCCTCACCTCCGACGCCTGGGCGCGGGCCCGCCGCTTTCCCGACGACTTCCGCGACGGCCAGGGCCCGCCGTTCAGCGTGGTGGTGGCGCTGGCCGAGGAGGGCATGCGCGCGGGGGTGCTGCGCGAGGACGACCCGCTGGAGACCGCGCTCGCGGTCACGGCGAGCACCCAGGGCCTGGTCCAGCAGTACCTGAGCGGCCGGATGAGCATGGCCGAGCCCGACTTCCGCGCCCTGTGCCACCGCACGGTGACCCGGGTGCTCAACGGCGTGCGGAATAAACCATCTGTGCCCCTTTGTCCTTGACGGACATGAAGATTCGTTACGCCGGTGGCCCGACCGCCGTCATCGAGCTGGGCGGCGTCCGGCTGCTGGTCGATCCCACCTTCGACGCGCCGGGCGACCACCCGGTCGGCGCCAGGGTGCTCAAGAAGACGGCCGGCCCCGCCTTCGGCCCCGACGAGGTGGGCCCGGTGGACGCCGTGCTGCTCTCGCACGACCAGCACCCCGACAACCTCGACGACGCGGGCCGCGCGTTCCTCGCCACGGCGCCGCTGGTGCTGTCCACCGCCTCGGCGGCCGAGCGCGTCGGGGAGCCGGTGCGCGCCCTGCCCAACTGGAGCGAGACCGAGGTCGGCCCGCTGCGGGTGACCGGCGTGCCCGCCCAGCACGGCCCCGACGGGACCGAGCACCTGACGGGCGAGGTCACCGGCTTCGTGCTCAGCGGCGAGGGCCTGCCCACCGTCTACGTGAGCGGCGACAACGCCTCGCTCGACGTCGTCCGGGCCGTGGCCGCCAGGTTCCCGCGGATCGACGTGGCGCTGCTGTTCGCGGGCGGCGCGCGCACCCCGCTCGTGGACGGCTTCCTGACGCTGACCAGCGAGGACGCCGTCACCGCCGCCGACATCCTGGGCGCGCGGCACGTCGTCCCGGTGCACTTCGAGCAGTGGGCGCACTTCACGCAGGGCAGGGACACGCTGGAGAAGGCGTTCGCGGGGCTCGGCGAGCGGTTCGTGCTGCTCGCCCCTGGCGAACAGGTGGAGCTTTCCTGACCTCGTCCTGACATGGTGGTCCGGTGAGCTGGAGCACGCGCGCGCTCGACGCGCTGGCCGCCGGGCCGCCGACCAGGCTGATCGACTTCCCCGTCCGGGTCCCGGGCGTGCGCCTGCTGCTGAAGGACGAGTCCGGCCAGCCGACGGGCAGCCTGCGGCACCGGCACGCCAGGGCACTGTTCCGGCGGGCCGTGCTCGACGGCCTGATCACCGAGGGCACCACCGTGGTCGAGGCCACCGGCGGCAACGCGGCGGTCGCGCAGGCGTGGTTCGCCCGGCGGCTCGGCCTGCCCTACGTCGTGGTCATGCCGGGCGTGCGCGACCCGGCGCGGGCCCGCGCGGTCGAGGCGCTGGGCGGCGAATGCCGGTTCGTGACGCCGCCCCTGGCCATCTACGACGCGGCCAGGGAGGTGGCCGGCGAGGCCCAGGGCCACTTCCTCGACCAGTTCGGCCGGGCCGCCCCGCACGACCTGGCCGAAGAGCTGTTCGCCCAGGTCCGTCCCGACTGGGTGGTGACCGGCGCCGCCACCGGCGCGACCTCGGCCACGCTGGGGGCCGTGGCCGGGGAGCACGGCTGCCGGGTGGCGGTCGCCGATCCCGACAACTCCGCCTACTTCCCGGGCTGGACCCTCGACGTGCCCGACTACGCCACCGGCATGCCCTCGCGGATCGAGGGCGTCGGCCGTCCGCGCGTGGAGCCGGGGTTCCGGCCCGACCTGGTCGATCTGGTGGTGCCGGTGCCCGACGCGGCGAGCGTGGCGGCGGCCAGGCACATCAGGGAGGTCACCGGGCTGCCGGTGGGCGGCTCGTCCGGCACCGCGCTGTGGGCCGCGCTCGACCTGGCCGGGCGCATGCGGGCCAGGGGCGAGAGCGGCACGATCGTCTCGCTGGTGGGCGACGCGGCCGAGTGGCACCTGGCGACGTACCACGACGACGCCTGGGCCGCCGGCAAGGGCCTCGACGTCGCCGGCCGCCTCACCGAGCTGCGGCAGCGGGTCTGATCCAGCCTTCCAGCCCCGCCAGGAAGTCCTCGAACAGGTGGCGGTGGATCGTGTGCTCGGCCCCCGTGACCACGCGCACCTCGAATCCCTTGCCCCGCAACTCCTCCTGGAACGCCGGCGGCACCAGGAAACTCGGGTCGGCCACCTGCACCAGCGACGGCACGACGGGCGCGGGCGTGAAGTCCATGCCCGACGCCTCGACGAGCGACAGCGCCGACCCGCGGTCCCAGCGCGCGAGCATCTCGACCTCGACCGCCACCTCCTCGGCCGAGAAGCCGGGGTGCAGGGCGGCGATCAGCTCGCCGGTCTCGTCGGTGAAGTCCGCCATCGACTCCAGCGCGCCGCTCTCCGGCGTCGGCAGGCGGAAGGCCGGGTCGGAGTAGATCGCCCGTCCGGGCATGAGCCGTTCGACGGCGAGGCCGAGCGTGAGGCCGCCGAGGGAGTGCCCGATGGCCAGCTCGGGGCGCGCGGGCACCGACTCCGCCAGCGACGAGGCGAACAGCTCGGGCGGATAGGCGTCGGCGCGGGGGCTCTCGCCGTGGCCGGGGAGATCGACGGCGATGACCCGGTAGCCGCGCGCGGCCAGCTCGGGGCCCACCCGCCACCAGCATCGCGAGTCGGCCATGATGCCGTGGACGAGGACGGCCAGGCGGTCGCCCGACCCCCATTCACGAGTGTGCAGCTTCATGCGGCAACCTCTCCTGCTTATACGTATAAGCAGTTGATACCATCCACCCCGTGAACACGACAAGGGGGGACCGCCCGCCGACCAGCGTCGACGTGGCCAGGGCCGCGGGGGTCTCGCAGGCCACGGTCTCCTACGTGCTCACCGACAACCCCCACGCCCGGGTGAGCGAGGAGACCCGCAGACGGGTCCGCGACGCCGCCGCCCGGCTGGGCTACGTGCCCGACGCCGCCGCCCGCGCGCTGCGTACGGGCCGCAGCGACATCGTGCTCATGCCGCTGTCACGGGCCAGGACGGGCCGGCTGGCGCAGCAGGTGTCCGAAGAGCTGGAGGAGGAGTTCAGGGCCCGCGGCTACACCCTCGTCCAGTACGGCGAACGCGCCCTCAAGGGCGTGGCGGCGGCCAGGAGCTGGCTCGCCCTGCGGCCCTCGGCCGTCCTCGTCGAGGCCGCCCGGTTGACCAGGCCCGCTGTGGAGCTGCTGCACGCCTCGGGCGTCCGGGCCGTCATCGGCCTGTCCGACCAGCCCTCGCCCCTGGTGCCGGCCGTGGTGTTCGACCACCGGGCCCTCGGCGCCGTGGCGGCCCGCCACCTGGTCGAACGGGGCAGCCGGCGGCTGGCGGCCGTCGTTCCCCGGGAAGAGGGCATCGACGCCATGGGGCGGGCCCGGCTGGCGGGGGTGCGGGAGGTCGTCCCCGGGGCCGCGCGCATCGACCTGGCCTTCTCCGAGGAGGAGGCGGGGCGGGTCGTCCGCGCGGGCGACCTGCCCGACGGCGTCTTCGCCTACAACGACGAGTACGCGATGCTGCTGATCAGCGCGTTGCAGGACGCCGGTCTGCGGGTCCCCGGCGACGTCGCCGTGGTCGGCGCCGACGACCTGCCGATCTGCACGCTCATGCGGCCCCGGCTGACCAGCGTGCACTTCGACGCCACCGCGAGCCCGGCCGACCTGGCGGGCGAGATCGACGGGATCGTCCGCGGCGTGCGGCCGTCCGTGGCCGGCGAGGTCGTCGCCCGGTTCGAGCCCCGGCTGGTGGCCCGGGCCAGCGCCTGAGGCCGCCGCAGGGCGCGTAACGAGTTGGACGCGCGTCTTGTCAGCCCTTCCCCTGCGACCTACAGTCCAGAGCAATCGTCGGTGATACGTATCACCAGTGCTCCGAAAGGTCCCCCCATGGCTGAAACTCTGAGTGGCGCGCTCAGGGACACCCGGCGCGTCGGGCCGCTCTACCTGACGCTTCCGCTGGCCAACGTCGCCGTCATGTTCCTGTGGATGAGTGTGGGCGCGTTCGTCCTGCCCGTGCACGTGCAGCGCATCACCGGCGTCAACGACGTGGCCGCGCTGGGCCTGGCCAACTCGATCGGCCCGCTCATGGCCACCCTCGCCAACCCCGTCTTCGGCCAGATCTCCGACCGGACCAGATCGCGCTTCGGCCGCCGTTCGCCGTGGATACTCGGCTGCGTCCTGCTCGGCGTGCTCGCCCTGTTCGCGCAGGCCGGCGTGGGCAGCGTGCTCATGCTCGGCATCAGCTGGGCGGGCGTGCAGACCATCATGAACGGCTATCAGGCCGCCATGACCGCGATCCTGCCCGACCGGGTCCCGCCGAGCCGGTACGGCACCTACTCCGGCCTGTTCGGGCTCGGCACGCCGCTGGCCACGATCGCGGCGGCGATCATGTTCATCGTGTTCCCGCAGCTGGCCGCCGGCGGGGCGTACTACGTGGCGATGGCGCTGCTGCTGGTCGCGGCTGTGCTGGTCGTGGTCGCGACGCCGGACACGTCCTCGGTGGGGATGGCGCGCGAGCCGTTCAGGCTGGGCGCGTTCCTGGCCGGGTTCGTACGGCCGCTGAGGACTCCGGACTTCACCTGGGCCTTCGTGTCGCGCTTCGGCGTCATGCTCGGATATTTCGTCATCTTCACCTTCAACCTCTTCCTCCTTGAGGACTTCATCAAGATCCCCAAGGGCGAGGTGGTCGCCACGATGGGCCTGCTGATGCTCATCGGCCAGGCCGCCACGCTGCTCGCGGTGCTCGTGATCGGCCCGATCTCCGACCGCCTCGGCCGCTTCCGGCTGTTCGCGCTCGTCGCCGGGCTGTCCTCGGCGGTGTTCCTGGGCATCCCGCTGGCGATGCCGACGTTCGAGGGCATGATCGTCTACAACGTCGCGCACGGCATCGCGTTCGGCGTCTACCTGGCCGTGGACATGGCCCTGGTGACGAAGGTGCTGCCGGACCCCGGCGACGCGGGCAAGGACATGGGCGTCATCAACATCGCCAACGCCGGGCCGCAGATCCTGGCGCCCGCCCTCGCCGCCGTCGTGGTGGGGACGGGCGGCTACCCGGCGCTGTTCGTCGTGGGCATCGTGATCTCGCTGGTCGGCTCCGTCGGGGTCCTCAAGATCAGGGGTGTGCGCTAGCGTCGGCGGCATGACGGAACTTGACCCCAGATTGCGCGCGATCACCGATTTGATGGTGTCCGAGGCGCGCGAAGGGGGCGGCAGGCACGAGTACGACGGCCAGATCCAGGACCTGTCGCCCGAGGGCGTACAGGCCGGTCTGGCGCGCCTGGGCAAGGGCGACGCGCCGGCCGACCCGCACGACGCCGAGCATCTGCAGATCTTCGAAGAGACCATGCGCACCCAGCTCGGCGAGCTGGAGCTGCACCGCAAGAACCCCCTGATCCACCTGTCCAACCTCGACCTGGCCTGCTACGACCGCGACTACGGCCCCGAGGCCGAGCGCACCGCCGCCAGGGTCGCCCATCTCGCGCAGTGGCCGGCCGCCGTGGACGCCGCGATCGCCGCGCTCGACCAGGTCGCGGCCCCGGTCGCCACGTCCCTGCTGGGCGCGGTCAAGGGCCTGGCCGCGGGCATCACCGACGAGGCCGCGATCGAGGCCCACGGCAGGCTCGTGGCCCACGTGGCCCGCGCCGCCGCCGAGGGCGACCCCGACGCCGCGCTCGGCGGCGCGGCCCTGGTCAAGCTCATGAGCAGCGCCGAGGGCCTGCCGGTCGACCTGGGCAGGCTGGCCGAGCGCGCCGACGCCGAACGCGACCGGCTCATGGGGCTGCTCGCCGAGTCCTGCGCCAAGCTCGGGCGTTCCGAGCGGCCCCTCGACGTCGTGCGCGAGCTGGTCAAGGACCACCCCGACGCCGACGGCGTGATCGAGGCGGCCAGGATCGGCACCGAACGGGCCATCGCCTTCACCCGCGAGAAGGACCTCGTGCCCTACCACGACGGCGAGTGCCTGGTCGGGCTGGCGCCGGAGTCGCGCCGCTGGGCCATGGCCATGATGGCGTGGAACTCGCCGGGCGAGCCCGAGGGGCCGTCCTGGTACCACATCACGCCGCCGGACGCGTCCTGGAGCGAGCGCGACCAGGAGGAGTGGCTGGAGGTCTTCAGCGCCACCACGCTGCCCGCGATCAACGTGCACGAGGTGGCCCCCGGCCACTTCTCGCACGCCCGCGCGCTCCGCCGGGCCCCCTCCGACGTGCGGCGGCTGCTGCAGTCGATGGCCTTCGTCGAGGGCTGGGCCCACTACGCCGAGGAGCTGTGCGTCGAGGAGGGCTACGCGCCCGACGACCCGCGTTTCGAGATCGGCGTCTGGGTGGAGGCCCTGATCCGGGTCACCCGGCTGGCCTGCGCGATCGGCGTGCACACCGGGCAGATGACGGTCGAGGAGGGCGCGCGGCGCTTCGAGTCCGACACCCACCTGGCCGGTCCCGCCGCGCTGTCGGAGGCCCGCCGCGCCTCCTTCGACCCGACGTACGGCCGCTACACCTGGGGCAAGCTGCTCATCCTCGACCTGCGCGAGCAGGCGCGCGAGCAGTGGGGAGCGGGCTTCACGCTCCAGCGTTTCCACAAGGCGCTGTTCGACCTCGGCTCGCCGCCCCTGGGCCTGATCGGCGCCATCCTGTAGCGTCGGGGGAGCCGAGCGAGCGCTAGGGAGGTTCAGGCGATGCGTGAACTGTCCGGCAGGGTCGCGGTGGTGACGGGCGCGGCCAGCGGCATCGGCAGGGCCCTGGCCGTCCGGTTCGCCGCCGAGGGCATGGCGTTGATGCTGGCCGACGTCGATCCCGGCGGGCTGGCCGAGACGGCCGCGCTCGCGCGGAAGGCGTCCGCCGGGCCGGGCGAGGTGCTCACGCAGGTCACCGACGTCTCGGACGCGGCGGCCGTGCAGCACCTGGCCGACCGGAGCTTCGGCGCGCTGGGCGCGGTGCACGTGCTCTGCAACAACGCCGGCGTCCACCAGGGCGGCCGCCTGTGGACCAGGACCGCCGAGGACTTCGCCTGGCTGCTCGGCGTGAACCTGTGGGGCGTGCTGCACGGCGTGCGCGCGTTCGTGCCGCGCATGATGCGGCAGGACACCGAGGGGCACGTCGTCAACACCGTGTCCGTGGCCGGGCTGCTCGCCGCGCCGGGCGCGGGCGGTTACGCGGTCACCAAGTACGCCGCGCTGGCCGCCTCCCAGTCGCTGGCCCAGGACCTCGCCGCCGTGGGCTCCAAGCTCCGCGTGAGCGCGCTGTGCCCCGGCGCGGTCAGGACGCGGATCGACGACTCGGCCCGGTCCCGCCCGGCCGGCCTGGTCACCACCCCGACGGACGACGAGACGGCCGCGCGCGAGGCCGTCGGGGCGGCCATGGCGCGCGGCGTCGAGCCCGCCGAGGTCGCCGCCCTGGTCGTGCGGGCCATCCACGAGGAACGTTTCCTCGTGCTGACCCACCCCGAGTTCGCCGACCGGCTGCGCAGGCAGACCGAGCTGCTGCTGGCCGGCGAACTGCCCGGCGCTACCAGCGGCGCTCGTGGGCCAGCACGCTCACCACGCTCCCGCGCCGCGGATTGACCAGCAGCCGGACGAAGTCGCCCGGCAGCACGTCCTGGTAGACGCGCTCCTTGGCCCGGTACGCCGGCGCCCGCTCCGACGTGCCGTCGTGCACCGCCAGGTAACAGGTGCGCGAGGAGGACAGGTCGTCGCCGTGCTCGGTCACGATCCAGCGCTTGACCACCCGCCCCTCGACCTCCTGCCGTTTGGGCGCGCCGCCGTCGCGCGGAGCGGGCTCGACCAGGACGCCGCGCCACCCGTCGCCGGTGAAGATCCACTCCTGCCGCGGGTCGACCGGAGCCGGCTCGGGCCCGGCGACCTCGCGGCCGAGCGGCGTCAGCACGAACCCGCGCCCGCCCAGCAGCAGGGCGGCCCCGGCCACGAACGCCCCCGCCGTCGCGATCCAGCCGGGCCACGACACGCCCGCCTGCGAGATGGTGACGTACCAGGGCACGGCGAGCCCGGCGGCCAGCAGCAGCGGCACGAGCATGCTCTGCCAGCGCCGCCGCGCCAGCCCGAGGTCGATGGCGCTCTGCCGGACCAGGGGCACGAACTCGGCGTCGAGGTCGCCGCTGTCCGGCATCAGGGCGGCGACCGGCGCCTGCGGCGCCCCGCCCATCCGCGCGGCCACCCGGTCGAGCACCCATCGCTCGTACGGCCACACCTGCCCCTCGCCCGTCGCGGAGAGCGTGAGCCGGTCGCCCCGGATCGTCAGGAACCCGCGCCTGGCCAGCTCGAAGACCGTGGCGTGGAAGACCTCACCGGCCCGCAGCCCGCGTAAGAGCTCGACGACGGCGGGCGGCGCCGGGGGAGCAGGGGCCGCCGGGGGCGCGGCGGCCCGGCGCGTCGTCAACCCGAACGCGGCGGCCAGCGCGGCGAACCACAGGGCCCACGCCGAGGCCGGCCAGACAAGATCCACCGTTCTGTGTTAGCACGAGTGACGGTGTGAGGCCAGGCGTAATACCCGAGGCCGATACAATGAAGGCACCGCATTTCGCCTTTGGGGGGTTCTCACGGTGTCTGAATTCGACACAGTACTGGTGGTCGACTTCGGCGCACAGTACGCGCAGCTCATCGCGAGGCGGGTGCGCGAGTGCCACGTCTACTCCGAGATCGTGCCGTCGTCGATGTCCGTCGAGGAGATGATGGCCAAGAAGCCGAAGGCGATCATCCTGTCCGGCGGCCCGTCGTCGGTCTACGCCGAAGGCGCGCCGCCCGTGCCGCACGGCCTGTTCACGACCGGCGTGCCCACGTTCGGCATCTGCTACGGCTTCCAGGCCATGGCCCAGGCGCTGGGCGGCGAGGTCGCCCGCACGGGTGTCGCCGAATACGGCGGCACCGCCCTGGAAGTGCTCGACGAGGGCGTCATCTTCCAGGGGCTGCCCGCCGCGCAGACCGTCTGGATGTCCCACGGCGACAGCGTGGCCGCGGCCCCCGAGGGCTTCGCGGTCACCGCCTCCACGAGCGAGACGCCGGTCGCCGCCTTCGAGAACCCCGAGCGCGGCCTCTACGGCGTGCAGTTCCATCCCGAGGTGCTCCACTCCGAGCACGGTCAGGCCGTGCTCAAGCACTTCCTCGACGCGGCCGGCTGCCGTCCGTCGTGGACCATGCTCAACATCGTCGAAGACTCCGTCGAGGCCGTGCGCCGGCAGGTCGGCGACGGCCGCGCCATCTGCGCGCTGTCGGGCGGCGTCGACTCGGCGGTGGCCGCGGCGATCGTCCAGCGGGCCATCGGCGACCGGCTGACCTGCGTCTTCGTCGACCACGGCCTCCTGCGCAAGGGTGAGGCCGAGCAGGTCGAGCGCGACTTCGTGGCCGTCACGGGCGTCAAGCTGCGCGTCGTCGACGCCGCCGACCGCTTCCTGAAGGCGCTGGAGGGCGTCACCGACCCGGAGGAGAAGCGGAAGATCATCGGCCGCGAGTTCATCCGCGTCTTCGAGGACGAGCAGCGCGCCATCATGGCCGACGGCCCCGTCGACTTCCTGGTCCAGGGCACCCTCTACCCCGACGTCGTCGAGTCCGGCGGCGGCACGGGCACCGCCAACATCAAGTCCCACCACAACGTCGGCGGGCTGCCGGAAGACCTCCAGTTCAAGCTGGTCGAGCCGCTGCGCGCGCTGTTCAAGGACGAGGTCCGCAGGGCCGGCGAAGAGCTGGGCCTGCCGCCCGCCATGGTCTGGCGCCAGCCGTTCCCCGGCCCCGGGCTCGGCATCCGCATCGTCGGCGAGGTCACCCGCGACCGCCTGGCGCTGCTGCGCGAGGCCGACGCCATCGCCCGCGAAGAGCTCTCCCGCGCCGGCCTCGACCGGCAGATCTGGCAGTGCCCGGTGGTGCTGCTGGCCGACGTGCGTTCGGTGGGCGTGCAGGGCGACGGCCGCACCTACGGCCACCCGGTCGTGCTCCGGCCGGTGACGTCCGAGGACGCGATGACGGCCGACTGGGCCCGGGTGCCCTACGACGTCCTGTCGCGCATCTCCACCCGCATCACCAACGAGGTGCGCGAGGTCAACCGGGTGGTGGTCGACGTCACGAGCAAGCCCCCGGGCACCATCGAGTGGGAATGATCCCGTGTGCGAACGGCCCGGACCGGCTTACGGTTCCGGGCCGTTCGCATGTCCGGCCATGAGCGGTTAATGCAGGTCAGAGGGTTGGTTATGGTGGAAGGAGGTCGATTCGCCAGACCCGCTGGACCCCGGCCCGTTACGATTGCTCAGCTCGTGGACGCATACCGGAAAGTTTCTTGGGAAAAGTGCGTGAGTTTGGGCCACTTCTTGGCCGTAGTGGGCAGTGGGGCACCTGAGGCGTCGATTCGTTAGAGCTCGGTGCCGGTGACGAAGGGTGCAATTGCCAACATGGCCCATGCGAGTGAGGATGTCCGGCAGCCGTTGGTGTTGCTCGTGGAGGACGATCCGCAGGATGCGCTGATCGTCCAGGAGCTGCTGGAGGACAGCGGCCTTGCCGTCCGGCTGGAGTGGGCGCGTTCGGTGGACGAGGCCCGCAGGGCGCTGGCCCGCCTGCGTCCCCAGTGTGTGCTGCTGGACCTCGGCCTGCCCGACTCCTACGAGTTCTCCGCTTTGTCGTCGGTGCTGGAGGAGGCCGGGGACGCCGCGGTCGTCGTGCTGACCGGCCTGGCCGAAGAGAGCGCGGGCCTCGCCGCGGTGACCGCCGGAGCCCAGGACTACCTGGTCAAAGGCCGGGTCGAGGCCGAATGGCTGGGCCGCACGCTGCGCTACGCCATGCAACGCAAGCAGGCCGAGCAGGCGGCCGTGGCGCTGCACACCGAACGTATGCGCGCCAAGGAGAACGCCCGCCTGGAGCGCGGCCTGCTGCCGACGCCGCTGCTGCAGGAGATGCCCTTGGAGGTCGCCTCCCGCTACCGGGCCAGCCGCGGCTCGGCCACGCTCGGCGGCGACTTCTTCGACGTCGTCGAGACCGACGACAAGGTCGTGCACGCGGTGATCGGCGACGTCTGCGGCCACGGGCCCGACGAGGCGGCGCTCGGCGTCTGCCTGCGCATCGCCTGGCGGACGCTGGTGCTCAACGGCATGACCGGCGTCCCGCTGCTGCGCCAGCTCGAACGTATTCTCCGGGCCGAGCGGGCCGGCTCGGAGATCTTCGTCACGATGTCCACGGTCGTCCTGGAGCCCGACCGGCACACGATGCGCGTCTGGCGCGCCGGGCATCCCGGCCTGCTGGTGCACGCGGCCGACTCGGTGGTCCTCGCCGACCCGCGGCAGGGGCCCGCGCTCGGCCTGCCCATCGAGGCCGAGTGGGAGGAGGACCTGCTGGAGCTGCCCGAGGGCGGCGGCGTGACGCTCTACACCGACGGTCTCTTCGAGCGCCGGCTGCCGGGCGACACGCCGCGGTGGCTGGGCGAGGAGGGCCTGCTGGAGTTGTCCTCCCGGTGGACGGGCCTGGGCAGCGAGGAACTGCTCGACGCGATCCTCGCCGACGTCGAGGCGGCCGCCGTCCACGACGCGGCGACCGACGACGTCGCCGTCGTGCACCTGCGCTGGAAAGACGAATCGTGAGCGAACAGGCGTCCGTGCTGGAGAGGCAGGCCGTGCAGAAGGTTTCCCGTACGCGTGGCGGCGAGCAGGGCTGGCGGCGGCTGACCGTCCACGGCTGGTTCGTGCTGATGATCGCGGCCGTGTCGGTCCTGGTGGTCACCTGCGTCGTGGTCGCCACCGTGATGCTCGACCGCACCGCGCGGCTGTCGGACCAGGTCATCCTGCGCATCTCGCCGGCCAGGATCGAGGCCGCCCAGTTGCGCAGCACCCTGATCGACCAGGAGACCGGCGTACGCGGTTTCCTGCTGACCGGCAACGAGGACTTCCTGCAGCCCTACACGGCGGGCGTGGCGGACGAGCGGCGCAGCCGCGAACGCATCGCCACGCTCATCGGCGACCGTCCGGAGCTGGTCGGCGAGCTGAACGCGGTCAGGGACGCGGCCGACACCTGGCGGCGCGACTACGCCGAGCCGCTCACCGCCGACAAGCGGGCCGACGGAGTCATCTCCGCGAGCCGCATCGAGAGCGGCAAGCACGCCTTCGACGAGATCAGGACGCTGCTCGACCGGCAGGACGACCGGCTGGCCAAGGCCCGGCAGCGCGCCCAGGAGGAGCTGCGGCAGGTCGAGCAGGTGCGCAACCTGGCCTTCGTCGTCATGCTGATCCTGTTCCTGGTGGCCGGCGTCGCGATGGCGGTGCTGCTGCGGCGGGCGATCGGGCGTCCGCTGGACGAGCTGCGCGAAGCCGCCCGCGACATCGCCGCCGGCGACTTCGACCGGGCCATCCCCGCCAGCGGGCCGGCCGACATCCGCGAGGTCGCACGGGACGTGGAGTCGATGCGGACGAAGATCGTCTTCGCCCTCGACGAGTTCCGCAAGCAGCACGTCCTGCTGCGTGAGCAGGCGGCCGGCCTTGACGCCCAGGCCGAGGAGCTGCGGCGGTCGAACGCCGAGCTGGAGCAGTTCGCCTACGTCGCCTCCCACGACCTCCAGGAGCCGCTGCGCAAGATCGCCACGTTCTGCCAGCTCCTCCAGAAGCGCTACGGCGACGTGCTCGACGAGCGCGGCGTCCAGTACATCCACTTCGCCGTCGACGGCGCCACCCGCATGCAGGTCCTGATCAACGACCTGCTCACCTTCTCCCGCGTCGGCCGCCTGTACGACGACCGCAAGCCGGTCGAGCTCGAGGAGTCGCTCGACAAGGCGCTGGTGGACCTGTCGGCGGTGATCGAGGAGACCGGCGCCGAGATCGAGCGGCCCGACCCGCTGCCCAACGTGACCGGCGACCCCACCATGCTCGGCATGCTCTGGCAGAACCTCGTCGGCAACGCGCTGAAGTTCCGCGCCCCCGACCGCGCCCCCCGCATCCGGATCACCTGCGAGCAGCGGGAGAACGAGTGGCTGTTCTCGGTCACCGACAACGGCATCGGTGTGGAGGCCGAGTTCGCCGATAAGATCTTCATCATCTTCCAGCGCCTGCACAGCCGGGAGGCCTACAGCGGCACCGGCATCGGCCTGGCGATGTGCAAGAAGATCGTGGAGAACCACGGCGGTACGATCTGGCTCGACACTGGCCACACCGAGGGAGCCCGGATCAGCTTCACCCTGCCCGCCGTCACCGACGAAGGAGCAACCGCATGACCGTCCAGCCCATCGAAGTGCTCCTGGTGGAGGACGATCCCGGTGACGAGCTCATCACCCGCGAGGCGTTCGAGGACAACAAGATCCGCAACAACCTCCACGTCGTCCGCGACGGCCTGGAGGCGCTCGACTTCATCTACCAGCGCGGGGCGCACGTCGGCGCGCCGCGGCCCGACCTCGTCCTGCTCGACCTCAACCTGCCCAAGTACGACGGGCGGCAGGTGCTGGAGAAGATCAAGGGCGATCCGGAGCTGCGGGCGATCCCGGTCGTCGTCCTGACCACCTCCTCGGCCGAGGAGGACATCCTGCGCAGCTACAAGCTGTTCGCCAACGCGTACGTGACCAAGCCCGTCGACCTTGAGCAGTTCATGGCCGTCATCCGGCAGATCGACGAGTTCTTCGTCACCGTGGTGCGGCTGCCGGGCCGTACCCGGCTGCCCGACGGTCAGGGGCTGGCCTAGCCGCCTTCGGCGGTGGGCGGGGGCGGCCGGCGCAGCGCGCGCCGTGCCGACCGGGCCGCGGCGAGCAGCAGCCGCCCGACGCTCGCCACGAGCAGCGGCACCAGCAGCAGCCCGACGAAGATCGGCGCGGCCATGTACCGGAAGTCCTGGGCCGAGATGTTGGCCAGCACGGCGAGCTGCTGCCCGGCCACGACCGCCGCCACCCCTGCCACATAGCGGTTGCGCAGGGCCAGCGCCCCCAGCGCCACCGCCGCGTACGACAGGTAGGCCCACGAGGCCCCCCGCCAGAACACCCAGTCCCACTGCGGGAGCAGCGCCCCCGTCAGCCACGGCTCGGCCACCTGGTTCAGCTCGGCCGACAACGGCCGGAGCGAGAACACCCCCCGGCCGGCGAAGTCCGGCACCTTGCCGGGCCCCACGTACGTGTCGGCGCTGGGCCGCCGCGAGAACCGGTACGTCATCCCGCCGACCACGTACGGGTCCTGGACCGGGCTCCACGCGATCGCCCCCCGGCACAGGCGGGTGCCGACGATCATCCCGGGATCGTCGGCCAGCAACCGTTCCCACAGGCCGAGCAGCTCGCCCGCGTGCGCGTCGGCGGCCGGCCAGCTGAAGTCGCGACGCCAGATCAGCAGGTTGACCGTGGCGCAGGTGCCGCCCTCCCACCACCTGCTGAGCGGCGCGACCGAGGTCATCAGCGCCTTGTCCTGCTCGGTGAACAGCTCGGGACGCTCCCTGAACGCCACCGCCACGTCGGCGAAGGCCGTGTGGTAGACGTACGTGCTGGACGGCGGCGTGATGCCGAACCGAGGGAACAGCAGGTTCGTGAGCAGCAGCGGAACGGCGGCCGCCACCGTGCCGACGAGCGCGAGCCGTACCCGCCGCGTGGCGACGACCACCAGCAGGACGGCGACGGCGATGCCCACCACCAGGAAGCCGTTCGCGCGGAAGAGCCCGAGCAGCGTCATCAGCACGCCGAGCCCGGCCAGGGAGACCCGCCGGCGTGCGGCCATGCGCGCGCAGACCCCCGCGATCATGATCGCGCAGATCGTGAACGGCACGTCCTTCCACAGCGTGACCGTGAACGCCCCCACCGTCGGCGTCACCGGCGCCAGCACCGCCACCAGCGTCGTGGCCCACCGCGGCGCCCCCAGCGCCACGAGCGACCGCGCCAGGTACGTCAGCGCCCCCGCCATCGCCGTGGTCTGCGCGAACGAGACCGCCCCGAGGTCACCCGTCTTGGTGAAGCTCAGCCACAACAGCGCGTCGTAGGCCACCGAATGATCGCTCACCCACGGCCCGACGATCGTGTGGCTGAGATAGAGCACCGAGTCGCGGCTGAACAGCCCGGGGTAGAAGGCCGCCCACCAGCAGGCGAGCACCGCCTGAATGATCAGGAAGGTGACGAGGGCGGCCCATGGCCTGGGACGTGCGGCGGCGGGGCTGACACTCTCCATGGTTCCAGCACTCAGGAGGGAGACGTGCTCAGAAGTAGCTCACTCCGGAGTCGGGCCCCTTGCCGCGCAGCAGCGTCGGGACGGTGACGAGGGTGTAGCCCTGCTTCTTGAGCTCCTTGAGGATCTCGGGCATCGCCTTGACGGTCTGCGGGACCGTGTCGTGCATGAGGATGACGCCGTCGCGCTTGGCCAGCTTCAGCACGGTCGCCTTGATCTTCTTGGCGTCGCGCAGTTTCCAGTCGAGCGTGGTGCCCGTCCACAGGATCTCGGCGAGGTCCTGCTGGTCGGCCATCCGCAGCACGCGCTCGTCGGTGTGCCCGTAGGGCGGGCGGTACATCTTCGGCCGGTGGCCCGTGGCGTCCTCGATGAGGGCCTGGGTGGTGCGCAGCTCTTCGATGATGGCGTTGTCGCCCAGCGTCGGCAGCGAGGGGTGGGAATAGGTGTGGTCGCCGATCGCGTGCCCCTCCGCGGCCTGCTGCCGGGCCAGCGCCGGACGCCGCTCGACCTGCTTGCCGACGAGGAAGAAGGTGGCCTTGGCCCCCTCTTTCCTGAGTGCCTTGAGCAGCGTCGCCGTGTGCTCGCTCGGGCCGTCGTCGAAGGTCAGCGCCAGGCACTTGAGCCGGGCACAGTCGATCTTCGGGGCGGCGGCCGCGGGCGTGGCTGTCAGGGCCAGGGTGGCCGCGAGGAGGGCGTGAATCACCACACGCGACAGCCTAGAACCATCCGGGCCCATCCGCGTCACCGGACATCGACTTGAGACCTGACCCCGGCCTTCCCCCTTGTGGTTCGGGACCCGTCACCTGCCCAGCCTGGCCCGCAGGAACAGCGTCACGCCCTTCAGTGACCTGACCGGGAGGTAGCGCTCGGCGCGCACCACCATCGACAGGCCCGCATTGACCACCGCGGGCGTCCGCTGCAGGTCGCTGCCCCTCGACCGCCGCCGGTGCCGGGCCACCAGCGGACGCAGCAGCACGTTCCAGCTCCACAGCCGGTCCACCTTCAGCCCGGCCTTCTCCACCACGACGGTCAGCGTGTCGCGGCCATAGCGGCGTACGTGGCCCACGGCGTCGTCGTGCGCCGACCACAACGCCATGTCGCACGGGACGGCGATCAGCGCGTGCCCGCCGGGCGCCAGCACCCGGGCGATCTCCTCGGTGACGAGATGGTCCTCGTGGATGTGTTCGAGCACGTCGAACGCGGTCACCAGGTCCATGCTCGACGACTCGAACGGCAGCGCCCGCGCGTCGGCGTGCACGGCCTTGAGCCCGCGTTCCCTGGCGACCTCGACCGCCGTCTCGCAGTAGTCCGTCGCGGTGGCGTCCCAGCCCGCCTCGACCAGCACCCGGGTGTTCCCGCCGCCGGCCGCGCCGACGTCGAGCGCCCGCCCGGGACGGCCCAGCTCGCGCAGCTCCCTGCGCAGGATCGCCCGGCGCTCCCGGTACCACCAGTGGGTGTCCTCGAGGTCGAGCAGCCGGCGGATCTCAGTGGTTTCCATGTGGTTGGTTCCTTGTGCGGGAGAAGACCCAGCGGTCCAGAGCGGTGAAGCGGATCAGGGTGAGCAGTCCGTACGTGGCGACCACCGCGCTCATCTCCATCAGCCGCCCGGCCCCCGGCGACACGCTGCGCAGGCCGAGCACGGCGGAGGTGGTCAGGAGGTAGTTCGCCAGGAAGAGCAGCGCCGCCCGGAAGTGCATCGCGGTACGCCGTCCGCCCAGCCGGTTGAACGTCCAGCGCCGGTTCGCCTCGGTGTTGACGAACCCGGTGAGCACGAGCGCGCCCAAATTGGCCGGGGCGGGCGCCCAGACGCCGCGCAACGGCAGGTAGATGAGCGCGTACAGCAGGACGGAGAACACGCCGATCGCGGCGAACGAGGCGAACTTCGCCAGCGTCACCGCCCTCGGCCGGGCGACCACCGCGTCGGGATGCGTGGGCCGCAGCTCCGAACGTGTCACCTCGACCTCGGCCCGGCCCGTCGACATCGACCAGGCGACCCTGGCCAGGCCCTTCAGGTCGTCGATCGCCGTCCTGACCACGCGGACGCGCGAGTCGGTGTCCTCGATCCAGTCGACCGGCACCTCGTGCACGCGCAGGCCGTTGTGCTCGGCCAGGAGCAGCAGCTCGGTGTCGAAGAACCAGGCGTCGTCCTCGATCTTGTCCATGAGCGGCCGGACCACGTCGGTCCTGGCCGCCTTGAACCCGCACTGGGCGTCGCTGAACCTGACCCCGAACCCGTACCTGAGCAGCGCGTTGTAGCTGCGCGAGACCACCTCGCGGCGGATCGAGCGCAGGGTGCGGGCGCTGTGCGCGAGCCGGGTGCCGATGGCGATCTCCGAATGCCCGCTCGCCACCGCCGCGACCAGCGGGAACAGCGCGCCGAGGTCGGTGGACAGATCGACGTCCATGTACGCGACGATGTCGGCCGGGCTCTCCCGCCAGGCCGCCTTGAGCGCGGCTCCGCGGCCCCGGATGTCGAGCCGGCGGGCGTGCACCCGGTCGTGCTCGGCGGCCAGCCGGGTGGCGATGGGCCAGGTGTCGTCGGTGCTGCCGTTGTCCACGACCGTGATGCGCCACGGCAGCGGGAACCTGTCCTCCAGGAACGCGGCCAGCGTGCGCACGCAGCCCGGCAGCGCCCGCTCCTCGTTGAGCACGGGGATGACGATGTCGACGGTCGCCAGGCCGGCCGAGGTGTCCAGGACGTTGGGGCTCGGGTCCATGGCGGCACGCGTGTCCATAGGATTCCTGATCGCTTGCGGCGGTAGGTTCACGGAAATGGTGCTGGGGGCGTCCAGCGGGGCGCGTGCCGTTTCTCCTCACCATTCCATGAACGGTGACAAGCTTTACCTGGTCGTGAGCTCGTACACGGAGACGTCGGCGTTGCGGAAGCGTAGTTCGGCGTATGTCTCCAACGCCGGATCATTGCCGGTGAACAGCCATTTGACGCCGTATTTCCGCCGGAGCCTGCGGACGTTCGCCGCCGACGGCTCGCGGAAGGCCGCGTCGTTGTCCGCCAGCCTGGCCTGGTCGGCGAACGGCACCTGGAGGTAGGGGGTCACGAACATCTCGGCGCGCGACAGCGTGCTCTCGGCGTACGCCCAGCCCTCGACCAGCACCCGGCGCTCGGTGAACCCCGAGACCCAGAAGTGCCTGCTGTCGCACGTACGGCGGGGCGCCGGGTTGCGGCAGTGGAGGTCGGTGGCCACCACGTCGTCGGGCGCGGAATGGTCGCGCAGCCACCGTCCGGCCTCCAGCGCCCCGGCCGGGATCAGCCGCTCGCGCTCCCACGGCTCGGGCACGATGTGCACGACCGCCTCCCGCAGCGAGGTCGGCACGGCGTACCCCGCCAGCAGCGCCACCACCGCCAGCGAGAACCCCCTCCGCCGGAACGCCAGCACCACCACGGCCACCCCCGCGAGCACCAGGTACGGAACCAGCACCCGCACCAGCGCCGCACCCGGCGGCACCAGCCGCGAGGCCACGACGGCCACCGCCGCCCCCGCCCCGGCCAGGCCCGCGACCACCGCCCACGGCACCCGCCGCCGTTCCACGGCCGCCACCACCCCGCACACCGCGGCCACCGACAGGTACGGCCGCACCCCCTCCAGGAAGTAGAGCTGCGCGTCGGAGGGATGGCCGAGCACCATGATCGCGCCGATGCCCGCCAGCCCGACGCCGACCGGCAGCAGCACCGCCGGGTCCAGCAGCCGGGCCTTCAGCGCCGCCACGCCGCCCCACACGCAGAACAGGCAGAACAGGTGCACACCGGCGAACACCAGCACCGGCCCCCACGGCTCGGCGGCCAGCGCGGGCGGCTGCACGTCCGCCACCACCCCCCACAACGTGCGCATCGTGGCGAACGGCGCCACCACCGTGCCCTGCGCCCCCCGCCCGAACACCACGAACTGCGCGATCAACAGGCAGCCGAACGTGATCGCCGCCGGCACCACCCACTCCCACCGCAGCCGCCGGTCCACCGGCAACCGCACGACCAGCACGAACACCAGCCCGGCCAGCAGCAACGGCAGGAACGTCGCCTTCGCCCCCGTCAGCGCCAGCAGCAGCACGGCCACCGCCGCCCATCCCCTCGGCCGCATGGCGGTGAGCACCAGCACCACGGGCGCGAACAACAACGCGCCGAACGTCTGCGTCGGGCTGGCCCACACGGTGAACATCGACCGCGAGGTGAACACCACGCCCTCCTGCAACACCGGGGCGAACAGGAAGTACGTGACGCCGACCGCCGCCACCCCCGCCCCCCACCGCCCGCCGAGCCGCCGCCCGAGCACCGCCACGAGCACGACCATCGCGAACGTCATCGGCAACGTGGACAGCCGGTAGACCAGCGTCACCGGCTCGATCCCGGTGACCCAGCTCGTGGCCGACATCTCGGCGTAGACGAACCAGTGGTAGGACAGCCGCTCGCCCAGCACCGACGGCACCGTGGGCGGCACGTGGTTCCTGACCTCGCCGAGCAGCGCCAGGTGGTAGGGCATGTCGACGTACGCGTCGGTGATCGGCACGCGGTAGAGCGACCGGGCGCAGAAGGCCAGCAGGTATCCGGCGACCCCGGCCAGCGACCAGGCGCACCACCAGGGCATCCGTTCGCGTTCGGCCCGGCCCCGCCAGTGACGCCGCAACCGCGGCACCGCGAGGAACGCCGCGACGGCGATGACCGGCCAGCCCAGGACGAGCAGCGGCAGGCCGGCCGCGCGGGCGGGGATGTAGACCAGGACCTCGACCGCGTACCCGAGGGCCAGCCCGGCGGCCGCGTCCTCGGCGAACGACCGGCCGCCGCCGGTGAGGGCCCGCCAGAGCAACGTCCCCGGCAGCGCCACCCCGAGCAGGACGTACGCGGCGAAGGCCACCAGATCGCCTGCCGGAACCCCGCACCACGACAACACCCAGGCGGCCCCGCCCAGCACCACCCCGGCCGGCAGCCACCCCGCGAGCAGCCGCCGCGCCCACCCCGGTGCCCGCCGCTCCCTGACCGCGGCCGCCACCACCACAGCCGTCATCCCACCGCCACCCCCTCATGCCTCCGAGCCCCGCACCCGCCCCGGCGGGACACCTCCGAGGCAGCCCCGGACATCACGGGTGGCTCATCGCCCGACGGCACGATGGCCGTCGGCGGACCCTCGGCGGCCTGCGGAGGAACTTTCGTCATCGGTGCGCCGCCCCGTGCGAGGGCTCATCTGACCACGGTCACCAGTCGCGTGAACTCGCCCGGCAGGTCGACGCCGTCCCACACCCGGTGGAAGCTCAACGCGCTGCCCACCGGCACCATGCGATCGACCCCGCGACCGGCGAGCCCCCGGGCCAGCTCCTCCAGCTCGCCCAGCGAGAAGCCGAAGTGGGTCAACGTCTGGTCCTTGCGCTCGACCATCGGGATCAGCTCCGCCAGGGTCCGCACCCGCGCGTGCGCGAACGTGCCCGCGCCCAGCCACCGCCGCGGCATGGCGGCCGCCGCCGCCAGCGTCACGTTGGCCAGCGCGTTGCCCCGGAACTCGATCAGGTCCACCAGCCCGTCGGCGGCCAGCCCGTAGACCGAGACCCGCTTCTCCACCGCCATCGCCGCGTCGACGTCCCACCCGCGCCCGGCCAGCACCCGCGACACCTGCTCGGTGAAGTCGCCCCGGGCCGCCTCGCAGTCGCCGTCGGCCCCCACCCAGAACACGGTGCGGGGCGAGGAGCAGGCGGCCTGGTCGAACCAGTAGCTGTCGTTGACGAACCCCTCGGCCGCCGCCACCCTGGCCGCGCGCGGTGCGCACAGCCAGGCCGCCGCGTTCACCACCGCGAACGACGAACGGTCGGGGAAGGTCAGGTCGCGGGCGTGCGGCGCGAGCGGGTGGCGGCGCACCTCGCGTACGGTGTCGTCGCCGCCCCAGATCACCCGCAGGTCGCAGGCGGCCGACAGGGCGGCGGTGACCGCCTCGGCACGCCGGTCGTAGGAGACGATGCGCTGCGTGGCAGTCACCACCGGATCGGCGTCGGCCAGCGCCTCCCCGAGCGTGTCGATGACGACCGCAGCGACCGCCCCCGCGCGCGGCGACAGGCGGACGACGTTGCGGTTGCCCATCAGGGCCGACAGGGCCCAGGAGTAGACGAAGACGGTGTCGACGTTGGCCGGAGGGAGATGGAAGACCAGGCCGCGCGGCACGCGTACGTGCGGGGTGCGCAGCTCTTCGAGGGTGCGGGCCAGCTCGCTGGGCCGCAGGAAGAACCCCAGCGAGCCCAGCTCGGGATGGCGGCGGGCCAGCGCGGGCCGCAGCAGCCGCTTGCCGAACGCCGCCAGGAACGCGCGCATCCGCTCGTCGCCCACCTCAAGGGGCTCGCCCTGCCGCACCTGCGCGACCAGCTCCTCGACGGGGACGGGCGAGCCGCCCGGCGGAAAGCGCACCACGACCCCACCCGCGTCGCCCACCCGCGGGATCCGGGTGGTGATCGATCGATCGGTCATCAGCCGCCCTGCCCGAACGTGTCGCTGCAACCGCGCGCCTCGGCCCGCGGCAGCCTGCCCAGCACGGTGAACCGCTTGCCCGGCCAGTGGCCGTCGTCGACGCCGTGCACCATGCCGAGGTCTTCGGTCAGCAGCGCGTGGCCGGGATAGGAGGTGGGCAGGGTGCTGACCACCTCGATCAGCCCCGGCTCGCCGGGCGGGACCTCCCGCCAGGTGCCGGGGTCGCGGATGACGACGTCGGCGAAGTCGGGGCAGTAGAGCCCGTCGCCGTCGGGACCCTCCAGGAAGACCGTGCCGATCTGCTCGACCATGCCGTAGAAGTTGTGGACCCTGGTCAGCCCGCACTCGGACGCCAGCCGCCGGCGGAAGGCGTCGTTGTCGACCGCCTGCTCGGCCAGCCGCTTCCAGCCGCCCGAGTGGATCAGCACGCCCTGGGACAGGTCGGCCCCCAGGCCGAGCAGGTAGAGCCAGACCATGAACGTGAACCCGAAGACCAGGAACGGCTCGCCGCCGTGGCGGGCCAGGAACGCCTCGACGGCCGCCGCGTCGACCTCGCCCTGCTCGTCGAGGACGAAGGTGTGGTCTCTGCCGAAGTTCATCATCCCGAGCACCCCGGCCCCCCGGGCGCTCAGGGCCGGGCCGCGGACGACCGAGCGGCCGTCGACGATCAGCATCGGCAGCCGCCGCTCGCCCAGCACCGCCCGCAGGGTCGCGGCCAGCATGCGCGGCTGCGCGGCGGCCGCCTCCCGGTCGAGGTAGACCCGGCTCGGCCGCTGCCCGGTGGTGCCGCTGGAGGTCAGGACCCGGAACACCGCCTCGGACGGGACGCTGCGCAGCTCGTGGGTCTTGAACAGCCGCACCGGCAGCCACGGCAGGTCGGCCACCCGCTCGTAGGGCGGGTGGGCGCCGATCGCGTCGAGGATCCGCCGGTAGGGCGGGCACGCCCGCCGGTGCCGCTCGGTCAGCGCCGCCAGCTCCCCGGCCAGCACCTCCTCCCGCGCGGCCGCGTCGAGCGTGAACACGCTCACCGCCCGGCCTCCGCGGCCGACTCCAGCGCCCGGTAGTCGATCTTGCTGGTGGGCAGCAGCGGCAGCCGTTCGACGGCGCGCACGTCGAAGCCGCTCCAGTGGAGCCGCAGCTCGGCGCCCAGCCGGCGGGCCAGGTTGCGGCACCCGGCCGCGTCGAGCCCTTCGGCCCACACTGTGACCCGGTCGTCGCCGCTGGTCGCCGCGACCGGCACGGTGTCGCGCAGCAGGTGCTCGACGTCGTCGAGGTTGACCCGTACGCCGAAGATCTTGGCGATGCGCCTGAGCCGCCCGGTGACGTAGAGGAACCCCTCGTCGTCGAGCCGGCCGAGGTCGCCGGTGCGCAGCACCCCGCCCAGGTCGTCGGGCCTGGCCAGGTCGGCGGCGGTCTCGGCGTAGCCCATCATCACGTTGGGCCCGTGGTAGACGACCTCGCCGCCGTCGATCGTCAGCCGCCCGCCGGGGACGGCCTGCCCGGCCGAGCCGGGCTTGTCGGCGAGCCGGTCGGGCGGCAGGACGGTGATGCGGGCCGTGGCCTCCGTCTGCCCGTACATGACGAAGAAGCGGTCGGCCTGGGCGGCGAACAGGGACACCAGCTCGGGGCTGAGCCGGCCGCCGGCCTGGGTGAGCGTGCGGATCGTGGGATGCTCGGCGCGGTCGAAGCGGAGCCTGCGCAGCATCTCGTACTGGTAGGGGACGGCCGCGAGCGAGGTGCACTTGTGCTCGTCGAGGTGTGTCCAGAAGGACCGTTCGAGCAGCCCGGCCTCGGTCAGGACGACCGTGGCCCCCGCGTGGAGGTGGCTGTTGAGCACCGACAGGCCGTAGCTGTAGTGCAGCGGCAGGCTCGTGGGCGCGATCTCGCCGGGCATGATCGACAGCGCCGAGGCGATGGCCGCGGCGTTGGCCGAGACGGCCTCCCGGGACAGCCGCACCAGCTTGGGGTTGCCCGTCGAGCCCGAGGTGGCCAGGAGCACGGCCAGGCCGGGATGCGGGTCGGGGGCCTGGCCGCGGGCGCCCGGCGGCCCGTCGGCCGCGTGGGTGAACCCCACCAGCGCCGCCGGCCGGAACCGGCTCACCAGGTCGGCCAGGGCCGCGGCCGACAGGTCGGGGTCGAGCAGCGCGATCGGCCTGCCGGTCTGCCAGGCGGCGAGATAGCGCAGCACGGACGCCAGGTTGTTGCGCATGCCGCAGAACAGCGGCCCCGGCCGCAGCCGGGACAGGGCCTCGGCCACGCGGGCGACGCGCCGGGCCAACTCGTCGCCGGCCAGCCCCTCCTGCTCGCCGGCGACGACGAGCCCGGCCTGCCGGGATGGGAACATCACGACACCAGCCCGCCGTCGACCCCGAGCACCTGGCCGGTGATGTACGACGCGCCGGGCGAGAGCAGGAACGCCACCGCCTGGGCGACGTCGTCGGGCCGGCCGAGCCGCCGCAGCGGGGTCGCCGAGATCGCCGTCTCGCGGTCGTCGGGCCGCAGCGTCTTCAGCATGTCGGTCTCGACGTAGCCGGGGGCCACGGCGTTGACCCTGATGCCCGCCGGGCCCATCTCCCTGGCGGCGGCCAGGGTGAGCCCGATGACGGACGCCTTGGTCGCGGAGTAGGCCGCCTGGTTGGCGCCGCCCGCGCGGCCCATGAGCGAGGAGACCAGCACGACGGCGGGGCCCTGCCCGCGCAGCAGCAGCCGGAACGCCAGTTGCAGCGTGTGGGCCGGAGCCAGGGCGTTGGTGCGGTAGAGCTCGTCGAGGGTCTCGGCGCGGGTCATGGCCAGCGGGCCGGAGGCGTAGACGCCGGCGTTGACCACCAGGGCGTCGAGCCGCCCGTGGCGCCGGGTGATCTCGCGCATGTGGCCGGCGACCGCGGCCCGGTCGGCCACGTCGCCGTGGACGGACCACGTCTGGCCGCCGGTCGCCGCGGCCACCTCGGAGGCGGCCTTCTCGGCGCGCTCGGCGTCGCGGCCATGGAGGACGACGGTGTGGCCCGTGGCGGCCAGGGTGGTGGCGATGGCGCGGCCGATGCCCCTCGTCGACCCCGTGACCAGGGCGACGCGGGCCTCAGACCGCGGCTGCGCCGATTCCATGCTTCTCCAGCAGCTCGCCCGCCTTGGCGAACGAGCTCATGTCGATCATGTCGTCGGTGTCGATCATGATGGAGAACTCGTCCTCCATCGCCGCGATCAACGCCATGTGGGCCAGGGAGTCCCACTGGGGGATGCCGCGGTATTCGAGGCGGTCGACGTGTGCGTCGGCCGGCAGGTTGAGCGCCGTGCGGAAGACGGCCCGCAGGCGGTCGAGATGACTCATAATGTCTCACTCTCTGTCCTCAAGCCACGACGCAGTGTAGCGGGGATTGCGGTGGCAGGAGAAACCAAACCCCCGACGTGAGTAATGGAAGCGTATAACGGCGCGTGGCCGTCGTTCGGGGCTGGGAATGTCCCAAGGGGCGCGCCAACCGCTACAGGGGGAATGATGGACGAATCCAATCACTGGTACGGGCACTCGCGCATTCTGGGCAGGTACTGCGAGCTGCCGGACGAGACGCCGAAGCGAATCCAGGGCTTCCTTCAACACGGATGGAACTATCTCCACGGATTTCCCCCGAACGACCACTGGTGCAGTCCCGGCTATCCCCGTTTCATCTGGTCTGACGTGCTTCGTCGTCGGGGCTGGTCCATGGGCAGACGCGGCCACTACCTCATCGGCGCGCCCTGGATCTACCTGCTTTACCTGGAGCCTGAGCTCGGCGTGGTCTCCGAACGGAAGGGTACGATCTGGTATCCCTTTCATGGCTGGGAAAAGTCCTCCGTGACCGGAGACCATGCCCTCCTCGCCGACGAAATCCGAAATGTCGAGACCGAACCGGTAACCGTCTGTCTTTACTGGCTGGAATATGTGAATCCGGACATTCGGCGGGCGTACGAATCGAGGGGATTCAAGGTCATCTGTCACGGCGAGCGCGGCTCCCGGTGGGAGAGCAAGGGGCGCGACTTCCTGCGCCGGCAGCTGATCCAGTTGCGGCGCCACCGCAGGGTGGCCTCCAACCGGCTCGGCAGCGCGCTGTTCTACGGCGCCTCCGTCGGCTGCGAGGTCGCCGTGTACGGAGACCCGATGCAGTACGAGGACGAACGCCCCGAGTACGGCGGCACGGCGCGCCGCATGCGGCTCTGGCCCGAGCTGCACGGCACGCACGTCGATCCCGAGCTGGCCGCCGAGGTGGCGCGGCAGGAGCTGGGATTCGAATATCAGGCGACACCGGAGGAGCTACGGCGAATGTTCGGATGGAAGCGGGTGCCCGGGGGAGCGCCGGCAGGAGGAGGCGCGGCGGGAGCCGGACGTCCCGGGTCCTGGGCGAGGGCGACCGCCTCCGGACGGCCGCTCCACGGGGTGACGTCATGAGCGAGCGCGTGAGCGAGGCGCCCGCGAACGTGCGCCTGATCGGCGGCGAGATGCTGCTGTGGTCGGACCTGTCCAACATGGCCGGCGTCACCGACTGGCGCGGCGCGGCCCTGGAGCTGGTCACGCGCGTGATCCCGGCGACCGGACGGGTGCTGCTGGTCGGGCCGCACCCGCAGGTGCTGGTCGACGACGTGGTGGACCGGGCCGGCGAGACGGCCGTGCTGCTGCGGTCCTACCCCGACGCCTGCGCCCTCGGCGAACGGCACCCGCGGCTCGAAGTCCACTGCGGGCGGCTCGACCTGTTCGACGCCGACGAGCCGTACGAGCTGGTGCTGGCGCTCGACGGGCTGCTGCGCACGCACTCGGCCGAGGCGCCGGCGGCGGCGTGGATCGAGTCGCTGCACGCGCTGTCGGCCCTCGTCGCGCCCGGCGGGCGGCTGGTGCTGGGCGTGCGCAACGACCTGGGCGTCGACCGGTTCATCGAGGCCAGGCCCGCCGACCGGGAGGGCGGCGACGACCAGTGGGCCCCGCACGGGTTCGACCCGAGCCACCCGAGCGGGCCGGGCGCCCTCGACGGCGCGCTTGAGGGGGCGGGGCTGAGCGTCGAGCGCTGCTACGCGGCCTATCCGGGGCGGCAGGCCCCCCGGGCGTTGCTGGCGCGCGAGGCGCTCGCCTTCGACCTGCCGGAGGCGATCACGTTCCCGCTGAGCGCCAAGGGCGGCGACCGCATGCTGGTGGCCGACCCGCTGCGGCTGACCCGGCTGGTGTTCCGCCACCGGCTGGGGGAGGAGCTGGCCCCGCTGTGGCTCGCCGTCGCCACCCGTCCGCCGTCGCCCCCGCACCCGCCGGGCACGGAAAGCACGGAAGGCGCGGAAGGGGCCGACGGCGCGGTCGAGCTGCCGCTCGGCCTGATCGAGGAGGGGGCCGTCGTCCACGAGCTGACCAGGGGCGGCATGCGGCGGTTGCCCGACGGCGCCGAGCGTCCGGTCCCGGCCGGCCGGGTGGTCGAGGAGATCCTGGTCGAGGCGTGCGCCCGCGAGGACACCAAGGCCGTGCGCGAGCTGCTGTCGGCGCTGGCCGACTGGCTGGAGGCCGACGGCGGCCCCTGCGTGACCGCCGACGGCCTGGTCCACGACGGCGAGCGGTTCGCCGCGATCGTGCAGACCGCCGCGCCGGCCGTGCCGCCCGAGCCGCGCGTGGTGCTGTGCAGGGTCCTGTGGCGGTTCGCCGTACGGCTGCTCGCGGCGGGCCATCATCACCCGTGGCCGTGGCCGCTGGAGGCCGACCAGCTCACGCTGACCCTCTGCGGCATGGCCGGACGTCCCTGCGACCAGGGCGACCTCGACCTGGCCCGCAAGTTCGACGCCGAGCTGGGCCACCCGGCCGAGCACGCCGACCCGCCCACCTACCGTGACCTGCTCGGCGCCCGCGACCGCCTGGCCGACCAGCTCACCGCCGCCCTGGCCAGGATCTCCCGGCTGGAGACCAAGCTCTCCTACCGCGAGCGCGAGCTGGTGAGGGCCAGGTCCAAGCTGAGAAGGACCCAGCGCAAGTCCGCCGCCTACCGGCGCACGCTCGGGTACCGCCTCTCCCGCCGTCTGGCCCGTCCGCGCAAGGTCGCCCGCCGGGTCTTCCGACTGCTGTCCGGCTGACGAGCCGACGACAACGCTGAGGAGTGCATGTGCCGGTTCTTTCGGTGATCGTCCCGTTCCACAACGTCGAGAAGTACATCGGTCCCTGCCTGGACTCCATCTCCGGTCAGACGATGTCCGACCTGGAGGTCATCTGCGTCGACGACGGCAGCCGCGACGACGGTTGCGCCGAGGTCGAGTCCAGGCAGGCGGCCGATCCCCGGATCCGTCTCATCAGGCAGCCCAACCAGGGCGTCGGACGGGCCCGCAACGTCGGCCTGACCCAGGCCACCGGCCGCTACCTGGCCTTCGTCGACGGCGACGACACCGTGCCGCGGGAGGCGTTCAAGCGGCTGGTGTCCTCGCTGGAGTCCACGGGCTCCGACCTGGCCTGCGGGAACGTCATGCGGCTCTACCGCAACCTGCTCATCCCCTCCTGGGCCCATCGGGAGGCGTTCGCGACGCCGATGAGGCGTACCCACATCACCCGCCACCCGCTGCTGATCCGCGACCGCATGTTGTGGAACAAGGTCTACCGCCGGTCCTTCTGGGACCGGCTGGGCCTGAGCTTCCCCGAGCGCATGTACGAGGACCAGCCCGTCGCCATGGCCGCCCACGTGGGCGCCCGGTCGGTGGATGTGCTGTCCAAGGTCGTCTACCACTGGCGGCAGCGCGACGAGCCCGGCTCCTCGATCACCCAGCGCCGCCTGGAGCCGGGCAACCTGCGCGACCGGCTGCTGTCGGTGCTGCAGACCGCCGACCTGCTGGCCCGCGACGCGCCGGGGCTCAAGCCCGACTTCGACCGCGACACGCTCGACATCGACATGACGGTGGCGGTCGAGGCGGCCGCCACGACCGGGGTGCGGCCCGAGCTGCTCGACCTGATGGTCCGCTACCTCGACGGCGTGTCCCGCGAGTCCTGGCTGAGCGTCCCGTTCGAGCACCGGATCCAGGTGCACCTGCTGCACCGGCGGCGGCTGCAGGAGCTGGCCGTGGTGCACGAGCAGGCCCGCGAGGGCCGGCTGCAACCCCGCGTCAGACCGGCGGGCCTGCTGCGCAGGCGCTGGTACGGCCGCCACCCGGCGATCCCGGCGCACCTGTCGGAGGTCTCCGAGGAGCTGACGCTGACCGCCCGCCTGGTGTCGCTGGAATGGCGGGACGGCGTGCTGACCGGCGCGGGCCGGGCCGCGCTGGGCCGCTTCGACGCCGGCGCGCTGCGCCGGGTGCGCCTGCGCGCCTGGCTGGCCGAACGCGCGACCGGCGAGATCATCCGCCTGTCGGACGAGGTGAGCGCCCCCGTCTGGGAGACCGTCGAGCTGGAGGAGGGCGTCGCGGCGCCCGAGCACGCCTTCCCGTTCGCCTTCGCGGTCGATCCCGCGGTGTTCACGTCCGCCCAGCTCGCCCGGCGCGGCCACTGGGACCTGCGCGTGCAGCTGCGGGGCCACGGGCTGAGGCTCGACGCCAGAGTGGCCGGGCCGCGCTGGCTGCCGCCGCCGGTGCCCGCGCCGCGCCGCAGGTCAGGTGTGTGGCTGGTGCCGGCGCGCGGCTCCAAGGGCGGGTGGGGGCTGCGGCTGCGCAACGCCCAGGCGCTCATCGGCGAGTGCCGCGTGGACGACGGCGACCTGGTGTTCTCGGGCCGGATCAACGACCTCGGCGACGGTGAGCCGGTGGTGCGGCTGCGGCGCAAGAGCGACGGCGAGGAGATGTACTTCCCCGTCGCACTGGCCGGCCAGGACTTCTCCGCACGCGTGCCGCTGGCCGGCATCGACGAGTGCGTCGGCCGCGAGTCGTGGTGGGAGGTGGTCATCGACCAGGGCCGGCCCATCCGCCCGCTCGTCCGGCGGGCCGAGCGCCAGGTCGCCACCGTGGACGACCGGCGCTTCCTCATCGACCGCAGCGAGGACGGCTGCCTGCTGCTGGCCGAGCGCTGAGGGCCGGCTCCTCAGGCGAGGATCGCGGTGAGGGTCTCGACGACGAGGTCCTGCTCGCCGTCGGTCAGGTCGGCGAACAGCGGCAGCGACAGCTCCTCGGCGTAGTACGCCTCCGCGCGCGGGCACAGCCCACGCCGGTAGCCGAGGTCCTCGAACACCGGGTGCCAGTACGCCGGGATGTAGTTGACCTGCACGCCGATGCCCGCGGCCCGCATGCGGTCGTAGACCTCACGCCGGCGGCCGTCGCGCACCCGGACCGGGTAGAGGTGCCAGCTCGGCGTGACGTAGGCGCGGCGGCCGGGCAGCGTGAGGCCGGGCACGTCGCGCAGCAGCGTGTCGTACCGGGCGACCAGCTCGGCGCGGCGGGCGCGGAAGCGTTCGAGGCGGCGCAGTTGGCTGACGCCCAGCGCGCAGAGCACGTCGGGCAGCCGGTAGTTGAGGCCGAACTCGTGCACCTCCTGGTGCCAGCCGCCGTGGCCGGGGTCGCGCTGCCCGGCCGGGTCGCGGACCAGGCCGTGGTTGCGGAAGCGGGCGGCCCGCTCGAATCGGCCGGGGTCGGCCACCGCCACCGCGCCGCCCTCGGCGGTCGTCACGGTCTTGGTCGGGAAGAACGAGAACGTCGTCAGGTCGGCCACCGACCCCACCGGCCGGTCCTTGTACGACGCGCCGATCGAGTGGGCCGCGTCGGCCACCAGCACCGCGCCGGCCTGCTCGGCGAGCGTGCGCAGCTCGTCGTAGTCGGCGGGATGGCCCGCGTAGTCGACGCCGGTGACGACCTTCGTGCGGTGGGTGAGCAGCGCGGCGACCGAGTCGGGGTCGATGTTGCCGGTGTCGGGCTGGACGTCGGCGAAGGCCACCCGCGCGCCGCGCAGCACGGCCGTGGCCGCCGTGGCGACGAACGTGAGCGGCGAGGTGATCACCTCGTCACCCTGGCCGACGCCGGCCGCCACGTAGGCGACGTGCAGCGCGGCCGTGCCGGACGTGACCGACACGCAGGGCACGCCGCCGGTCCACCGGGCCAGCTCGTCCTCGAACAGCCTGACCGCGGGGCCCGTGGTCAGCCAGTCGCCGCGCAGCACCTCAGCCACCGCCTCGATGTCGGACTCGATGATGGACTGCCGTCCGTAGGGCAGCATCAGCCGGCCACCATTTCGCGCAGGTCGCGCACGGACAGCCACCGGTCGTTGGTGTCGGAACGGTAGGAGAAGCCCTCGGGCAGCAGCTCGCCGGTCTGCGGCGCCTGGTAGCCCCAGGTCGCGATCGTGGGCTGGACGACGTAGCGGTCGGCCAGGCGGAGGGTGCGGCGGCCGTCGTCGGGGCCGATCATCTCCTCGTGCAGCTTCTCGCCCGGCCTGATGCCGATCTCGTAGACCGGGCTGTCGGGGGCCAGCGCCTCGGCCAGGTCGGTGATGCGCATGCTGGGGATGCGCGGCACGTAGAGCTCGCCGCCCTGCATGAGGTCGAAGGAGTCGACCACGAACCGCACGGCCTGGTCGAGGGTGATCCAGAACCGGGTCATGCGCTTGTCGGTGATCGGCAGGCTGCCGCCCTGCTCGGCCAGGCGCAGGAAGAACGGCACCACCGAGCCCCTGCTGCCCACGACGTTGCCGTAGCGGACGACGGCGAAGCGGGTCTCGTGGGCGGCGGCGTAGTGGTTGGCCGAGACGAACAGCTTGTCGGCGACCAGCTTGGTGGCGCCGTAGAGGTTGATCGGGCTGGACGCCTTGTCGGTGGACAGGGCGACGACCTTGCGCACGCCGCAGTCGATGGCCGCCTCGACCACGTTCTGGGACCCGGCGACGTTGGTGCGGACGTACTCGAACGGGTTGTACTCGGCCGTGTCGACCTGTTTGAGCGCGGCGGCGTGGACGACGTGGTCGACGCCGTGCATGGCGCGGGTGAGGCGATCGCGGTCGCGGACGTCGCCGATGAACCAGCGCAGGCGTTCGTCGTCGCGGAACAGCTGCTTGAGCTCGTACTGCTTGAGCTCGTCGCGGGAGAAGACCACCAGGCGGCGCACCCCGAGCGAGTCGAGCGCGTGGCGGATGAACGCCTTCCCGAAGGACCCCGTGCCTCCGGTGATCAGAATGGACGATCCACTGAGAATGCTCACGCGGCCCCCTGAAAATCGCGCTGACGAACTGTGGTCGTTAGAGCTGGCCGGTAGCATAGCGCGACCGGTCAACCACGTATGGTCACACGGGGGAATGTGGTTTTGATGCGTATTGTCGGGATCATCCAGGCTCGGATGGGCTCCACTCGGCTGCCCGGGAAGGTGCTGCGCGACCTCGGGGGGCGTTCCGTCCTGGGCTGGGTCGTGCGCGCCGCGCGCGAGTCGCGGGCGCTCGACGACCTCGTGGTGGCCACGACGACGCAGGCCGCCGACGACGCGGTGGCGGCCGAGTGCGACCGGCTCGGCGTGGCCTGCCATCGCGGTCCCGTCGACGACGTGCTCACCCGGTTCATGGAGGCGCTGGCCGGGCGGGAGGCGGAGGCGGTGATGCGCTTCACGGCCGACTGCCCGCTGCTCGACCCCGTCGTGATCAGGGAGGCGGCGCTGGTCTTCCGCGCGGTCCCGGGCCTCGACTACCTCAGCACGAGCCTGGCCAGGACGCTGCCGCGCGGGCTCGACGTCGAGATCGTCGGCCGGGCGGCCCTGGAGCGCGCCGACGTCGAGGCCACCGGTTTCCACCGCACCCACGTGACCTCCTACGTCTACGCGCACCCGGGCGAGTCGCGGCTGCTCGGCCTCGCCCACCAGCCCGCGGCCGACGACCTGCGGGTCACCCTCGACACCGACGAAGACTGGCGGCTCATCGCCCGCGTGGTCGAGGAGCTGGGCGACGCCTGCGTCCCGGTGCGCACGCTGGTGAGCTGGCTGCGGGCCCGGCCCGAGGTCTGCGAACTCAACGCCCACGTGCGCCAGAAGGAGCTGCAGGACGCATGAGCGGGCGGGTGGGCGTGCGCTGCGACGCCGCGGCGGGGAGCGGGGCCGGACATCTGGTGCGGTGCGTGGCGCTGGCCGAGGAGCTGCGCGCGAGGGGCGTCGAGGTGGTCTTCCTCGGCGCGGTCTCCGGTTCGGAATGGGCCATGGACCAGCTCAGGAGCCGCGGGCTGCCGTTGGTGGCCGCCCCCGGGCGGCCCGACCGGCTCGCCGCGCTGGCGTGCGAGCTGCGGCTCGACGCCATGGTGCTGGACTCGTACGAGCTGGCCGAGGGCACCGGCGGGGCGCTGCGGGCGGTGGGCTTCCCGGTGCTGGCGATCGTCGACGGCGACCCGCTGGGCCAGGAGGCCGACCTCTACCTCGACCAGAACCTCGGCGCCGAGGACCGGCCCTTCCCGCTGCCGCGCGACTCCTGGCGGCTCGCGGGCACCCGGTACGCGCTGCTGCGCGACAGCGTCCGGGGGCGGCGCAGGGTGCGGGAGCCGGGGCCGGTGCCGCGGGTGCTCTGCTTCTTCGGCGGCACCGATAGCGCGGGCGTGGCCCCCGCCTGGGCGGAGGCGCTGGCCTGCACGGGCGTGCCGTTCCAGGCCACGCTGGTCAGCCCGGAGCCGTTCGAGGCGGGCGAGGGCATCACCGTCATCCCGCCCACCGACCGCCTGCCCGAGCTGATGGCCGCCGCCGACCTCGTGGTCACCGCCGCGGGGTCGGCCATCTGGGAGCTGCTGCACCTCGGCGTGCCCACGGCGCTGAGCTGGGTGGCCGACAACCAGCTCGTCGGCTACCGGGCGCTGGTGGGTCGGGGGGTGGCCGCCGGGCTGGGCCGGGTGGCCGACGCCGAGGCCGTCGGCGTGCTCGCTCGTCTGCTCGCCGACCCCGCGCTGCGGGAGGAGCACGGCAGGCGGGGCGGCGGGCTGGTCGACGGCAAGGGCAGGGAACGCGTCGCCGACGCCTTCCTCGACCTGTGGATCAGATGAGGTCCCAGGTCAGCGGCGTGCCGAGGGGCGCGTCGCGGGTGAAGCGGCGGCCGGTCACCTCGTCGATGGCATCGGGGCGCAGGCCGCCGGCGGGGCGGATCGACCGGACGTTCTCCCTGGTCACCGCCTCGCCCGCGCGTACGTCGCGCACCACGTAGAGCGAGCGGCGAAAGCGCAGCCCCTCGCGCTCGGACTCGCGCGGCCCGAGCACCGGGCGGCCCAGCGACTGCCACGCGCGCTCGCTCTCCTCCACCAGCGCCGCCAGCTCGGGCGGCTCCAGCGAGAAGGCCGCGTCGACGCCGCCGTCGGCGCGCGACAGCGTCACGTGCTTCTCGATCAGGCACGCGCCCAGCGCGACCGCCGCCAGCGCGGCCCCGATGCCGGGGGTGTGGTCGGAGACGCCGACCTCGGCGCCGGTGAGCGCGGCCAGCAGCGGCAGCGAGCGCAGGTTGCTCTCGGCGGGGGAGGCGGGGTAGGAGGCGGTGCAGGACAGCGCGGCGAGCTGCGTGCAGCCCGCCGCGCGGGCCGCCGTCACCGCCGCCTCGATCTCACCGGCCGTGGCCATGCCGGTGGAGATGATCAGCGGCTTGCCGGTGGAGGCGGCCAGCCTGATCAGCGGCAGGTCGACGATCTCCGACGACGCGATCTTGTACGCCGGCGTGTCGAGCTTCTCCAGCAGCTCCACGGCCGTGGGGTCGAAGGGCGCGGAGAAGGCCAGGAGGCCGTGCTCGCGGGCCCGCTCGAAGATCGGCTCGTGCCACTCCCACGGCGTGTGGGCGCGTTCGAACAGCCGGTAGAGGTTCTCGCCACCCCACAGCTCGTGCCCGTCGCCCACGCGGAAGGCGGGGCCGTCGGCGTCGACGGTGATCGTGTCGGGCCGGTAGGTCTGCAGCTTCAGCGCATGGGCCCCGCCGGCCGCCGCCGCGTCGACGATGGCGAGGGCCCGTTCCAGGCTGCCGTTGTGGTTGCCGGACATCTCGGCGATCACGAACGGCGGCCGGTCGGCCCCGATCGCCCGCCCTCCGATGGACATCATCCCTGTTCCTCCTTGTGCAGCTCTACCGCGACGACCTCGCGCGGCACCCCGTCGACCGGCATCCGGTAGGTCGCGACCTCGGCGAACCCGAAGCGCCTGTGCAGCCGCCGCACCGGCTCGTTGTCGGCCAGCACCTCGCCGCGCAGGGTCGTCAGGCCGAGCGGGCCGAACGCGTGGTCGATGGCGGCCCGCTCCAGGCCCACCCACGCCCTCAGCAGCGCCCCGGACCGTTCGAGGCCGTCGAGGTCGAGGTAGAAGCCCCAGGAGGCGCGCTCGCCGCCGAGCTCCGAGTACGTCACGACCCCGGCGCCGGCCCCGTCGTGCTCGTAGATCAGCACCTGCCTGGCCGGGTCGGCGCGGACGGCGGACCACCAGCGGGCGTGCTCGCCCTCCGAGATCTCGTGACCGGTGAAGCTGGCGGCGCGCACTTTCGGATGGTTGCGCCATTGGCGCATGACGGGCAGATCGCCGTCCTGGACGCGTCTCAGCACCGCTCCCCCTACCATTCGCGCTCGACTCATTGCACAACGTAGCGGATTCCGTGCCGGGTAAAGAGCTCATCAGGGACGGGCATCGAACGCGGAACAGGCGAGGCGGCCACGGCATGCTGCCCTCGACCGCCTTCCACGAAAGCCAAGGAGCGTCATGATCCCCCTGCTCAGTGTCGTCGTACCGGTCCACAACGTGGAGCCGTACCTGACGGAGTGCCTGAAATCGCTGGCCGCCCAGACCATGGAGGACTTCGAGGTCATCATGGTCGACGACGGCTCGATCGACGGCAGCCGGCGGCTGGCCGACGACTTCGTGGCCCGAGATCCCCGCTTCACGCTGGTCGAGCAGCAGAACATGGGGCCGGGGCCGGCCCGCAATGAGGGCGTCAGGCGGGCCAGGGGCACCTACCTGGCCTTCGCCGACAGCGACGACGTCGTGCCGCCGCACGCGTACGAGGTGCTGCTCGCCAAGCTCGGGGAGACCGGCTCCGACCTGGCGTGCGGCGCGGTCAGGCGCATGGTGGACGGTGTGCTGGAGGAGTCGATCCTGCACGAGCGCGTCTTCCGGCGGCCCGTGCTGTGCACGCACATCACCGACAAGAAGGTGCTGGTCAGGGACCGTACGGTGTGGAACAAGGTCTACCGCGCCGACTTCTGGCGGCGGCACGGCCTGCGCTTCCCCGCCGGCATCTACGAGGACGTGCCGGTCGCCATGCAGGCCCACGTCCTGGCCACCAGCGTCGACATGGTGGACGACGTCGTCTACCACTGGCGCCGGCGCGACGAGGGGGAGACCTCGATCACGCAACGCCGCTCGCAGCTGCCCAACCTGCACGAGCGCCTGGCCGCCATCCGCGCGGTGCGCGCGTTCCTGGACGACGGCGCGCCGGAGCTGCTGCCCGAGTTCGACGCGCTGGTGCTGGAGAAGGACATCATCTTCCTGTTCCAGGCGCTGGAGTCGGCGCGGGAGGCGGGCGAGGACCTGGTGCCGCTGCTGGGGCTGGCCGACTCCTGGCTGGACGAGCTGAGCCCGCGCGCGCTGGCCGGCGCGCCCTCGCTGCGTCGCCTGGAGCTGCACCTGGTCAGGCGCGGCATGATCGACGAGCTGCGGGCGGTGCGCGACTTCCGCCGCAGCCGCGTGGACGGCACCCGGGTGCGCCCCCGCGGCTTCCGCACCGTCAACTGGTACGGCGACTACCCCTACTTCCGGCGGCGACGGCGGCTCGGCATCCCCGACGAGGTCTACGACGCCCGCGACGAGCTCAAGCTGATCGCCAGGGTGGACGACTGCTCCTGGACGGGCGCCGGGTTCCGCCTGCGCGGCGAGGTGGCCATCCACCGGGTCGAGCGCAAGGTGGGCAAGGTGAGCGTGTGGCTGAGCGACGGCCGCCGCCGGGTGCCCCTGGAGGTCCGGCGCGCCGGCCGGTACGGCGTGGTGGCCGACATCGACCCCAGGGCGCTCGAAGGCGGCGGCCCGACCTGGCGGCTCCTGGTCAAGGCCGAGACCCGCGGGCTCGTGCTCAAGGGCTCGTTCAGGGACGGAGACGCGCACGGTGCGTGGCGGTTTTCCCTGCAGGGTTGGTCAAGAAGCGGCATGGACATCCCCCAGTAGTTCCAGACAGTAATCGTCAGACGGCGGTCCGTAGCCATGCTGGGATCCATGAGGACCTATTCGCTGGATGACGTCTACGAGACACGCAAGCGGAGAGACTCCTGGTGGACCGTGTATTTCGTGGATCCGGTCGCCTGCCGGGTCGCCCTTCCCGTCGCCAACCGCACCCGGATCACGCCCAATGGGCTCACGGTGTTCTCGCTGGTCCTCGGCATGGTGTCAGCGGCCTGCTTCGCGCTGGACCAGCTCGTCGCCGGCGCCCTGATGTTCTACCTGAGCTTCACCATCGACTGCGTGGACGGCAAGATAGCCCGGCTCAAGGGCACGGGGACGCCCTTCGGCCTCTGGCTGGACTACGTGGGGGACCGGGTCAGGGTCGTCCTGTGTGCCGGGGGGCTGGCGTACGGGCAGTACGTCCTGACGGACGATGTCCGCTACGTGGTGCTCGGCGCGGCGGTGGCCGTACTCGACCTGTTCAGGTACGTCAACGCCCCGCAGATGAAGCGGGTGCGCGAGGCGGTCAGGGAGGAGCGGGGCGAGCCGGAGCTGCCCGGCGAGGACACCGTCCCGCTGGAGTGTGCGCCCGCGGACCTCGACCTGCACCTGCTCGTGGAGCGCGGTCCGCGCCCCGGTGGCCGCAGGCGGCGGCTGCCTTCCTTCTTCAGGCGCCTCAACAGGTTCCTGGCCAGGCACCGGGTGCGTTCGCACCTGATCAGCGGCATCGAGTTCCATGCCGCGGTCTTCGTGGTCGCGCCGCTCGCGGGGGCGTGGGCGCTGATGCCGCTCGCCATGGCCGCCGGCGTCCTGCTCCTCGCCAACGAGATCTTCCTTGTCTACCGGATGTGGCTCTTCACGCGCAGGCACAGCGTGCCCTCCCAGGAGAGCCGAGAGCACGTTCTCGTCTAAGTTTTCGGGGGTTAGTACGAAATGTCCGACCGGCCAGTCTTCGTCATTGGATGCCCGCGGTCCGGCACCACGATGCTCCAGCTCATGCTCCACTCGCACCCGCGCATGGCGGTGCCACCGGAGACGCGCTTCCTCGTTCCCGCTTATTACCGGCGCCGCACATGGGGCGACCTGCGGGTCCCCCAGCGGCGCAAGGCACTGGCGCAGTGGATCGCGACCGACCGCAGCACGAAGTTCCGCGAGCTCAAGATCGACAAGGACGAGTTCATCCGGCAGGCCGTGGAGGGGCCGGGCTCGCTCGGCTCGGTCATCGGCACCGCCTTCCGGATGTACGCCGACCGCTTCGACAAGGCCCGCTGGGGCGACAAGAGGCCCAGCTACGTCAAGCAGACCGACCTGCTGCTGCGCCTCTTCCCCGACGCCCAGTTCATCCACCTGATCAGGGACGGCCGCGACTGCGTGGCCTCGCTGAAGGAGATGCCCTGGTACACGCTGGACTCCTTCCACGCGATCTCCACCTGGGCCGAGGCCATCGACGCCGGCGAGCGGCTGCGGCGCACGCTGCCCGACGACACCTACTACGAGCTGCGCTACGAAGACCTCACCGACGACCCGATGACCGAGATGAAGAAGCTCTGCCACTTCCTGGAGGAGGACTTCGCGCCGTCGATGATCTCCCCTCGCGAGGCCGCCGTCCAGGCCGTCCCGCAGCACAAGGTCTGGCACAGCAACACCCATCGCGAGGTCACCCGCAGCCGGGTCGGGAGCTGGGCCAACCGCCTGGACGACTGGGAGATCGCGCTCTGCGAGCACGTCCTCGGTGAGCGCCTCCAGGCCAACGGGTACGAGCTGACCGGCGCGCCCAGGCCGACCAAGGAGCACGTGACGGCCTGCCAGAAGACCATGCAGAAGCGCAAGGCCAGCCGGTCGCGCAAGGCCATGCGCGACCGCTTCAACCGGCTGCGCGAGCCCAGCCCGGTCGGCGCGCTGCTCACCTCCACGCAGAAGTCGCTGGCCGGCATCCCGCAGCAGCGTCCCGAGGTGACCGTCTAGCGCTCGATGTGCGCGAACAGCCGCTCCCAGCGGTCCAGCACGTGGTCGAGGCGGAACGCCTCGGCCCGTGCCCGGGCGGCGGCCCCCAGCCGCCGCCGCTCCCGCGCCGACCCCATCAGCGCGGCCAGCTCGGCGGCGAACGCGTCCACGTCCCCCGGCGGCACCCGTACCGGGCCCGCCGAGCGCACGCCGCCCGACACGTCGAAGGCCACCGACGGCACCCCGTGGGCGCACGCCTCCAGCAGCACGACAGGCAGGCCCTCGTGCTCGCTGGTCAGCGCCACCAGCGAGGCGTTCTGGTACTCCTCGCGCATCCGATGAGCGGGCACCAGACCGCGCAGGACCACCCGGTCCGCGACGCCCTCCCGGGCCGCGTGCGCCCGCAGCCGCTCGCGTTCCGCGCCGTCGCCGATCAGGTGCAACTCCCAGGACGGCGGCGGCTCGGCGCGGGCGAACGCGCTGATCAGCCGGTCGAACCGCTTGACGCCCTCCAGCCGTCCCACGCCCAGCACCCGCGGCACCTCCAGCGCCGACGTCTCCTGCGGCCAGGCGCCCAGCGGGTTGGGCAGCGTCCAGGCGTTGGGCAGCAGGGCGTGCTCGGAGAAGGCCCAGGCGTCGTCCTCGCTGAGGAAGAGCGCCTGGTCGAGGTCGGGGTAGTGCTTCTTGATCGAGGCCAGGTGCCAGCAGTCGCGGGCGTGGTCGTAGGAGCCGTGGTACTGCCCGATCGAGCGGAACCCGGCGGGCAGCAGCCCTGACAGCCTGGTCACCACCGACGGCGACGTCAGCACCGCGTACCCGGGGCGGACGCCGCGCAGCAGCTCCCTCACCCTGCGGTCGGCCAGGCGCCTGGCCAGCGGCCCCTCCACGCCGAGCGGGCCGCCCACGACGTGCTGCCGGTAACGCGGCCGGTCCACGTAGCGGAAGGGCGCGGCGGCGCGGTGCAGGCCGACGACGTGCACCTCGTGGCCGCGTTCGGCCAGGCCCTGGGCCAGGGTGTGGGTGACCTGCTGGACGCCGCCGAGCGTGTCGGCGTCCAGGCAGGCGAAGACGACGGTCATCGCGTGCGCCCCTCGAAGAAGTCGTCCACGATGCGGGCGGAGGCGTCCCCGTGCTCGTCGGCGCACCACAGGGCGCGGAAGGCGGCGTACTTGGCGGCGAAGGCGGCGTGCACCTCGGGCAGGTTCCGCAGCACGTCCACCAGCTCGGCCGTGGTCGTCACGCACGGGCCCGGGGCGATGGCGGGCAGGTCGTGGTAGACGCCGCGCTCGGAGAGCCGGTAGTCGTCCCAGTCGTCGATGAGGAACACCATCGGCCGGCCGGTCACCGCGTAGTCGCACATCACGGAGGAGTAGTCGGTCAGCAGCGCGTCGGAGGCCAGCATCAGGTCGTTGATCTCCGGATAGGACGCGGCCGACCGCACGAAGTGCCTGAGCCGCTCGGGCGGGTCGTACTTCTCGACCGGATGCGTACGCAGCACCACCACCCACTCGCCGGCCAGCTCCTCGGCCATGAGGTCCAGGTCGGCGCGTACCGAACGGCCGCTCATCCTGTCCCGGTCGCGGTAGGTGGGCGCGTAGAGCAGGACCTTGTGCCCCGGCGGGATCTCCAGCCGGGCCCGCACGTCGCCGCCTGCCTGCGCCCGCACCAGCGCGTCGCAGCGCGGCGTGCCGCACCGGTAGACCTTGCCGTCGTAGCCGTTGGAGGGCAGGAACACCCGCGAGAACTCCGCGCTCGGCGACACCAGCGCGTCCCACCGGGCGACGGCGGCCCGCCACTGCTCGCGCGGCCGGTCGAAGTCGCCGCGCAGGTCGGGGGCGTCGAAGCCGATCGACTTGATGCCCTGCCCGTGCCAGGTCTGCAGGTAGCGGGTGCCGGGCGGCTTCGGATAGTCCAGCGGGAAGCCGTGGCTGTCCACCCAGATCCCGGCGCGGGCCATCGTCCACAGGTAGCGCCAGCTTCCCCGGCGGACCAGCCGCACGTCGGCGGGGAAGTTCTTGCGGCCCTTGGCGACCGACCAGACCGCCTCGATCGGCAGGCCGCGCCGCCGTACCTCCTCGTAGATGGCGCGGGGGCTGCCGTTGTAGCCCTTGCCGACGTCCGACTCGAACAGGGCGAGGTCGTCGCGCCGCGGCACCACCCTGATCAGCAGCTTGTACGCGCGCAACTTGGCGCCCGGCGTGTTGAGCTTCCTGAGCAGCAGCCGCCGCGCCCGCCGCAGCGCCGAGCGGGTACGCGAATGCGTGCGCACGCACAGGTAGGCGGCGTAGCCCTCGGCCTTGACCGTGCAGCCGGGCAGCTCGATCGGCTCCAGGTTGGGGTCCACGATCAGCCGGTCGGTGGTGACGTGGCCGTCGGAGCGGCGCCGGAAGCCGACGTGCGGGTCGCTCCTGCCACAAGGGGCGAAGACGACCTCGCTGACGTAGCCGCCGTCGCCCGAGGGGACCGGCTGGATCGGCACCCGTTCCCGGCCCGCCTCCAGGAAGGCGTCCCACTCGGCCGGCAGCACGCCGAACGGGTCGTAGGTGCGCACGGTCATCCGCACCCGCTCGCCGTTCGTGGCCAGGCCGGTCACCTCGTGCCGCAGCCGGGAGTCGGTGTAGGGCAGCTCGGCCAGGCGCAGCGCGGTGATGTCCAGCCCCGGCGCGGCCGTCGTGCCCCAGTACGTGCGCCCGTCCACCTGCACGGCCGCCCGCGGCGCGGCCCGGGGGCCGGTCAGCGAGCCGGCCGCCACGCGCAGGTCCTCGATCCGGTCGTCCAGGATGAGCCGGCAGCAGACCCGGTCCATCGGCTCGATCCGGTCGAACACCTCGCCGGGGATCTCCTCCAGGTACGGCCGCACGACCGAGGCGAACTCCTTGACCCACACCAGGTCGCGCGCGGGCAGCGGGTTGAGGTAGACCCGCAGGTCCTGCCGCAGGAACCGGTACTGCCGGTGTGGCACCAGGTCCTGCGCGCCGTACCCGCGCAGGATGTCGTCGCTCAGCCGGGCCGCGACCACCCGCTGCCGGACGTTGTCCATCTCGTCGATGCTCAGGGAGATGGACTCGTTCGAGCTCGCCCGGTGCCAGTGGTAGACCACCCACGGCACGATCGCGAACCGGCGGGCCACCGCGTACAGCTCGGTGGCGAAGACGTGGTCCTCGTAGTGGATGTCCTCGGGGAAGCGCAGCACGTTGTCGCGCAGCCAGGCGACGTTGTAGAGCTTGTTGGTGCTGAAGGAGTCGAGGAAGAGCTCTGGCTCCGCGCGGATGCCCTCGACCACCCGCCGCCGGGCGAACAACGACGGGTAGTACGGGCGCAGCCGTCCGTCCCGCTCGAACAGCCGGGAGATCTGCCCCGACACGAAGTCGGCGCCGGTGCGCTCGATCTCGGTGAGCAGGCTCTTGCACGCGTGCCTGGGCAGCTCGTCGTCGCTGTCGAGGAACATGGCGTACGGCGCCCTGGCCGCGTCGATGCCGTCGTTGCGCGGGGCGCCGCAGCCGCCGCTGTTGCTCTCCCTGCGCAGGTAGCGCACCCGCGGGTCCTCGGCCATGAGCCGCGCGGCCACCTCGGGCGTGCCGTCCGTGCTCGCGTCGTCGGAGATGATCACTTCCAGGTCGCGCAACGTCTGCCGCAACACCGAACGCACGGCCCTGGGCAGGCGGGCCGCGTCGTTGTACGAGATCACGACGACGCTGCAGTCCGGCATGCCCATGTCCCCCCAGAAATGACCTGCGGGAATGGCACTTCCCCCTGGCGGCGGGAACTGACCGGACTTTATGGGGTTTTTGCTGAAAATCAGCGCATAAGACGACGAATCGCCCAGATGAGGATCGTGAGCGCCAGGAGGCCGCCCGCGATCGGCGCGAGCCGCTTGAGCAGCGGCTGCCCGGCGATCTCCATCAGGTCGAGCGCCTCCTCGTCGGGCGTGCGCGAGGTCCGCAGCGTGCCCGCGGGCCGCACGTCCGGCTCGGGGACGGGCACCGCGCTCAGGTGCCGCTCTTCCTCCAGCGGCTGCTGCTCCTGCTCCTGGGGCGCCACCGGCTCCACCATCGGCTCGGAGAGCAGCTGGGCGAGGTTGCCGGCGAACCTGTCGATCAGCTTGGCCCCGACCTCGGCCATGACCCCGCGTCCGAACTGCGCCGGCCGCCCGGTCACGTTGAACGTCGTCTCCACCGCCACCGACGTGCCCTCCGCGGCCGGCGCCATGCGCGCCCTGACCGTGGCCGAGGCCGTGCCGGAGCCCCTGGCCTCCTTGCCCGACGCCTGGATGGTGAGGGTGTGGGCGTCTTTGTCGACGTCCTCGAACCTGGCCGAGCCCCGGTAGGTGACGGTGATCGGGCCGACCTTGACCTTCATCCGGCCGGTGAACTCGTCGCCCTCGAAGATGTCGAGCGTCGCCCCGGGCAGGCACGGCGCGACCCGTTCGACGTCGAGCAGCACCGCCCACGCCTGCTCGACCGGAACCGGGACAGTGAACTCGTGCTCGAACCGCATCGCCATCGATCCGCTCCTTCCGAGGTTGGTTGCGACACTACGTCGGGGCGGGGGCGCCCGGAAGAGGCGCCCCCGCCTCACTCAGGGGGTCCCGGCGGCCGCGCGCACTGCCCGATGGGTCAGCACCCGGGCCAGGTGGCGGCGGTAGTCGGGCTGGGCGTGCAGGTCGGCGGGGGGCGAGGTGCCCTCCGCCGCCTCCTCGCACGCCTGCCGCACCCGGTCGCCGAGCTCGACGCCGCGCAACGCGGTCTCGGCCGCGCGGGCGCGCACCGGGGTCGGGCCCATGTTCGTCAGCGCGACCCTGGCCTCGGCGATCGAGCCGTTGGAACGCCTGACCGCGGCCGCCACGCCGACGATCGCCCACGACTGCGCGGTCCGGTGGAACTTCTCGTAGTGGAAGCCCCAGCCCTCGCCCAGCTTCGGCACCTTCACGCCGACCAGGATCTCCCCGGCGCGCAGGGACGTCTCCAGGTAGTCGACGAAGAACTCGGCGGCCGGGATCTCCCGTTCGCCCTGCGCCGACGCCGCCACGATCACGCCGTCCAGCGCCAGCACCACGGCCGGCAGGTCACCCGCCGGGTCGGCGTGCGCCAGCGAGCCGCCGAACGTGCCCCGGTGCCTGATCGCGGGGTCGGCCACCCTGGCCGTGGCCAGCGCCACCAGCGGGGCGCCGGCGTTCACCACCGGCGACCGCATGACCTCGTCGTGCGTGGCCAGCGCGCCGATGAAGACGTGGTCGCCCCGGTCGTGCACGCCGTTCAGGCCGGGCAGGCGGCCGATGTCCACCAGCTTGGACGGATACGCCAGCCGCAACCGCAGCAGCGGGAGCAACGACTGCCCGCCGGCCAGCGCCTTGGCGTCCTCGTCGGCGGCGAGCTCCGCGCAGGCCGCCGAGAGCGAGTCGGGACGCACGTAGTCGAACGGTGCGGGGATCATCGCCGCGCTCCTTCCAGCGCTCGCCAGACACGCTCGGGCGTGCACGGCATCCGGATGTCGCCGACGCCGTAGGGCCGCAGCGCGTCCACGATCGCGTTCACCACCGCCGGGGTGGAGGCGATCGTGCCCGCCTCGCCGACGCCCTTGACGCCCAGCGGGTTGCCGGTCGCGGGGGTCTCGGTGCGGTCCGTCGTGAACGACGGCAGGTCCGCCGCCGACGGCAGCAGGTAGTCGGCCATGGTCGCGGTCAGCAGGTTGCCCTCGGTGTCGTAGACGGCCTCCTCGAACAGCGCCTGCGCCACGCCCTGCGCGATGCCGCCGTGCACCTGGCCCTCGACGATCAGCGGGTTGACCACCTTGCCGACGTCGTCCACGGCCACGTACGAGCGGATCCGGGTCTTGCCCGTCTCGGTGTCCACCTCCATCGCGCACAGGTGCGTGCCGTGCGGGAAGGAGTAGTTGTCCGGGTCGAACGTGGCGTCGGAGTCCAGCCGCGCCTCCACGCCGTCGGGCAGGTCGTGCGCCTGGAACGCGGCATAGGCCAGCTCCTGGATCGTCCGGCCCGACCCGGTGCCGCGCACCTTGAACACGCCGCCGTCGAACTCCAGGTCGTCCGGCGAGCACTCCAGCATGTGGGCGGCCAGCCTCCTGGCCTTCTCCCTGACCTTCTCGCACGCCCGCAGCACGGCCATGCCGCCCACGACCAGCGAGCGCGAGCCGTAGGTGTCCATGCCCTTGTGCGCGACGGCCGTGTCGCCGTGCAGCACGCGCACGTCCTCGAACGGCACGCCCAGCGCGTCGGCCACGATCTGGCTCCACGCCGTCACGTGCCCCTGGCCGTGCGGGGACGTGCCGGTGATGACCTCGACCTTGCCGGTCGGCAGCATGCGCACCGAGCCGTGCTCCCAGCCGCCCGCCCCGAAGTTCGCCGCCCCGAGCAGCCGCGACGGCGCCAGCCCGCACATCTCCGTGTACGTGCTGACCCCGATCCCGAGCTGCACCGGATCGCCCCGGTCCCGCCGGTCGGCCTGCTCGGCCCGCAGCTTGTCGTAGCCGAACAGCGACAGCGCCCGCTCCGTGGCCGCCTCGTAGTTGCCCGAGTCGTAGGTCAGCCCCGAGATCGTCGTGAACGGGAACTCCTCGTGCCTGATCCAGTTGCGCCGGCGCACCTCCAGCGGGTCCAGGCCCAGCTCGGCGGCGAGCTCGTCCATCGTCCGCTCGATGCCGAACGTCGCCTCCGGACGGCCCGCGCCCCGGTAGGCGTCCGTGGGCATCTTGGTGGTGAACACGCCCCTGCAGCCGAACTCGTACGCGTCCATCTTGTAGATCGCGTTGAACATGGACGCCCCGAGCAGCGGCACCCCCGGCGTCACCAGCATCAGGTACGCGCCCATGTCGGCCAGCAGGTCGACCTGGAGGCCCCGGATGCGCCCGTCGGCGTCGGCCGCGAGCCGGATGTGCTGGAGCTGGTCGCGGCCGTGGTGCACGGTCAGGTTGCCCTCGGAGCGGGACTCCGTCCACTTGACCGGCCGGCCCAGCCGGCGCGCCATCAGCAGGCAGAGCACCTCCTCGGCGGTGACCTGCAACTTCGAGCCGAACCCGCCGCCCACGTCGGGGGCGATCACCCGCAGGTCGTGCTCGGGGATGCCGGTCACCACCGCGAGCATGACGCGCAGGATGTGCGGGATCTGGGTGGAGGTCCACATCGTGAACGAGTCGCCGTCGGTGTCCACCAGCACCGCCCGCGGCTCCATGGCCGTCGGGATGAGCCGCTGCTGCACGTACGTCCGGTCGACGACGACGGCGGCGCCCTCGAACGCCGCGTCGATGTCACCGGAGGTGATCTTCATGGAGAACGCCTGGTTGCCCGCCTCGTGCACCTTCGGGCTGTCCGGCGACAGCGCCTCGGTCATGTCGAGCACCGCGGGCAGCGGTTCGTAGTCGACCTCGATGGCCTCCAGCGCGTCGGCCGCCCGGTACCGGTCGGTCGCGACCACGCAGGCCACGGCCTCGCCGACGTACCGGACCTCGGAGGTGGCCATCGGCGGGTGGTCGGGGATGACGACGTCGTCGGTCACCGGCCACGCGCACGGCAGACTGCCCTGCTCGGCGGCGAAGTCCTGGCCGCTGAACGCGGCCACCACGCCGGGCAGGCCGCGGGCCGCCGACACGTCCACCCGGGTGATCCGGGCGTGAGCCATCGGGCTGCGCAGGAACATCACGTGCAGCGTGCCGGGCCTGGAGAGGTTGTCCGTCCAGCGCGTACGCCCCGTCAGCAGCCTGGCGTCCTCCTTGCGCCGGCGCGGCCGGCCCACCTCGTGCACGCCGGCCGGCTCGTTGATCTGGCCGCTGTCGGCGATCTGCCCGGCGACGGCCTCGGGGCTCAGCTCGCTCACTGCGTCCTCACCGCCTGCCCCATCTCCTGCGCGCCGCGCTTCACCGCGCGCACGATGTTGCAGTAGCCCGTGCAGCGGCACAGGTTGCCCTCCAGGCCGTGCCTGATCGACTCCTCCGAGGGCTCCGGGTCCTCGCGGACCAGGTCGATCGCGGCCATGACCATGCCGGGGGTGCAGTAGCCGCACTGCAACGCGTGCTCCTCGTGGAAGGCCCGCTGCATCGGGTGCATCGACCCGTTCGCGCCCAGGCCCTCGACGGTGACGACGTCGCCGCCGTCGGCCTGCACGGCGAGCACGGAGCAGCTCTTCACGCTCCTGCCGTCGAGCAGCACCGTGCACGCGCCGCAGTTGCTGGTGTCGCAGCCGACCGGGGTGCCGGTCCTGCCGAGCCGCTCACGTAGTAGATGGACGAGGAGGAGCCGCGGCTCGACGTCCTCCTCGTACTTGATCCCGTCGACGGTGACGGTGATTCGGGGCATACGTCCTCCCTCAGGAGCAGGGGGAAAGGCGGACACACCCGAAACTACGCCGGTGTTTTTCCCGGTCAAGGGTTACTTGCCGCGGACCACCCGCGCGATGATCGCCACCACCCCCGCGAAGGCCAGCCCCACCACGGTCAGCCCGACCACGACCAGCGCGTCCGTGAGCACGCGGGTCACCACCAGGATGCCGAGCACCACGAACAACGTGCCGCTCAGCAGGGCCATCCAGTCGGTCCTGTGCAGGCGCCGGACCCGCTCGACGTCACGCGCCACGGCGCACCTCCATGTCGCCGAGGCCGCCCCGCAGGTTCAGCACGATCGTGAACTCCTCGTCCTCGGACCTGACCTCGGGCTCCAGCACCTTGTCGAACTTGACGTCCACGCCACCCCTGATCGACTGGTCGACCTTGATGTCGCCGACCTTGTTCATCGCGTGCACCTCGACCCTGGCCGTCGGCGGCACGATCACCGTCAGCTCGCCCACGGAGACCCGGGCGTCGAACGTCAGGCTCGTCCCCGGCAGCGCCTTCAGCTCCGTCAGGTCCAGCCGGCCGTCGCCGACGCCGACGTCGTAGACCTTGCCCGCCTCCGAGGGCTTGGTCAGGTACCAGGTGGAGTCGCCGACGTTGCGCGGCAGGCCGCCCAGCATCAGCCCCACGCCGATGAGCAGCGCGACCGTGGTGCCCGCCGCGACGAGACCGGCGCCGCGGCCCCACCAGGCGGCGATGAGCAGCCCGGCGCCGATGGTGATGAGCACGGCGCCGCCGACGATGGTCGGGCTCACGCCCGCGGCCGACCTGGCCTGGACCGCCACGACGATCCCTCCCACTATGATCGCGAGCAAGATGGTGATGACCCCGATGAACGACTTGGGGCGTCGTTTCTGCGGGGCCGGGGCGGTGGCCGGACGGCCGTACAGGGCGGGGTCGTAGGGCGACTGGCCGGACCGCCTGGCCGGGTCGAGCGGGCGGTAGGGGCCCTTCGGGGCGAAGGGCTCGCCGTAGCCGCTGTAGTCGATCGCGGTCCTGGGCTGGGGGCGGTAGGCGGGCGGCTCCTGCCGCGACGCCGCCTGAGCCTGCGGCCGCGGCTGCTGGGCCTCGACCCGCGTCTTCGGGGCCTCCTCGTCGGGGGCCTGCGCGTCAGGGGTCTCGGTGCCGGGGGTCTGCGCCTGGCGGGTCGCGTCGCGGGGGAGCTGGTGCTCCGCCGTCACGGCGCCGGCGGCCTCCATCGCCTGTGCGGCCTCGATCTTCGACATCTCGGCCTTGCCGGCCTCCGCCTGTCCCGCCTCGGGGGTCTCGGGCCGGTCCGTACGCGGTGTCTCGGCCTGCCGGCCGGCCGACATCGCCCGCAGCCGCGCGGCCACGGCCTCGGCGTGGGCGGCGGCCGTCATCCTGGGAGCCGGGGCCGGCGCGGGGGACTCGGGGTGCGCCGTCGCGGTGTCGCCGAGGCCTGACCAGCCCGGTTCGGCGGGACGTACCGGAGGGGTGGCCGCGGGCGGCGCGTAGGACGGCGCCGGCGGCTCCGCGTCGGGGGAGCGCCGGCGACCGAGCCGCTCGGGCATCGAGCGGGCCAGGCCCAGCAGGTCGACGCCTCTGGAGTGGGCCGCGAGCAGCGAGACGGCCAGCAGCACGCCGACCACCAGCGTGCCGGTGTCGAGCCAGACGGTCGCGAGGTTGAGCGCGAGGCCGAACCCGAGCACCGCGGTCAGCAGCGCCATCACGGCCTCGGCGTCGAAGTCGCGGCGGGTCCACTGCTCGATGATCCCCGGCCCGCCGTTGGGCTCCTTCATCAGCAGGAACGCCGCGATGTACAGGAAGATCCCGATGCCCGAACCGAGCAGGAGCACGGCGAACGCCACGCGGAACACCACGGGGTCGATGCCGGTGTGCCGCCCGAGACCGGCGCAGACGCCCATGAGGAAGCGCCCCTCGCTGCTGCGTCGCAGCTCCCGGGGCGGGGCGGCTGGTTGCCGGGGCGGAGCTTCTGTCATGGAACCATCGTGGACCGTCGGGCGGGGTGGTCGCATCCGGGAGACCCCTGACTCGACCCTGGGGGTTGTTCCCTGATGCCCGAAGTGCCCGCGACATGTGACGATGGCGATGTTATGGCAGACCAGAAGACACTTGCCGAGCCCACCGGCGATCGACCCTATCGCCGGATGCTCCGCCCCATGGAGGGCCGCCTGCTCGGCGGCGTGGCCCAGGGGCTGGCGGCGCAGCTCTCCCTCGATCCCGTCGTGATCAGGCTGATGTTCGTGCTGCTCAGCGTCGTGGACGGGGTCGGCATGGTGGCGTACGCCGTGCTGTGGATGATCACTCCGCGTGAGCCGTACGAGGGGCCGCCGCCGCAGCGCGACTGGAGTCAGCTCGCCGCGTTCAGCGCGATCGGCGTGGCGCTGGCCGCGTTCGGCTGGCTGACCGGGGCCTCGAAGGGCGGGATCGGCATGTTGCCGTTCGCCGTCGGCGGCATCGGCGCGCTCATCCTGTGGCAGCAGGCCGACCCCGAACGCCGCAAGAACTGGGTCAGCGGCGCCACCAAGAGCATCCGGACCAACCGGGTGCGCACGCTGCTCGGCGTGACGCTGGTCGTCATCGGCGCGGCCGGCTTCCTGTACGCCCAGGGCGAGCTGGCCCAGGCCAGGCCCGGTCTGCTGTTCACCGTCGTCGTGGTCGGCGGCATCGCGGTCATCGCCGCGCCCTGGCTGGCCGGCCTGTGGAAGGAACTGCAGCTCGAACGGCGCGAGCGCATCCGGCAGGAGGAACGCGCCGAGGTGGCCGCCATGGTGCACGACTCGGTGCTGCACACGCTCACGCTCATCCAGCGCGTCTCCCACGACCCCCGCGAGGTCACCCGGCTGGCCCGCTCCCAGGAACGCGAGCTGCGCAACTGGCTCTACCAGCCCGCCCAGGACGCCGACGCCACCGTGGCCGCCGCCGTCCGCCGGATCGCGGCCGAGGAGGAGGACTCCCACGGCGTGCCCATCGAGGTCGTCTGCGTCGGCGACATCGACCTCGACGCGCAGGGCAAGCTGGCGGCGATGCTCAAGGCGTCCAGGCAGGCGATGGTCAACGCGGCCAAATATTCTGAGAGCCCGGCCATCTCCGTCTACGCGGAGGTGGAGGGCTTGGAGGTGACCATCTTCGTGAAGGACCGCGGCAAGGGCTTCGACCTTGAGGCGGTGCCCCTCGACAGAATGGGCATCAGGGAGTCCATCATCGGGAGAATGGAACGTCACGGCGGCACGGCCAGGGTCCGCACCGAGCCCGGCGAGGGCACGGAAGTGATGCTGACGATGAAGGTGGACAAGCAATGACACGCGTGTTGATCGTCGACGACCACCGGCTGTTCAGATCCGGCGTACGCGCGGAGCTGGGCGACTCGATCGAGGTCGTGGGCGAGGCGGAGGACGTCGAGACGGCGGTCAAGGCCATCGCCGAGCACCAGCCCGACGTGGTCCTGCTCGACGTACACATGCCCGGCGGCGGCGGCCAGGAGGTGCTGCGCCGCGTCCTCAGCACGGGCTCGCAGGTGCGCTTCCTCGCGCTGTCGGTCTCCGACGCCGCCGAGGACGTCATCGGCGTCATCAGGGGCGGCGCCCGCGGCTATGTCACCAAGAACATCAGCGGCAAGGAGCTCACCGACGCCATCCGCCGGGTGGCCGACGGGGACGCGGTCTTCTCGCCGCGGCTGGCCGGGTTCGTCCTCGACGCCTTCGCCTCCTCCGAGGCGCCCTCGATCGACCCCGAGCTCGACTCGCTGACCCAGCGCGAGCGCGAGGTGCTGCGCCTGATCGCCCGCGGCTACGCGTACAAGGAGATCGCCAAGGAGCTGTTCATCTCGGTCAAGACCGTGGAGACGCACGTGTCGTCCGTGTTGCGCAAGCTCCAGCTCTCCAACCGGCACGAGCTGTCTCGCTGGGCCACCGCGCGCCGCCTGGTCTGACCTGCTTTCTGGACCGTTACAAGGTCGTTACGGCGATCCGTAGACGAATCAGGCGTCTCAGTAGTCACACATGGAAGGAGAAGCACATAAACCAGGAGTAACCCCCTTGAATCGCGTCCCCCGGTTGCTTGCCATGGTCGCACTGGTCTCGGCTGCGGCCTGTTCGGCAGAAGGCGTGCCAGCCTCGCAGGCCCCGGCGGTCCGGACGACCGCCTCCGTGGGCGTCGCCGCGGCTGCCCACGTCGCGGCTCCGGCCAAGAAGGTCAAGCTCGACATCGCCGACATCACGCCCATGGCGGAGACGTCGGAGAAAGTCGGCGTCGGTTTCCCGATCATCGTCACGTTCGACCGGGACGTGAAGGACAAGGCCGCCGTGGAGGCGCTGCTGGAGGTCCAGGCCGACAAACCGGTCGAGGGCGCCTGGCGCTGGGTGTCGGCCCGCAAGGTCATCTACCGGACGAAGACGTACTGGAAGCCGCACCAGAAGGTGCTGTTCACCGCGCGCCTCAGCCAGCTCCCCGGCAACAAGGCCGAGGACGTCACCCGCCGCTTCGCCGTCGGCAACGCGAACATCTCGGTCGTCGACACCCGCAGGCACCAGATGAAGGTCTACCGGGACGGCAAGATCGCCAAGAAGATCGCGATCAGCGCCGGCCGGGGCGGCCTGCTGCGCAACGGCGTGGACGTCTACCTCACCACCAGCGGCGTGCACCTCACCATGGGCAAGAAGGCCGTCGAGACGATGACGTCGTCCTGGATGGGGGTGACCGACCCGAAGGACCCGCGCTACTACAAGGAGGAGATCCCCTGGGCGGTGCGCATCTCCGACAGCGGCGAGTACGTCCACCAGAGCGCCGGCTACTACCAGTACCTCGGCCGCTCCAACCAGAGCCACGGCTGCGTGCGCGCCACCCCGCAGGGCGCCAAGTGGTTCTACGGCATCGCCCAGCGCGGTGACGTCGTCAAGATCACCGGGACCAAGCGCAAGCTCGACTGGCGCAACGGCTGGAGCTACTGGCAGCTCAACTGGACCCAGTGGAAGCAGGGCAGCGCCCTCAAGCCCTGACCCGGCAACCGACCGGCAGGGCCGCCCCCCAGGCGCCCTGCCGTCGCCCGACCCGCCGTAGGGCGCCCGGCCTCCGGCGAGGGGCGGGCGCCTGTCGGCCTTCAGGGGTCAGAGCTTCTCCAGGGGTGCGTACGCCAGCAGCAGCGTCTTCTCCCCGTCGGCACCGAAGTCGATCTTGACCTTGGTCTTCTCCGCCACCCCGTCCACGGCCACCACCGTGCCGAGCCCCCACTTGTCGTGCGTCACCCGATCGCCGGGCGTCAACGACAGGACCTGCCGCGACCCGCCGCCGCCGCTCCTGGGCGCCGGCCGCGCAGCCGGCTCCCGCCGCGTCGCCGCGCTCCAGGCCGACTTCTCCGGGTCGGTACGCCAGTCGATGAGCTGCCCCGGCACCTCGTTGACGAACCGCGAGGCCGGGTTGAACGACGGCGACCCCCACGAGCTGCGCACCGCCGCCCGCGTGAGGTAGAGCCGCTTCTGCGCCCGGGTGATGCCGACGTAGGCCAGCCGCCGCTCCTCCTCCAGCTCCTTCGGCTCGCCCAGCGACCGGACGTGCGGGAACACGCCGTCCTCCATCGCGGTCAGGAAGACGACCGGGAACTCCAGCCCCTTGGCCGTGTGCAGCGTCATCAGCGTGACGACCCCCTGCCCGCCGTCGGCGTCGGGGATCTGGTCGGCGTCGGCGACCAGCGACACCTGCTCCAGGAACTCCACCAGCGTGCCCTCGGGGTTGGCCTCCTCGAACTCCGAGGCCACCGAGACCAGCTCGTTGAGGTTCTCCAGGCGGGACTCGTCCTGGGGGTCTTCGGAGGCCTCCAGCTCGGCGCGGTAGCCGGTGGCCACCAGGATCTCCTCGGCCAGCGTCGACGGCGGCACGCCCTCGGCCTTGGCGATCAGCTCCTCGAGCATCGCCACGAACTCGCGCACCGCGTTGAGCGAGCGCGTCGCCATGCCGTACGCCTCGTCGGCCCGGCGCAGCGCGTCCCAGAACGAGATGCGCTCGCGCGAGGACAGCGCCTCGATCATGGCCTCGGCCCGCTCGCCGATGCCGCGCTTGGGCACGTTGAGGATGCGCCGCATCGACACGACGTCGGCCGGGTTGGCCAGCACCCGCAGGTAGGCCAGCAGGTCCTTGACCTCTTTGCGCTCGTAGAAGCGCACGCCCCCGACCACCTTGTACGGCAGCCCGGTGCGGATGAAGATCTCCTCGAACACGCGCGAGGCGGCGTTGGTCCGGTAGAACACCGCGACCTCGCTCGGCCTGACGCCGTCCTCGTCGCTGAGCCGGTCGACCTCCTGGGCCACGAACATGGCCTCGTCGTGCTCGTTGTCGGCGACGTAGCCCACGATCTTGGGGCCGTCGCCCTGGTCGGACCAGAGGTTCTTCGGCTTGCGGCCCTCGTTGCGCGCGATCACCGCGTTGGCCGCGGCCAGGATGTTCTGGGTGGAGCGGTAGTTCTGCTCCAGCAGGATCGTGCGGGCGTCGGGGTAGTCGCGCTCGAACTCCAGGATGTTGCGGATCGTCGCGCCGCGGAAGGCGTAGATCGACTGGTCGGCGTCGCCCACCACGCACAGCTCGGACATGTCGGCGCCCGGACGCACGACGTCGCCGTCGGCGGTGCGCAGCTCGGGATGGCCCACCAGCTCGCGGATCAGGATGTACTGGGCGTGGTTGGTGTCCTGGTACTCGTCGACCAGCACGTGCCTGAACCGCATCCGGTAGTGCTCGGCCACCTCGGGGAAGAGCTGGAACAACGTCACCGTGTTCATGATGATGTCGTCGAAGTCCATCGCGCCGGCCTCGGTCAGCTTGAGCTGATAGGCCTTGTACGCCTGCGCGAGCGTCTTCTCCAGGTGCGAGCCCGCCTTGTCGAGCGCGGTCTCGTAGTCGACCAGCTCGTTCTTGAAGTTGCTGACCTGCGCCGAGAACGAACGCGGCGGGTAGCGCTTCGGGTCGAGCTCCATCTCCCTGCAGACCATCGCCATCAGCCGCTGCGAGTCGGCCTGGTCGTAGATCGAGAAGCTCGACGGGAAGCCCAGCCGCTTGGCCTCGCGCCGCAGGATGCGCATGCAGGCGCTGTGGAACGTCATCACCCACATCGCCTTGGAACGCGGCCCGACGAGCTTGTCGATGCGCTCCTTCATCTCGCGGGCGGCCTTGTTGGTGAAGGTGATGGCCAGGATCTCGCCCGGATGGGCGTTGCGCTCGGCCAGCAGGTAGGCGATGCGGTGGGTGAGCACCCGCGTCTTCCCCGACCCCGCCCCCGCCACGATGAGCAGGGGGCTGCCATGATGGATCACGGCCTCGCGCTGCTGGGGGTTGAGGCCGTCGAGCAAGGGGTGGTCAACAGAGACTTGGGTCGGCACCCACCTAGGTTAAGACGCGCCACCGACAAACGGCGCCCGGAATGCCTCCGACGGGGTGCCGGTTGTCCTCCGTACAGGGTCCAGGAAGGGAAGCCATGCTGCCGGAAGCCGAGATCAACCGGGTACTTGTCGTGACCGCGCATCCCGACGACGTCGACTTCGCCGCGGCGGGAAGCGTGGCGCTGTTCGTGGAGCGGGGGCTGGAGGTCACGTACCTGCTCGTCACCGACGGTGACGCCGGCGGCAACGAGCGCACCCTCGACAACTCCGGCATGGCCGAGCTGCGCAGGACCGAGCAGCTCGCCGCGGCCAAGGCCGTCGGCGTGACGGACGTGCGCTTCCTCGGCTACTCCGACGGCCGGGTGGTGCCCTCGCTCGACCTCCGGCGCGACATCGCCCGGGTGATCCGCCAGGTACGCCCCGACCTGGTCATCACCCACCACCCCGACCGCAACTACCAGTTCGTCGCTCCCAGCCACCCCGACCACCGGGCCGTGGGCGGGGCCGCGCTCGACGCGGTCTACCCCGACGCCCGCAACCCCTACGCCTTCCCCGAGCTGCTGCGCGACGAGAGCTTGGAGGCGTGGACGGTCAGGGAGGTCTGGCTGAACGGCGGCCCCACCCCCAACCACTGGGTGGACGTCACCGCGGTCATGGACCGCAAGCTCGCGGCCTTGCAGTCGCACGTCAGCCAGGTCGCCCACGTCGAGGGCTTCACCGACTTCGTCCGGGGCCGCTTCGCCGCGTGGGCCGAGCAGGCCGGCTTCGGCGAGGGCCACTACGCGGAGGGCTTCCAGGTCGTGCCCACGGCCTGACCGCGGCCTGACCGCGGCCTGAGCACGACCTTTCCGCCCCTGGCTCAGGGGATCGAGCCGGGCGGCACCACCCAGAGCGCGGGCTGCCCGGTGACCTCGGAGATGACGTCGAAGTACCGGTCGTAGTGCAGGATCGTCGCCTGATGCAGCTCGGCACAGGCGGCGATCAGCAGGTCGCCCGGCCCGGCCGCCCGGGTGTGCGACCTTCCGGCGAGCATCGCCTGCACCTCCAGGGCCCTTGGTCCGACCTCCTTGTGCGTGATGGACAGGAGGCGGAAGCCCTCCCGCAGGTAGCGGGCGTCCCGTTGGTGGCCTTTGAGGTCAGAGGCGCTGTAGAGCACCTCCAGTTGCGTGACCTCGCAGACCGCGAGGGTTCTGTCGAGCATGAGCGGTTCGAGGGCCCGCTGGACCGCTGGATGCGGCATGCGGGCCAGAGCGCTCTTGTCGATCAGGTAGACCACTCCGGTGGTCACCACGCATGCTTCATGATCCACGGATCCAGAAGATGCGTATTGTCCCGGGTGCGCCAGTATTTGTAGGCTTCGCGGCGTTTGGCCCTTTCTGCGACCTCCGACAGTGCCGCGTTCACCGTCTCCTTCACGGTCGATGTGCCCAATTCGCGTTGGGCCAGCTCCAGGAGACCTGTGTCGACGTCGATCACCGTACGCATGCAACACCACCTCCGTACCTCCGGGGATATCAGAAATAGTGATCTTGAGATGCGCCCGTCCCGGAGTGGTGCGCCTGCGGGGAGGGTCGTGGCCGAGACGTTAGAGCATCGGTCGCGCCCATTGTGGACCGTTCCAAATGTCGGTGAAGGATCCTCATCTTCCGAGGTGGAAATCTCATCCCGGCCCGGGGGAGAACTCTCAACCCGGCCGCGGTCCGGGATGATTTCAGCGCTTTGCCGAGAGCCTCGCGAAGAGGTAGCCGAGCGAGTTGGTCGCCAGGTGCAGCATCGACGGCGCCAGCAGCCCGCCGCGGCGCCGGAGCTCGCAGAAGAGCACCCCGGCCGCCGCCGTGGACACCACGCTGCCCGCCACCACCCGCGCGACGTCGAGATGGGCGGGCGACTCGCCCGCGGTCAGCGCGCCGAGCGCCGGGTTCGCGCGGGCCATGTCGATCGCCGGGAGGATGTGCCACAGGCCGAACAGCGCCGAGGAGACCGCCGTGGCGGCGGTCGCGCCGTGCCGGCGGGCCAGCATGCCGTGCAGCGCGCCGCGGAACCCGGCCTCCTCCAGCAGGACCGTGCCCAGGGGGACCTGGAGCAGGGCCTCCTCCAGGGCGCGGGCGCGCGAGAGCGACAGGGCGCGCTCGTCGTGGAAGAGCGGCCTGGTGCGGGGCACGGCGATGCCCACGGTGTAGACGGCGGCCACCGCGGTCGCCAGCGCGCCGCCGACCGCCGCTCCCCGGGACGCCTTCTCGAACCCGAGCTCACGCCACGACACCCCGTGCCGGCGGGCCATGGCCACGAGCGCGGCGGTGGCGGCGGCGGACGTCAGGGGGGCGAGCCTGGGGGCGATCTTGTTGTTGAGGACGTTGGCGGCGGTGAGGACGGCGATCGAGCGCAACAGCACCCTTGCAGGCTACGTCGCACCACAACCCGACGGCGTCACACCCTCCGGCGGGGGAAGGCGTCCGGAGACGGGGGGTCACACCATCCGACGGTGACGGCGTCAGGGGACGGGGGCGTCACGCCATCCGACGGGGACGGCGTCGGCGGGCAGGGGGGTCGCGTCGTCCGAAGGGAGCCGATGTCAGCGGGCAACGGGATGTCGCGTCATCCGGTGGGGACGGCGTGGGTCAGGAGGCGGCGGAGTTGCGCCAGCCTGCGGGGAAGCGGGTGCGGCGGCGTTCCTGCGGAGTGAGGCCGCCCCAGATGCCCTCCGTTTCGCCCTCGCGTAAGGCGTAGGAGCGGCACTCGTCGATGACCGGGCAGCGGGCGCAGACCGCCTTCGCGCGGGCCTCCTGCAACGGTGAGGGCGCGAGCGGGAAGAAGAGGTCAGGGTCGCTGGACCTGCACGCGCCTCTGCGCAGCCAGCCGATCTCCTCCAGTGGCATGCCTCCACCGTAGAGGCAGGTCATGATCAGACACATCATCCTCTGGGCTGACCCGCGTGTACATCCTCAGCAGGCGCGCACGCCGTCCTGGTAGCCGTCGGCGAAGGAGGTCTGGCGTTGCTCGGCGGTGCCGTGGGCGGCGGGGTTCAGCCAGTCGTCCGTGGGGTCGCCGGCGGCCTCCAGGCTGGTCATGAGCTCGTCCTCGTCACCGGGCTGGGCGCGCAGGGAGCCTGACCCGACCAGGGCCGACAGGGTTCCGCCGGCGTAGCAGTCGGCCTGGAGCTCGGCCTGGACATTCAGCTCGAAACCGGTCCTGAGCTGGGCCTGGACGGCGTGCCCGAACTCATGGGGGATGATCACGTACACCGACCCGTCGCCCATGTCGTTCCACAACGACTCCATCCAGGCCTGGTCATAGGCGATGAAGTGGCCCTCGGGGCAGTAGAAGGCGTTGTTCGGCACGGACGGCTCGCCCCCGCAGGAAGGACCCGAACTCCCGGAGTAAGGGATGAAGTCGGCGATAGGCCGATATGTCATCCCCTGCTGGTCGAAGAATTCCGTCCAGAACGACTCGGTGAGGGTGCGCGCGGCCCGGATGTCGTCCTCGAACGTGTCGGCCCCCTGAACGTCCCTGGACGCGGGCCGGGTGAGGCCGCAGCCGGCGAGCAGCAGGACGAGGGCCAGGACGAGAAGGCGAGGTCGCACGAGGTTCACACGTCCCAAGTGTGCACCGGATCGTTGCCGTGCATGCGGTCGATGTAGTCCAACGTCATGGCGCGTAACGCCTCGTGGCGGTCGCCGCCCTGCGCGCGCACCCGTTCGACCTGCCACGTCGCGCCCGTACGGCCGGTCAGGCAGCGTCCCTCGATGATGCCGAGCAGCCGGTCGGCGACCGGCGTGTGCACCCCCCACGCGGCCAGGCCCTCGCGCGCCATGGGCAGCAGCCGGCGCAGGATCAGCTCGGCCGCCGGCACCTCGCCCAGCCCCGGCCAGTACAGCCGGGCGTCCAGGCCGTGCCGGGCCGCGGCGGCGAGATTGTCCTCGGCGGTGCGGAAGGACATCTGGCTCCAGATCGGCCGTTCGGCCGACGGGAGCACGCGCATCAGGCCGTAGTAGAACGCGGCGTTCGCGGCGATGTCGGCCACCGTGGGCCCGGCGGGCAGGACGCGGTTCTCCACGCGCAGATGCGGCACGCCGTCCACGACCGCGTAGACGGGCCGGTTCCAGCGGTAGATGGTGCCGTTGTGCAGGGTCAGCTCGTGCAGCTGGGGGATGCGTCCCTGGTCCAGCTCGGCCCGCGGGTCCTCCTCCTCGCACAGGGGGAGCAGCGCCGGGTAGTAGCTGACGTTCTCCTCGAACAGGTCGAAGACGCTGGTGATCCAGCGTTCCCCGAACCACACCCGCGGCCGCACGCCCTGCGTCTTCAGCTCGGCCGGACGGGTGTCGGTGGCCTGCTCGAACAGCGCGATCCTGGTCTCGCGGTGCAGTTCCTTGCCGAACAGGTAGGGGGAGTTGGCCGCGACGGCGACCTGGGGGCCCGCGATGACCTGGGCGGCGTTCCAGTGCGGCGCGAACGCCTCCGGGCTGACCTGGAGGTGGAGCTGGACGCTGGTGCACGCGGCCTCGGGCGCGACGCTGTCGGCGTGGGTGTCGAGGCGTTCCACGCCTTCGATGCACAGGTGCAGGTCCTCGCCGCGGGCGGCGAAGATCTGCTCGTTGAGCAGGCGGTAGCGGGGGTTGGCCGACAGGGTGCCCTCGCTGATGTCCTGCTCGCGCAGCGTGGGCAGGATGCCGATCAGCACCAGGTGCCCGTCCTGGGAGCGGGCGCGCTCCTCGGCGTGGTTGAGCCGCCTTCGTACGTCCGCCTCCAGGTGCAGCGGGCCGTCGCCGGTCAGCTCCCGGGGCTCGACGTTGATCTCGATGTTGAACTGGCCCAGCTCGGTGGCCCAGTCCGGCTGCTCGATCGCGGCCAGCACCTGGGCGTTGCGCATGGCGGCCTCGCCACGGGCGTCCACGATGTTGAGCTCGATCTCCAGGCCGGCACGGGGGCGTTCGAACTCGAAACGGGACTCGCGCAACATCTGGGCGAAGACGTCGAGACATCGACGCACCTTTTCCCGATATTTCCGGCGATCGTCCCGGCTGAACACGACGACTGGTACGTCCCTGCCCATACCAGGAAATGTCGCACGGCTGGGCCGACATGACCAGCCGGAGATCGACGCGATGTCCCCGCGGGCCGGACCACATGAAGATCATCGAGAGGGCGCGCGACCCCCGTGACATCCCCGTAGGGTTCGGGCATGCGCGTATTGATTACCGGTGGGGCGGGCTATATCGGCAGCACGATCGGGTCGGCGTGCCTCGACGCCGGCATCGAGCCCGTGATCCTCGACAGCCTCGTGACGGGCCGCAGGGAGTTCGCCGACGGACGGGTCTTCTACGAGGGCGACATCGGCGACGGCGCCCTCGTCGACAAGATCTTCGCCGAGCACCCCGACATCGAGGCCGTCGTCCACTGCGCGGCCCTGATCGTCGTGCCCGACTCCGTCGCCGACCCGGTCGGCTACTACCGCGCGAACGTCGCCAAGAGCCTGGAGTTCGCCGACCACCTGCTGCGCAACGGCTGCGAGCGGATGATCTTCAGCTCGTCCGCGTCGATCTACCAGGCCGGCGCGGACCACACCGTGGACGAGAGCTCGCCGCTCGCCCCGCAGAGCCCGTACGCGCGGACCAAGGCGGTCTGCGAGGCCATGTTCGCCGACGTCGCCGCCACCCGGCCGATCCGCATCCTGTCGCTGCGCTACTTCAACCCGATCGGCGCCGACCCGGCCATGCGCACGGGCCTGCAACTGCGCCGTCCCAGCCACGCCCTGGGCAAGATGATCGAGGCGTACGAGGAGGGCGTGCCGTTCGCGATCACCGGCACCGACTACCCGACGAGCGACGGCACGGGCATTCGCGACTACGTCCACGTCTGGGACCTGGCCGCCGCGCACGTGGCGGCGCTGCGCCGGTTCGACTCCCTGGACGCCGACGTCATCAACCTCGGCACCGGCGCAGGAACGACGGTCCGCGAGCTGGCCGAGGCGTTCAACCGGGTCGCCGACCGGCCGATCGACGTGGTCGAGGCGCCCGCCCGGCCCGGTGACGTGGCGGGGGCGTACACGCGCAGCGACCGGGCGCGGCGGCTGCTCGGCTGGGAGACCCGGTTCACCGTCGAGGAGGGCATCAGGCACTCGCTGGAGTGGGCCGCCCTGCGCGACTCCCGCCTCGCCTGACCCGCGCGCCCGGGGCCGGAGGGGCCGGGCACCGCGCCTGTCCCGCCAAGCGGCGACGGGAGAGGCGCGGACCTCGGCACTGGCGGTGCTACTTGGCGACGCTGACGCCGAACGGCAGGTCGAGGGAGGAGATGTCGTCCTTGCCGTTCTCGAACTCGCTGGAGACGTCGTCAGCCGTCGGAGCCTTGATCGACACGGCGCCGCCCCAGCCGGTGAACCGGGTGTCGACCCGCACGCCGCCGTCCTTCGTGGAGCCCGAGCCGGTGATCGCGGTCTGCGGGAACGTGGCCACCAGGCGCACCGGCAGGCCGGCCGCGTTCACGGTGAGCTTCCAGCTGATGACGCTCTTCAGCGCCTTGGCCGTCGGACGCGGGTCGATCGCGCTCGACCGGTACCAGAGCGAGATCTTCCGCAGGTCGCGGACGGTGATCTTGCCGGCGTAACCGCCGCTCACCGGCTTGGCGGTCTTGAGCAGGGCCTTGAGCGTGGCCTGCTCGGCGACGTTCACCGGCTGGCCGAACGTGCCGGTGAGGCCGCCCGTCGGGCCGTGCGGGGCCTTGAACCAGGTCTCGCCCTCGGGCAGGACCTTGCTCCACATGCCGCCGGACAGGTACGACGTGGTGCCGATCCGGATCGTGCGCTCGGGCGTGGCCAAAGCCTTGAGCGTCTCCGGCGCGTCGTCGCCCAGGTCGGACAGGTTGAGGGCGAACTTGGCCGTGATGTCCGAGGCGGCGAGGCCGGACTTGCTGAACTGGAACGTGCCCGTGCGCCGGATGAAGACCTCGCTGCGCGTACCGTCGGAGACGCTGATGCGCTCGCTGAACTTCACCCCCTTGCCGGGGACGAGCTGCTTCTTCACGGCGGCCACGGGGTTCTTGGGCGCGGCCGCCTGGGCCGGAGCCGCCAGCAGCGCGGGGGTGGCGACCACCAGGGCGGCGGTCGTCGCCAGCGCGACGCCGGTGAGGATTCGCTTCATGTGCGGTTGTGTTCCTTGGTTCGAGGGGGAGTGACGGCAGCTCGGCGGCTCAGACATCCCTGGACGTTTGTTGTCAAGCAGCGAGGTCGTTTGATCGGTGCGACCAGGCGGTTGCCTGGTCGTAGGGGCTGTGGGTTTTGAGGC
>NZ_JBEXYU010000029.1:0-145547 GCF_040631115.1 Nonomuraea sp. NPDC005692 | reverse complement strand
GGCCCGACATGTCGGACATCTTCTGGCCGCTCCGCGATAACTTCATTGTTGCGTGTCCCTTCTCGGATCTGGCCCGCCGCCGGCACACATCCGCGATGTCTCGTGGTCAGGCGAGAGCGCTGCGATCGTCGTCGCCGCACAGGGCGGTCACGACGTGCGCCAGCAGGTTCGTGGCCTTGTGGCAGGCGGCCGGATCGGAGTACTCCCGCGGGGTGTGGCTGATCCCGTCGTACAGACCAGGCACGAAGATCATGGCGGACGGGCAGAGTGCGGCCATCTCCTGAGCGTCGTGACCCGCCCCGGAGATCAGGGAACGACGGGAGTACCCGAGGGTGCCGGCGACGTCGGCGACCAGACGCCGCAGGGGCTCGGAGAACGGGACCGGCTGTGTACGCGCGAGCCGCCGCAGAGCGGCCGCGGGCCCGTCCTGTCCCTCCCGCTCGACGAGTCCGGACAGGTGAGCCTCCGCGTCGGTGACCAGCCCGTCGTCCGGCGCCCGCAGGTCCACCGTGAAACTGGCCAGCCGCGGCACGATGTTCGTCACACCGGGTTCGAGGCGCATGCGTCCCACGGTCATCATGAGCCCGCCGTCCTGCCGGGCGGCGGCGTACTCGAACAGCGCGGCCATCAGCCGGGTGGCTGTCTTCGCGGCGTCCACCCGCAGATGTGCCGGCGTTGCCCCGGCGTGGGCGGCCTTGCCGGTGACGGTCAGTTCGTGCCACGAGATGGCCTGGACGCCTGTGGGCAGGCCGATGTCCACGCCCGCCGAACTCAGGATGGGGCCCTGCTCGATGTGGACCTCCAGATAGGCGTACGGCGGTGCGAGAACCGAGCCGTGTCCGGCGAAGCCCGTCTTCTCCAGCGCTTCGCCCAGCGTCACTCCGTCGGCGTCGCGCAGGGCCAGCGCCTGCTCCAGCGGTATGCGTCCGGCCGCCACCGCGCTGCCGAGCATGTCCGTGCCGAAGCGTGAGCCCTCCTCTTCGGTGAAGACGGCGACGACGACGGACCGCCGAAGGGAGTGCCCGGCCTCACGCAGGGCCCTGATGACCTCCATCGCCGCGAGAACACCCAGCGCTCCGTCGAACATGCCGCCCTGCGGAACGCTGTCCACGTGAGACCCGATCATCAGCGGGGGAATCCCAGGGTCGGTGCCGTCGTACCGTCCGAAGAGGTTGCCGACGGCGTCCGTCCACACGTCGAGACCGACGTCGGTCATCTGCCGCAGCAGCCATTGCCGCGCCTCGACGTCGGGCGGCGTGAGCGCCGGTCTGGACACCCCGTACAGATCTGAGGCGGAATCGTGGAATCGCCCGAAGCCTGCGAGCTCGGTCAGCGAGGACCACAGCCTGTCCTGATGTACGTGGGCGGGCGCTGGCCTCATGGCACCTGGTCCAGATTCTCCTCGGCACGCCACTCCAGGAACTGCGCGGCGGCACGGCGTGCGGTCTCCTCGTCGAACGTCCTGCGCCGGAACGCCGGTTCGGCGGGCGGGGCCTGTACGGCTCCGGCCGGCGTGCCTGCGTCCGCCTCGCCGAGCCGTTCGCACAGGCGGACCAGCAGGTCGAAGGTCAGCTTGAACGACGCCGCCTTGCACGCCCACAACGACTCGAACGCGAGCGGCCGGGGCAGCCGCTCGGCATAGATGACCGGTCCGGTGTCGACTCCGCCGTCGATGTAGTGCACCGTGCCGCCGACCGCGCGCAGGAACCGCGCGCGGTCGCCGGCCGCCGCCACCTGTTCGAGCGCGTGCATGCCGCGCGCGTGCGGCAGCACGGCGGAGTGCCCGTTGATGATGTCGGCCTCGTGCGGCTCGAGCCAGTCCTTGCCGAGCAGTTCGTCGAGGAAGACGAGGATCTGGCCGCCGGCCGGCCACTCGGTCTGGACCAGATGCCGCACCTTGGGGTCGTTGAACGTGGCCCCGACCTGCCTGTACGGTGTCTCGCGGTGGGCCGACAGCGCGGGAAGGCCGTACATGCGGACCATGGCCAGGTCCGTACGGCTCAGCTCCCCGTAGACCTTCTCCAGCCGGGCCCGGTCGCGGCTGTTGTCGATGCGGCTCCCGTGCAGGTCGGCATGGACGCGCAGCCGCTCGTCCAGGAGGGTCTCGTCGGCCGGCTCCCGAACGTAGACGGCGTTGGGCGCCCCGCGCTCGGGAACGGCGTCCCACGCGTCGATGAGGAACGAAGCATGAAGGGTGGCCTCGGTCAGCAGGGGCCGTGTCACCGTGGATCCTCTCGTCGAAATCGCGGGCGGTTCTCGTCGACCTTGTCGTAGTCGGTCATGCCGCACACCGCCCCTTTCCTTACGCTCCAAGCCACGTACGTCTCACAAGGGTGCTTTCAGGTCGGGCAGCTGCTCGACCCAGGCGTCGTCGTACACCGTGTCGGCGTAGCGGTCGGCCAGATCCGGGGAGATGGTCACGGAGACGAGCTCACGGTCGGGGTCCGCGTTCTCCAGCCAGGAGAGCGCCCCGCTGACCACCGTGCCCGTGGAACCGCCTGTCAGCAGTCCCCTGGCGGCCAGGCGGCGGCAGCAGCCGACGCTGTCGCGTTCGGAGACGTGCACGATGTCGTCGAACATCGCGCGATCCACCAAGGGCGGTGTGAGGCCGGCCCCCAGACCGGGGATGAACCGGGAGCCGGGAGGGCCGCCGAACGTCACGGAGCCTTCCGCGTCGACGGCGACGACGCGCACCCAGGGCTGGTGCTCCCTGAAGTACTGGGCGCAGCCCATCGCGGTGCCGCCGGTGCCCACGCCGACGAACAGCACGTCGAGGTCGGGTACGGCCTTCGCGATCGCCGGAGCGGTGCCCTCGTAGTGGGCCAGGCGGTTCGCGGCGTTCTCGTACTGGTTGAGCCAGACGAGCCGGGGATCGGCCGCGCATCGGGAGCGCACGTAGTCAAGACGTGCGAGCAGGTATCCCTGGACGGGGTCGGGGTCCTTGATGAGGATCACCTCGGCCCCGAGGGCCCGCAGGAGGTTGAGCGTGGAGCGGTTGCAGCGTACGTCGGTGACGCAGACGAAGCGGTAGCCCTTGCCGGCCGCGATGACCCCCAGCGCGACGCCGAGGTTTCCCGAGGACGACTCGATGATCGTGGAGCCCGGGACGAGCCGTCCTGATCGTTCGGCGTGCTGTACCAGGGCGAGCGCCGTCCGCAGCTTGATCGAGCCGGCGGCGTTGTGCCCCTCCATCTTCAGGTAGAGCGCGCGTCCGAACAGCCCCTTCAGGTCGAGGAAAAGGTCAGGAGAGGTGATTTCGAATGGGTGGCGCACAATGGTCATTGCTGCTCCTGACGCTGACCCTTCCCAAGGCCGGTTGCGGTGGACGCAGGGCGTTCGAGGGCCGGCACCGCCTCACCCTTGTCGTCGTCGGGATCGCCGGGCGGGCCAGGGGAGTCAGGCCCGCGCATCGTGCGCCGCCGCGCGCGATGACAGCCGATTCACATTGTCATTCAGAATGTCCAGCACGGAACGCAGGTCTCCTTTGGCCAATGGCTGCTTTGCCGAAGGGGTATGGAGACGGCGCAGCACCGACGGTTTCCCGTGAACAGGTTCTCGTCGTACCGGCCGAGCGGCTCAATTACTCGATGAACCGATGGAACCCCTCCCCTCAAGGGTTACCACATGTCATGGCGGCGCGGCCCCGGCACAGCCTCAGCCAGGATCGCCGAGACGGCCACGCGAGTCAACGGCCAATTCTGAATGGTCACTGTCGTGTTCATGACCGGCCTTGCCGGGTACGGCAAGGCGCTTCTCCATTACAAGGAGTCAAGATTACTGTATGTGATCGCACAGTGCCCGGTAAGTGCGGACGTGGACCGCTCAACAGGAACTTCGCGTCAGCCTTGACGGTCTCTCAGCAGCCGAGTTACCGTCCTTGACGTTTGCGTCCCATTTCGGAGGCACCATTTGCATCTCGAGCCACCAATGCTTAGTCCGCTGCCCGAAGTCAGTACGAACGGTCATCCACCCGTATTTCGGGTGTTGCACAGCGCCTCCGTCCAGGAAGTATTCGACGCGCATCTGGCTGATGTTCAGCAAGTGGTGCGTGCTGCCTACCTGCGGTACGCCGCCGGCTTCTCGGTCAATCCGGCCAGTCACTTCCTGAGATTTCCCGATCATCCGCGAGATCGCATCATCGCGTTGCCCGCCAGAGATCGGAACGAGCGCGCGGACCGGGCCGGGATCAAATGGATATCGAGCTTTCCCGGGAATGTCGAGGCAGGACTCCCGCGTGCCTCCGCCGTCATCATCCTGAACGACATGGGGACCGGATTCCCCATCGCGTGCCTCGAGGCGTCAGCCATTTCCGCGGCGCGCACCGCGGCCTCCGCCGCCCTCGCGGCACGGGTGCTGCACCCGACCACGGAGGGACAGGTGCTCGGGATCGTGGGCTGCGGACCCATCGCGAGGGCCGTCCACCAGCATCTCCGGGCGGACGGCTGGTCCTTTCGGGAGATCGTGCTCGTCGATCTCGTGCCGGCCCGGGCGGAGGCCTTCCGCGCCGGCCTGGAGGAGGACGTTCGGATCGTGCCGAGCGTCCAGGACGCGCTCGACGCCGCTGACCTCATGCTGTTCGCCACCACCGCCGCCGAGCCGCATTTCCTGGACGCCGACGGGGTTCACCCGAGGCACACGATTCTCCATCTGTCACTGCGTGACCTGGGAGTCGGCGTCCTGCACCGGGCCCAGAACATCGTCGACGACCCGGCACACGCCATCCGGGAGAGCACGTCGCTCGGCCTGGCGGTCGAACGGTACGGCGCTGAGCTCATCGCCGGCACTCTGGCGCAGGTCATCAGCGCCGAGGTCCCGGCCGATCCACACCGCCCCCGCATCTTCTCGCCGTTCGGGCTCGGCGTGCTCGACCTCGCCGTCGCGGGGTTCGTGTACGACCACGCGGTACGCGCGGGAACGGCGATCGAGGTGCACGATTTCTACGCGCCGCCCAGCTAGCAGCACGCGGAGCGCCCTATGCGTCCTGAACGGACGCTGAGGCATGAGGAAGGGGTCGTAACGTTGGACGAACACCGGCCGGCCGCCGGACACATCGGCCTGGGCGCGCTCCACTGCCTGTTCCCGGAGCGGTTGTTGCCGGTCGGCGAGGTCGACCCGGAGGCGGACGAGGATTTCCTGCGGGCGTGCGGTGCGCAGACGGTGGGCGTCATCCCTGGTCTCTCGCAGGGCGACCTGGCTGCCGAAAGCTGCAGGCGACTGCTGTCAGCCGACGACCGGCCGATCGACGTGCTGCTCCATGTCGCGGGCCGGGCACCCGACACGCTGCTCGGCAGCGACGCGACGAAGATCCAGCATGAAGCCAAGATGCCGGCCCGGATGGCGCTGACGGTGGACGGGCTCGGCTGTGTCGGATCGAGCGCGGCCTGGGGGCTCGCCCGTGACCTGCTGCTCGCGGACCCGGGGCGCGAGCGCATCCTGGTCACGCACGGCAGCAAGCCGACGGGCCGGCTCCGGGTGAGGCCGCCGGTGACCGTGGTGGGAGACGGTGCCTTCGCCATGACTCTGGTCCGGGGTGGCCGGCCGTACCTCGAGTCGCATGCCCTGGAGACCGACGGCAGCTACCACGATCTGTTCAGGGTGGACTACAAACGAGTGGCCTGGCACGGCTGGGTCGAGGAATGCGCGGATCCGGCCCGGTACACCTTCGAACTCGCGCTGGAGAGCAGAAGGCGCCTGTCCGGCTTGACGGAAAGGGTGCTTCAGGCGGCGTCCGTCACCCTTCAGGACGTCAAGGCGGTCCTCATGCAGAACGTCTCCGTGCGGGCCTTCGACTTCTACAGCGATCTGCTCGGTGTTCCCGTTCACCCGGTATGTCGGGCGATGTTCGAGCGATACGGCCACCTGGGCGCGATGGACGTGGTGGCCAACCTGGATGCCCTGCTCAAGTCGCCCGACGTCAGCACGGGCGACCGGGTACTCGTGCTGAACAACAGCGCTTCGGCGGCCTGGTCCGTCTCCCTCTGGCGCGTCTGAACCCCGTTCCGACATCGAGCAATGAGGTTGTCTTGGACTTCTCTGTCACTCCAGAACAGCGACGCCTGGTAGGGGAGACCCGCTCCTTCGCCGACAGGTTGGAGGAGCTCTCGGACGCTCGCGATGAGGGAGTCTTCAACAAGGCGGCGTGGGAGACGTGCGCGGCTCACGGCGTGCTGGGCTGGCTGACCCCCACCGACCACGGCGGCGCCGGGCACGATCCGGTCTCCGTGGCCCTGATGCTGGAGGCTCTGGGGCTGGGCTGCTCGGACAGCGGGCTGCTGTTCGCGGTCAACAACCACCTGTTCTCCTGCACCACGTACGTCATCGACCACGGCTCGGCGCAGCAGCGGGCCGAGTGGCTGCCGCGCCTGGCGAAGGGCACGGCCATCGGAGCCCACGCCCTCACCGAGACAGAGGCCGGCTCGGACATTCTCGCGCTGACCACACGAGCGCGCCGCGAGGACGACCACTTCGTCCTCGACGGCCGCAAGACCTACATCAGCAACGCCCCCATCGCCGATCTGTTCGTCGTCTTCGCCCGCACGGACGGCGAGGCGGGCGCCTCGGACGGCATCAGCGCCTTCCTGGTCCCGGAAGACCAGCCGGGGCTGTCGGTGCGCCCGCTGGCGAAAATGGGGCTCGGTGGTACGCCGATGGGCGAAGTGACCTTCTCCGGCTGTGTCCTGCCCGGCAGTGCGCTGCTCGGCCCTCTCGGCAAGGCGTACCAGATCTTCCAGACCGGGCTTGTCTGGGAGCGCGGATTCATGTTCGCCACCCAGGTGGGCGCGCTGCGCCGGCTGCTCGATCAGACAGTGTCGCACTGCAACCGGCGCCGCCAGTTCGGCCGGCCGATCGCTGCCAACCAGGCGGTGAGTCACCGGATCGCCGATGCCCAGCTCCACGCGGAACTCGCCCGTCTGCTGCTGTACAAGCTGGCCTGGCGCGTCAAGGAGGAACACGTGCCGATCAAAGAGGCGTGCATGCTCAAACTCCTGGTGAGCGAGGCGCTGAAGAGTGCCTCACTCGACCTGCTGCAGTTTCAGGGAGCGGCCGGTTTCCTCGCGGGGTCGGCGGCGGAGCGGCAGGTCCGCGACAGCCTGGCGACCAGCATCTACGCGGGAACCTCGGAGATCCAGCGATCGGCGATCGCCGCGATGTCCGGGCTCGTCCTGGACGGGACCCTCTCATGACGGCGCACGAGCTGCGCCTCGAACCCCCGCTCACCGAGCAGGCGCAGATCGAGGAACTACGGCGGCAGACGTTCTTCATCTCCGAGCAGATCCACGATTTCACCATCCGGTACGAGGACGGACACGCCGCTGTCGCACTGACCGTCGAGACGCCGGAGGAATGCGACCCGGTCCGGCTCCAGGGGCTCGTCGACGCATTCGTGGACCGGGAGATCCGGCCCCTCCGGGGACTGCCGAAGAACCGGCTCTGGGTCTCCCCCCGGGATCCGGCCACCCTGCGCTACCACCGGTTCGACGCGCTCGCCCGCGCTGGTCTGATCACGGAGGTGCAGCCCGGCCAGGTCGTCCTCGCCGACGGCGCGATCCGCCTGTACCGCGCTCTGGACGAGGCCGTGGTGTCGCGGGTCACATCGTCGTTCGAGGCGGTGGAGCACCAGTATCCGGTGACCTTGCCGCTCACCGTGCTGCAGCGCAGCGGGTACTTCGGGTCGTTTCCGCAGCACGTCTACTTCGCCTCCCGGCTGAAGGGCGAGCTGCCTGTCTACGAGGGCCTGGCACGTGCGAGCGGAAGCCCCGACCTCGGCCGGTTGCTGCTCGGCAGCGCCGCCACCGTCGAGAAGGTGCTGCCGCCCACGATGTGCTACCACACCTTCGCCAGGTTCGCCGACTCCAGCGTTCCGAGCACACTGACGTGTGTCACCAGCCGGGGCTCGGCCTTCCGCCACGAATCCCGCTACCACCGCACGGCCGAGCGGCTGAGCGACTTCACCATCAGGGAGACCGTCTTCCTGGGCGCGCCGGAGCGGGTCGAACAGGCGCTGGCCGTCCTGCGTGCCGACCTGCTGGCGCTGGCCGAAGAGCTCGGGCTCGCAGGCTGGTGCGAGCAGGCCCACGACCCCTTCTTCGCCTCGGGGGCCGACGCGAATCGTGCTGACACGCAGCTCATGCTCGACCTGAAGCACGAGCTCAGGGTCAACGTCACCGCGACGGACTCGCTGGCCGTCGCGTCCTTCAACGTGCACAAGACCCACTTCACGGACGCGTTCGGGATCCGCGGTCACGGCCTCGACGAGCCCGTGCACTCCGCCTGCGTGGGCGTCGGCCTGGAACGGCTGGTCTATGCCGTGCTGAGCCAGTACGGACCGGATGAGCGAAGGTGGCCCGGCCCCCTCCGGGCCGCCGGAAGGGAACACGTATGACGAGCACGTCGACCGGTCATCGGGTGGCTGTCGTCGGTGCCGGGACCATGGGAATAGGGGCCGCGCACGCCTTCGCCCTCGCCGGGATGGACGTTCTTCTTCTGGACAAGAGCACGCAGGCACTCGACACGGCGCTCCGCCAGATCAACACCAACGTGCGCCTGTACGGGTTGATCGACCCGCGGCTCAGCGCCGGCGCGGAGGTGCTGGACCGCGTCAGGGTCGGCACCGATCTCGCCGAGGCACGCGACAGCGACTGGCTGATCGAGAACGTCACCGAGAACCACGATGTCAAGAGGGAGGTTCTGGGTCTCCTCGACGGCGTCTGCAGACCCGGGGTGCCCATCGGCGCCAACACGTCGGCGATCCCCATCGGCGTGCTGGCCTCGTACACCGAGCACCCGGAGCGCGTCATCGGGGTGCACCTGATGAACCCGGTGCCGCTCAAGAACGTCGTGGAGGTCATCCCGAGCGTCCACACCTCGGCGGCGACGCTCACCCTCATGAGGGAGTGCCTGGGCCGGGCGGGCAAGACGACCGTGACGGTCAACGACTCGCCCGGCTTCGTGACGAACCGCATCGCGATGCTGATGGTGAACGAAGCGGTGCACTTGCTGGCCGAGGGCGTCGCCGACCCCGCGAGCATCGACAGGCTCATGCGGGGCTGCCTGGGCCACCAGATGGGCCCTCTTGAAACCGCGGATCTCATCGGCCTGGACACGGTGCTGTATTCCCTCGAGGTGCTGTCGGCCCATCGCGACGAAGACAAATTCGCGCCGGCCCGGCTGCTGCGCGAATACGTGGCGTCCGGACGGCTCGGACGCAAGTCCGGAGAAGGCTTCTACTCCTACACCTCCTAGAAAGGGGCGGCCATGAGGGACACCGTGAAGAGCTTCCTGCGCGAACGCGGCGCGGCGCCCGAGCTACGGGACGACGACGACCTGTTCGACGTCGGCGGGCTGAGCTCGATGGCGGCACTGCAGATCGTGGCATGGATCGAGGACACCTTCGACATCGTGATCAAGGCAGCAGATCTCCATCTGGGCAATTTCCGCACCATCGACGCCATCTGCTCCTACATCGAGCGGCACACACCGTCCCTGAGCGGCACGGGCGGCGAGGCCGAGTAAGGCCGCCGGCGCGAAGACCAGCATTCATGGCCACCAGGAGGTGAACACACGTGAGCAAATTCGACCGCTTGTCACAGGCCCAGGCCGTTGTTCAGGCAGCCGAGCACCGCGAGTTCTTCCTGAACGACGCGAGGCTGCCACTGGTCGTGGAAGTGGATCCAGACCTGGATCTGGGCCACTGGGTGACCCAGCACAAACCGCGTCTCAGGCGGCAACTGTCCGAGTACGGCGCGCTCCTGTTCCGCGGCCTGAAGCGGTCGTCGTTCGAGAAGGTCTTCACCGGGCTCGCGGATCAGGCGGTGGACTATCGCGGTGGCGCCGCGATCCGGAGCCGGGTCGACTCGGGAACCTACACGGCGAGCGAATATCCGGAATCCCTGGACATTCGCCTGCACAGCGAGTTCTGCTACTCCAACGACTGGCCGATGTTGCTGTTCTTCTTCTGCGACATCGCTCCCCGTGACCGTGGTCAGACGCCCATCGTCGACAACCGGAAGGTCATGCGGCTGCTGCCGGACGACGTCGTCCGCCAGTTCCGCGAGCGCGGGCTCCTCTACATGCGCGGGTACGGCTACAACCGCACCTGGCAGCGCTCCTACGAGACCGACAGCAGGGCCGAGGTGGAGGAGATCTGTGCCCGCGAGGGCCGGCGCTGCGAGTGGCGGGAGAACGACCAACTGCGCACCTTCGAGCGCCGGGAGGCCGTCGCGCGACACCCCGGCACGGGCGAGGAGGTGTGGTTCAACTTCGCGCACGGCTTTCACATCTCCCGCATGGACGACGACATCCGCGCCGCGCTGTCCACCTCGGACGACGACTCGGACGAGGCGCTGTGGCCGAACAACGTCTACTGGGGCGACGGCGAGGAGATCGACGGAGACGTGATCGCCACGGTCAACGAGATCGTCGAGGAGCAGGCCGTGCAGTTCGACTGGCAGGAGGGGGATCTTCTCGTGGTCGACAACATGATCTGTGGCCACGGGCGGCGCCCGTACTCCGGTGAGCGCAGGATCCTGCTCAAGATGGCGGACTCGTTCCTGCAGGGGAGGACGGCCGATGCGTGAGGACCAGGACCGGCCAGAGGCGGACGACCGGGACGGAACAGCCACGCTGCTTCCGCTCGTGCCCACGCAGCAATCCCTCCTGCACTACGCCGAGCGGCCGTTCCTGCTCACTCTGGAGGCCCCAGAGCGCCCATCGGCCATCGCGGACCGGCTGCGACGTGTTCTGGAGGACGTGCCCGCCCTGCGCATGAGGCTGCGCGAGGTGCCAGGGATGCGCGCGCCGCGGCAGGCGCCGGACACGGTCCGCATGCACAACGGTCCCCAGGACGTCGTCGAGATCGCCTCGGGCGCGCTCACGCTCAGGCTGGAGCCGTCGAGCTCCGGCTCCCGGCTGCGCCTGACCGGAGACTGGGGGATGGTCGACCCGATCTCCCTGCGGGCGCTCGTCGCGGCGGCGGCCGGTGGGCAGGCACCGGACGCCGATCAATCCGAGCGGTTCGCCGCCATCGTCACCGCCTACGCGCAGATGGCCAAGGAGGGTGAACTCACGGAGGAGGACGCCTACTGGCGGCGGGTGCCCAGCCGTTCCGGACACGACCCGCTCCACCTGGCCGAGGCTGCGGACGGTGCGTCCCGACCGCGCATCGCCGTCCTGGAACTCGATTCGGACATCGGGTCGAGTCTGTGCTCGGTCGCCCAGAAGTGGGAGGTCGCCGCGGACGACGTCGCCTATCTCGCGCTGTCGGCGGTGCTCTGCCGGCTCTCCGCGGAACCGCTGCTCGGCCGCGTGTGCGACGCGCGGCCGACCCTCGGCCTGGAAGGTCACATCGGCGCGTTCAGCCAGATCCTGCCGGACGTGCCCGAGCTCGCCCCCGAGCAGCCGCTGCGGGATGCCATCCGCAGCCAGTCCGAACGGCTGGCCGGACACGTGGCGATGGCCGGAGGCGCCGCCCTGCACTCCGCGGGCCCGCGCCCGGCGCTCGTCTTCGAGCCCGGTGACGGCTGGCGGCTCCCTCCGGGATGGCGCTCGGAGGAGTGGTGCCTGGGCGTTCATCAGGCGGTCACGCTGCGGCTCGCATCCCGCGACGGCCGCCCCGTCCTGGAAGCCGGATCCCTGCACGCCCGGACGGGGGAGCGACTCCAAGCACTCCTCGAGGCCTGGCACAACGCTCTGACGGCGATCCTCGCCGACCCGGACGGCACGTGCGGCCAGACCACCCTGCTCTCTCCCGCGCGGACCGCCGTGCTGCGAGAGACGCTCGACGTTCCCGTGAGCGGCAAGCCCGGCGACCTCTGCGCACTGGTGCACGAGCACGCCGCGCAGGGGCCGGAGAAGGTCGCGTTCGCCGCCGGGACCCGGCGCGTCACCCGGCGGGAGCTCCGGCAGCGCATCGCGCGCACCGTCACGGCACTGGGCGACACACCGCCCGGATCGGTCGTCGGCGTGCTCGCGGACAACAGCCTGGACCTGCTCGTGGGCTGGTTGTCGGTGTTGTGGCTCAACGCGACGGTCCTGCCGTTGTCGCCCGAGGAACCGCGGAAGAGACTCAAGGACGCCCTGGAGAACACGAAGGCGGCAATCCTCCTGCACCAGGGTGGCCTCGCCGAGATCGCCGCGGCGCTCCACCCCCGTGCGATCGACCTCTCGCAGGGGCCGGACGGTTCCGCGAGGCCGCCGGAGCGCTGCCGGCCGGACGACCTGGCGTACCTCATGCGTACGTCGGGCTCGACGGGCACGCCGAAGATCGTCGCGGTCACCCGCGGCAATCTCGACAACTACCTTGACGGGATCGCCCGGGACCTGCACATCGGCGAGCGGGTCATGCCCTGGGTGGCGGCCCCCATCTTCGACGCCGGGCTCAAGCAGTTCCTCGGCCCCCAGTACGCCGGCGGCACGACAACGCTCCTGGACGTGCAGCGTACGGATCTGGGCGGCGTCGCCGAGGAACTCGCCGCCTACGAGACGGCCTTCGATCTCAACTGCGTGCCGAGCTACTGGTCCGCCCTGCTCGACGAATTCGCGGCAGAGGCGGAGCCGCCCCTCGCCCGGCTGCTGCTCGGCGGCGAGCCGGTCTCGCCGCGGCTCCTCGAGCGGACCGCCGAGCGGTTCCCCCACACCGAGGTGTGGAACCTGTACGGGCCGACGGAGGCCACCGCCACCGCCACCGCGGGCCGGGTGGCTCCGGACCGCGCGATCGACGTCGGGGCGGGCGTGGCGGGCGCCCACGTGGTCGTCGCGGATCGGTGGGCGTCCCCGTTGCCCGAGGGGTTTCCCGGTGAAGTGTGGCTGGCAGGGCCCGGTGTCGCCCGGGGCTACCTGGAGGACGGCGTCGTCGTCCCGTTCGGGACCATGAGCGTGGGCGGCCGGGAGATTCCCGCCTATCGTACGGGTGACCTGGGATTGCTTTCCGGTGGACGCCTTCGTCTCAGCGGCAGGAAGGACCGGCAGGTCAAGATCCGCGGGTGGCGGGTGGACCCGCAGGAGCTCGAGATGGTCGCCGAGAGGCTCACCGGCACCCGTGCCACGGTGCTGGTGAGCGACCGCGGTGAGGCGGCGCTGCACCTGTTCTACACCGGCGCGATCGCGAGCGAGGAGATGACCGCCCATCTGCGGCGAGAACTGCCGGCGGCCTTCATGCCGACGGTGACGCGGGTGGCGGCCTTCCCCCATACGCCCACGGGCAAGCTCGACGAGCAGCGGCTGCTGACCATGATGGAGCACGCCGCCCAGGTCGACCCTGAGCGGGACTATTCGCCGGCAGAGCGCGTGGTGGCACGCGTCTGGCTGGAACTGCTGGGAACGGACTGGCCCAGCCCGGAGGCCGACTTCTTCACCGTGGGGGGTCACTCGCTGGCGCTGGCGCGGGTGGTGAGCATTCTGCGCGCGGAGGGTCATGACCGGCTCACGCTCAAGGCCGCCGTGCGCGATCCCACCATCAAGGCGATGGCCCGGCTCCTCGACACGCCCGGGTCATGACCTTCGGCGAGCAGGAGGGGAACCTCCACACCCTGGTCTGCGACGGCCCTGCGGCGCTGGCGTTGGTCCACCCCGCGAGCGGAATGGCCTCGGCGTTCCGGCGGCTGCCGCCGTACCTGCCGGGCGGCTTTTCCCTGCTGGCCTTCGAGAACGCCCAGCCGGACGACGACACGCCCTGTTCGGTGGCGGCCCTGTCGGAGGTGTACGCCGATCAGTTGCTGCGGCAGCCGTTCGGCGACGTCGTCCTGGCCGGGTGGTCCTTCGGCGGCACCGTCGCGGTGGAGCTGGCCGTGCGGCTGGAGGCGGCGGGCCGCACCGTGTCAGGGGTCATCCTGATCGACTCCGCTCCTCCCGAGGTGCTGGCGCGTACGGAGCGGACGCGGAGCAAGGAGCTGGCAGGGCTCTTCGAGCTCTCGGCGGAGGACGAGCGGGCCATCGCGTCGGCTTCCTCTCCTGAGGAGTCGTGGGACCTGGTGCTGCGCGTCCTGCGCGAGCGGCATCGGCTCCCGTCGCTGACCATGGACGATCTCCAGCCGTTCCTTTCCGCCTACTCCTGGCATCTGGCAGCGATCCGGGCTCCTTGGACGCCGCCTGCCCGGCTGGGGTGCCCGGTCGTCCAGATACGGGCGGAGGACGAGACCGGCTGGGGGAACCTGCCGGGAGACCTGGGGTGGGCGGAGACGCTGAACGGCACGGTTCACGTCGCCGGGACTCCGGGCGATCACTACAACCTGCTCAGCGCGGAGAACGTCCCCTTCTTCGCACGCGTGTTGATGACCTGCCTGAAACGTCTGGATTGGCCGAAGTGAGCCCCGAGGACGACATCATGGATCCCATTCTTTCCAGCTTTCCTCCGAACAGTGTGGCCATCGTCGGCATGGCGGTGAGAGCCCCGTCGGCGCCGGATCTCGAGTCCTTCTGGGCCGTCTGTGAGGCCGGTGGGGAGGCGACGACGTCATGGGCGCCCGCGGCGGGGCAACCGTCGCGGGTCACCACAGCCGGACTGCTTCCCGACGTCGACCTCTTCGACGCCGCGGCGTTCGGACTGAGCCCCGCGGAGGCGGAGATCCTCGATCCCCAGCACCGCGTCTTCCTCGAACTGTGCTGGCAGGCGCTCGACCAGGCCGGAGTGGCACCCGACCCCGACCTGCTGGCCGGCGTGTACGCCGCCGCGGCGCCCAGCAGCTACCGGGTGCGGCCCGCCGGGTCCGAGGCCGCCCGCTACCAGGTGCTGACCAGCAACGAGCCCGACTTCCTGGCCACTCGCGTCAGTTACCTGCTGAACCTGCAGGGCGAAGCGATCAACGTGCAGACCGGCTGTTCCTCTTCGCTCGTCGCCGTGCACCTCGCCGTCGAGAGCCTGCTGGCGGGCAACGTCGACGTCGCCCTCGCCGGCGGCGTGACGGTCAACCTGGACCTGGAGAACGGGTACGTCTTCGAAGAAGGAATGATCTCCGCACCCGACGGCGTCTGCCGGCCCTTCGACGTTGCCGCCAACGGCGCGGTTCCCGGCAACGGCGCGGGTGTCGTCGTCCTGCAGCGGCTCCAGGACGCCTGGGAGCAGCGCCGGATCATCCACGCCGTCATCCGCGCGTCGGCGGTCAACAACGACGGAGCCGGCAAGTCCAGCTTTCTCGCCCCCAGCCGCCGGGGACAGGCCGACGCCCTGCTCACGGCCATGGCGCGAGCACAGGTGCCGGCCGAGAGCATCGGCTATCTGGAGACCCATGGCACCGGCACCCGGCTGGGCGACGCCATCGAGCTGGCCGCGGCTCAGGACGCCTTCGGCGCGCTCACCCGCGCGACCGGGTTCTGCGCGATCGGGTCGCTGAAGGCCAACTTCGGTCACCTCGACCGGGCGGCAGGCATCGTCGGCCTGATCAAGGCCGCGTTGTGCGTGCAGCGAGGGGTCCAGCCGCCGCTACGGAACTTCGTCGCGCCGCCCCCCGACTTTCCCGCGCACACGTCCGCCTTCACGTTCCCGGTCAACGCCCGGCCGTGGACCGCCGCCGTTCGCCGCGCGGGCGTCAGCTCGTTCGGTGTCGGCGGGACGAACGCCCACGTCGTCGTCGAGCAGGCGCCCGCCACGAGGCCGGTGCGGCGGCCGGCCGCCGGTGCACCGGCGGCTCTTCCCCTGTCAGCACCCAAGGCGTCGGCACTCCCGCCGCTGGAGAGACGCGTTCTCGATCACATCGGCGCCGCCGGTCCCGACCTCGACGTGCTGCACACGCTCGCTCGGGGGAGGCGTCACCACCCCTGGCGGTCGGTGATCGTCCAGGACGGTGGCGTGAACCTGCGTGTGTCCGGCGCACCTGACCAGGTGCGCGGAGAGCTCACCGTGGCCCTTCCGGCGATGGGAGAACCTCTGCGACGGGACTTCGGCGAGCTCCTCGACCGCTACCCGGTCGCCCGCGCGGCCTGGGAGAAGGTCGCCGAGGCCGCGCGGGTCGCCCCGGACGCCATGACACGCGACGCGGACACCCCCCGGCTGCGGGCCGTCGCACGCCTCGGGATCGTCCTCGCCTTCGCCAGGCTGCTGGAGTCGTTCGGCATCCACGTCACCTCCTTCCGCGGTCTGCCGGGTGACCCGCTGCCGCTGCTGCTTCGCGGTGACATCGACCTCGATCGATGCGTGGACGCCGTCCTCGGCACGCCGGGCACGGCCGCCGCCCGCGTCGCGGATCAGCCCTACGGCGAGGGCTACGTCCTCGACCTCGGCAGCGGTGCGGAGACGACCGGGGAACTCGCGCTGACGGCCACCATGTCGCATCCCGGCGGCTGCCTGCCGGGGTTGCTCGCGGACGTCGCGACCTTGTGGGTCGCCGGGCACGACGTCGACTGGGACGCGGTGAACGGGTCGGCAAAAGGGGCGATCGCCGTCCTGCCCGCCTACCCCTTCGAACGGCAGTCGTACTGGGTGCACGACCTCGACGAGGACGACGCGCCCCGTGCCAGGTTCGGCCGCTGTGTCCTGGAGGAGGCGCATTGGGTGCCGAGACCGGAGACCCGAGCGGACCGCCCCCTCATACCGGCGGAGGTGCGGGTGGTCGGCGACGGCCCGCTCGCGCGGGCCCTGCGGGACCACGTCGCCGCGATCGACGTCACCGGACGGGACACGTCGGGAAACGCGGTGGTCGTGGTGCAGGCGGATCCCGCGGAGCGGGAGGACTTCGCCTTGTCCTCGTGGCTGCGGGACACGCTGCTCGACCCCGCGCGAGCGCTACGCGCCGACACCTCTGCCCTCGTGCTGGTCACCCGGGGCGCCTTCGCGGTGCTGCCCGGCGAACTGCCCGATCCGTACGCCTGCGGCCTGCTCGGAGTGGCCAGATGCGCCCCTCATGAGATCCTCGGCCTCCAGTCGTCGATTCTCGACCTGGACCCGCACGGCGGGGCGAGCGTCCAGGCCGAGGCCGACCGGATCCTCCGGCACCTGGCGGCTCGCCACCAGGAGGACCGGGCCTGGCGCGGGAGATCGGCGTATCAACGCACCTTCCGGTCCGTGCAGGCCGTGAATCCGAGTCTGCTGCGCCGTGGCGGCACGTATCTCGTGCTCGGCGGCACGGGAAACCTCGGGATCGGCCTCGCCGAGGCGATCTGCGAGCAGACCCGGGCGCGTGTCGTGCTGGCGGGGCGGAGTGCGCGCGCGCCCAAGGCGCCGGCCGTGGTGGCCGCCGAACGGCGCATCCAGGAGTCCGGCTCACGCGTCGAGTGGGTCACGGCGGACTGCACGGACCGAGAGGACCTCAAGCGGCTGCTCAAGGAGGTCGCCGACGGCGAAGGCCGCATCGACGGCATCTTCCACCTGGCGGGGGACACGCACAGGGAGAGTTTCCAGGACCTGGCCACGGTGTCCGCCGAGGCCGCCCTGGCCACCGTCGAGGCGAAGGTGCTCGGCGCCCGGTACCTCGCCGATGAACTCGTGCACGTCGACCACGACTTCGTGGCCATGTACTCGTCCCTGTCCGTGGTCACCGGCGCTCGCGCCTTCGCCCCGTACGTCAGCGCGAACGCCTTCCTGGACGCGCTGGCCCAGGTGGAGACCGCCCGGACGGCCCGCCCGTGGATCTCGATCCAGTGGGATGGCTGGTCGCACGACGGCCGGCCGAGCGCTCGCGGGCTGAGCAGGGAGGAAGGAGCGCGGCTGCTGCAGGCCAGCCTGTGCACGCGGTCGAGCGTGGTCGCGCCGGCCACCGAGCGGGTCGAGGACCGTCTCCGGACCATCCGCCGGGACCTGCTCGCCGTGGCGAGCAGTCTCGTCGAGCACGACGGCGGCCCGGACCACTCTGATGCGCTCGAGGCGACGCTGGCCGCGACCCGGGCTGTCACCGGGCACGCCGGCGTGACGGCCGATGAGACCTTCCTCGCCATCGGGATGGACTCTTTGCAGATGATGCGGCTCGCGGCCCGGCTGCGTCCGCGTCTGCGGGAGGAGGTCACGCTGGCGCAGCTCGTGGCCTGCCGTACGCCCCGGCAGGCCAGCGCCCTGCTGACGGCCGCGCAGCCCACGCCGGGCTCCGGCGGGCCGTCGGGCGCCGACCTCGACCGCGGCGCTCTGTCCACGATGCAGGAGCGCCTGTTCTACGAGAACCAGCTCGGCGGCGGCACCGACGCCTACAACGTGCCGTTCGGCTGGACGGTGCACCGGACGGTCTCGGAGCAGGACCTGCGGGCGGCCGTGGAGGCCGTCCTGGACGAGCATGCCTCGCTTCGCGCGGCCTTCCGCACCGACCGGGCGGGCATCACCCGGCGAACCACGATCCCGGTGTCCGCCGTGCCCGTCACCGTGCACGTGGCGGACGGCGAGCCGGGCGATCTCGTCCAGGAGTTCGTCTCCCGGCCGTTCGACCTGGCGGCGGCCTCGACCCGGGTCCTGCTCCGGGGCGACGGCGAACGCTGGCGAGTCGTCTTCGTCTGCCACCACATCTCCGTCGACGCATGGTCCACCGATCTCATCGCCGGATCACTCTCGGCGCGGCTCTCAGGCGGGCACGGCACCCCCGCCGCGGGCGACTACGGTGACTACGTCGCCTGGGAACAGGCGTTCCGCCGCAGCGGTGACCATGCGCGGCAGCTGGGCTTCTGGCGCGAGACCCTTCGTGCGGCCGTCCCCACCCTGCCGCCCGCCGACGAGGGGGACGACGACACACGGGACGGCGTCGGCCAGGTCACCCGTTCCGTGCGGCCGGCCGCCCTGGTCGGCCTTCAGGAGATTCTCGCGATCGAAGGGGCGACGCTGTTCGCCGCCGCCCTGTCCGCACTCGCCGCCGCACTGTGCCGCTGGTGCCGCACCGACGAGGTGGTGATCGCCACCAACGTCTCCAAGCGCCCGCTTCCGCAGCATGAGAGCATCGTCGGGCTGCTGGTGGACCCGGTGCTGCTCCGGCTGAGGTCGCGGCAGCGGATCTCGTTCGGGGAGAACCTGGCGGAGACGCGGCAACGGCTGGTGGACGCGATGGGCAACGCCGACATCCCGTTCCTGGACGTACTTCCGGTCGTGCAACGCCACCCGGACGCGCGTTCCGCGGCCTTCAGCGTCATCGCGACCATGTTCGACGGCCAGGACGGTGACGCGCTGCTGGAGCCGCTCGACCTCCGGCCGCCTGCCACGGCGAAGTTTCCCCTCGCCGTGGAGTTCCAGGTGGCAGACGGCGAACTCCGGATCCGGGCCCTCTTCGACCGCGGGTCGTATCGGGAGACGACCATCGTGACCGTCCTGGAGGACATGACGCGATATCTCAACACTTTCGCGGCGGCGGGGCCCGGCGGAACGGTTCCCCGCAACGTCGCGTCCACCGGTGAACGTCTCGCAGCACGGCTGACCTCCCCCGTCGGCGACGAAGGCGAGCAGACAGCGAGGGATCCCCTGTGAACACTCCCCGTAGGCGGCAGAGGCTGCTGGAAACGATCCTCGACCACTCGCGAACCCGGCCGGCCGCGCAGGCGCTGGTCACGCCGGCCCGCTCCTGGACGTACCGCGAACTCGAACGCGATGCCCACGCTCTGGCGGACCGGCTCGCGACCGCGGGGATCCGCCCCGGCGATCTGCTGGGCATCCTCGGCGGACAGCACGGCACCACGGTCGTCTCCATGATCGGGGTTCTGGCGGCGGGCGCCGGTTTCTGCAGGATCGACCCTTCGCTGTCCGCCCGCCGGCGCGATCTCATGCTGCAAGAACTCGGCAGCCCAGTGGTCCTGGACGCGGATCAGGGTCGGTTGATCCCCTGCCCTCAGGTGGCCCCCAAGCCCCGCGCCGCCGCACCGGACGCCGACTCCGGCGCCGCACTCGTGTACGCGATGTTCACCTCGGGATCCACGGGCCGGCCCAAGGGCGTACTCGTCGACGAGGACAGCCTGCTCAACATGCTGGCCTCCTTCCACGACCTGGCTCCGTGCGACGAAGGCTTCAGAGGCTCACTGCTGGCTCCGCTGAGTTTCGACGTGTCCATGTGGGAGGTCTTCTCGGCCCTTGCCTACGGGGGCACCCTCGTGGTGCCGCCCGAGACGGCCGTCCTCGACGCGGGGGAACTGTGGAGATTCCTGGTCCGCGAACGCGTGCACAGCGCCTATGTGCCACCGGCCCTGTTGACCGGCCTGGTCGCGGAGGCCGAGCGGCAGCCGGCGGCGCTGGAGAGAATGCTGGTGGGTGTGGAGCCGATTCCCCGGCGGCTGCTGGGCCGCCTGCTCGACACCCAGCCCCGGCTGCGGATCGTGAACGGCTACGGCCCCACGGAGACGACCGTCACGGCGACGCTCCACCTGGTCGAGCGGTCCGGCTCCCACCGGCGCGTGCCCATCGGACGGCCGGTCGCCGGCACCGTCGTCCGGCTGCTCGACGAGAGCGGGGCGGAGGTCGCCCCGGGGGAGATCGGCGAGATCGTCGTGTCAGGAGCCGCGGTCGCCCGGGGCTACCTGGGAGCCGACCAAGGCGGCTTCACCGTGCTGCACGGGATGAGAACGTATCGGACGGGCGACTACGGCAGGCTGGCCGAGCAGGGCCTGCTGGAGTTCGTGGGCCGCCGTGATCAGCAGGTCAAGATCGACGGGTTCCGCGTCGAGCCTGCCGAGACCGAACTCGCGATGACGGAGCACCCGCTCGTCCGGCGTGCCGTGGCCTTCACGACGGAGACCGCCGGCGGCAAGCACAGGCTGGTCTGCGCCGTGGAAGCCTCGGGACCCGTCGACGAGGCCGCGCTGCTCGCATTCGTCAGCGAGCGGCTGCCGCGGCATCTGTCGCCCAGCCGGGTGCTCGTCGTCTCCGCATGGCCGCTGTCCGCGAACGGCAAGGTCGATGTCGCGGCGCTCTCTTCGCTGGTCGGAACCCGTCCCGCCGATCTGCCGTACACGCCGCCGGAGACACCGGAGGCCAGGCAGGTGGCCGCGGTGTGGGCCGAACAGCTCGACGTGGACCGGATCGGCGTCGACGACGAGTTCCAGCGGCTCGGCGGCACGTCCACCGACGCGGTGCAGCTGGCCACGCGGCTGCGGAGCATGGGCGTTCCCGTCACCGGCGGGGCGATCCTGCGACGCAGGACTATCCGCGCACTCCTGGCCGAGCCCGTGCGGGCCTCGGCCGGCACACCGTCCGAACGCGTCTCGGGCGAGCACCCGGCCACGATGGAGCAGGCGGGTGTGTGGGCCTGGCGTGAGCTGCATCCGTCGTCGTCGCTGACCGCCGTGCTCTTCACCATGGAGATCGAGGGCCCGGTCGACGGCGCTCGCTTCGCGGAGGCCCTCTCGGTGGTGGTGGCACGTCACGCGTCCCTGCGCACCACGTTCTTCATGGACGACACCGGTCGGCTCGGGCAGCGGGTCGCCGAGGCGGCGTGCGGCGCTCTCTCGCTTCGCCGGGTCGAGAGCCGCGAGTCGGCGAGCCTGCGGGTCGCGCGGCTCGGCGAGCGTCGCTTCGACCTCAGGACGGAGTGCTGGGCGGCGGAACTGCTCCAGGGCCCCGACACGGCCGTCTTCGCGTTCGCCGCCGATCACACCGTCTTCGACGGCGAGTCGGCGGCCATCCTCCAGTCAGAGCTGGCCCGCGCCTACGACGGCAGCCTGCCGCGCGAAGAGGTGCCAGGTCCGGCGGTCCTGCGACCCGGCCGGGACGGCGGCGGGCAGGCGCGGGCCGAGACGGAGGCGTATTGGCGGGAGCGGCTGTCGGCCGCCGACCTGACGCGTTCCGCGCTTCCCGGCCGATTCGACGCCGACGTCACGCAGAGCCGGCCCGTACGCCAGGAGTCCTTCTCCTTCACCATCGCGGCCGAGGCGCTCACCGGCCTCAGGGAGCTGTCGCGCACGACGGGCGCGACACCGATGACCGTGTTCCTGTCGGGGCTCAAGGCCCTGTCCCGGCTGCGGGCCGGCACCCCGGCCAACACCGTGTGCCTCGCCCGGTCACGGCGCGAGGAAGCAGGCGCGGTGGACGGGATGGGACTGTACGTGACCCTGCTGCCGATCAACGACGAGCTTCCCCTGTCCGGCCTGAAACAGCTGACGTTCAGGTCCTACGTGGAGCAGGTGGCGGCGACGACCGCCGAAGCGCTTGATCACGCCACGCTCGGCTACGAGGAGATCCTGCATACGCTGCCGGGCCGCACCCAGAATGGATCGCCCGGGATCGTCCTGGTGGAAGAGGTGACGCCGGAGCCGGTCGACACCGGCGAGATCCGATTCCTCCCTTGTGCCGAGCGGTATCCCACGAACACGATGTACGACCTGACCGTGTTCGTGCGCCGTGCGCCCGGTACGGCGGCCGGCTGGGAGGTCACGGTGGTGGGCGACTCCAGTGCCTGCCTGGACGGTGCGGTGAGGACCTTCGCCGACGCCTTGTCCGCGTTCCTGCGATCGGCCCTGGAAGAGCCCGACGAGCCCATCGACGCCCTGCCCTACCTGACCCCGGCGGAACGCGCCCTGGTGCTCGCATCGGCACAGAGCGCCGAGCCGACGGGCACGCGGAGCCTGGTCGAGGCGGTCGCAGGCTGGGTCGGCCGGCGGCCCGGGAAGACGGCGGTCGAACATGACGGCCGGGCGACGACCTACGCCGAACTCTGGCAGCGAGCGCAGGACATCGCCGTGACGCTGCAGCCGGTCCCGCCGACTCCGGGGATCGCCGTGGTGCTCGCCAAGAGCCCGGACCTGGTCGCGACGTTTCTCGCCTGTCTCCTGGCCGGGCACGCGTACCTGCCGTTGACGCCGGAGCACGCGACGACGCGGCTGCCCGCGCTGGTCCGCAACAACGGGATCCGGATGTGCGTCACGTCCGCCGCGCTGGCGCGCGACCTGGATCTCGACGGTTGTGAGGTCGTCATCGTCGACGACATCGCGCCGGGTTCTCCCGCCGGAGCCGCCGATCCCGGCCGCGCACGCTCCGACGACGCGCCGGCGTACATCATGCCGACGTCGGGCAGCACCGGTCCGGCCAAGCTCGTGCAGGTGTCGCAGGCCGCCATCTGCGCTCTCGTGCTGGGACGACGTACGTTGCCCATCGACGAGCACGACCGTCTGATGCTGGTGACCAACTCGTCCTTCGACCCCGCCGCGTGGGAGCTGTGGGGCGCGCTGGCGAACGGCGCCACCCTCGTCGCTCCCACCGAGCAGGAGCTCGCCACCCCGGAGGCGCTGGGCCGCGCGCTGCTCGACCACGAGATCACCGTGGGCTTCATCGCCACGACGTTGTTCGCCCAGTTGCTCTCCGCGGGTCTGCCCAAGCTGAAGCTCATGCGGCATCTCGTCGTCGGCGGTGAGGCCGTGCCGGCTCAGCACTTCAGGCGGGCGGCGGCGTCCGTGCCGCCGGAGAGCCTGGTCAACGGCTATGGTCCGACCGAGAACACGGTCTACTCGTGCTGCTACCGGTACGACCCGGCCCACGGGTACGAGCGGAAGCTGCCCATCGGCCCGCCTCGTGACGGCTCAGGTGCGGTGGTCCTGGCCGACGGGCTGCACCCGGTGGCGCCGGGGATGCCCGGCGAGCTCATCGTCACGGGGAGCGGGCTCGCCGACGGGTATGTCGGGGACGAGACACTGACCTCTGCGCGTTTCATCTCGCTGCCCCAGGAGTACGGCCGCCGTGGATATCGCACGGGTGACGGGGCCCGGCTGCTGCCGTCGGGCGACTTCGACTACCTGGGCAGGCTCGACCGCCAGCTCAAGGTCAGGGGCTTCAGGCTCGAACCGAGCGACGTGGAGAGCGTGCTCCGCCAGCATCCGGACGTACGGCAGGCGGTCGCCTTCGACGTCAGGACCGCGAACGGCCCGCTGCTCTGCGCGGCGGTCGAACCCGCCGGCCTCGACGGTGCCGCGCTGCGCCAGTTCGTGGCCGGCAGGGTTCCCGACTACATGGTGCCCGCACGCATCCTCTCGGTGGCCGCGGTGCCGGCGACGCCCCAGGGGAAGACGGACTTCGAGGCGCTCAGGAGCATGGCCGCCGCCATGCACAGCGCGCGCGGCGGGCCGACGACGCGTACCGAGGACGTTCTGCTCGAACTGTGGCAGGACGTCCTGGCCCTGGAGAGTCTGGACGTCGAGGCGGACCTGTTCGAACTCGGGGCGCATTCCCTGTCCATCCTGACCGTCTCGGCGCGGGCGTCCCAGATGCTCGCGGCCCCGCTCCCGGCGCACCTGGTCTACGAGACACGCACGGTGCGGGCCCTGGCTGCCGGTTTCGACGCGCAGCGCGAGGGCGTGCCGTCCTACGATCACACTCGCGTGCGGCAACGCGTGGCCCGCACGGCCCGCCTGCGCGTGGAACAAGGAAACAACAACCACTCGAGCATCGATCGGCGACCTTGATGGAACATTCACCACCTCACCCCTCGCCCTCTCCGCTGCGCCCCTGCCAGGCGCACGACGACTGGAGACGGCGGATCCACGCCCTGCCCGCCGACGACCTGCGCAAGCTCGCGCGGGACATCGAGGAGTCCTGCCGCGAGCTGGGCATCTGGCAGCACACCGGCCTGGTCCCCCTGCAGCCGTTCGTGATCGAGGCCGCCGCCGGGCGGCTGCTGGACACGCTGACGGGCCAGTTGGAACAGCTGGTGGTGGCGCAGGCCACGCATGTCGCGGGGGAAGACCTGAACCGGCTCGCCGATCACGTCGGGGTGCCCCCGGAGGCGCGCTGGTTCCTGCCCGGCCGCCAGCCGCTGAACCGGGTGCTCGGCTGCTCGCGCGCGGACGTGCTGGTCGAGGACGGCCGTCCGCGGTTTCTGGAGTTCAACTTCGGGGCGTGCCTCAACGGCGCCACGTCCACGCCGGTCCTGACCCGCGCCCTGATGGAATCGGCTCCGGGGATCGACACGCGCCGCGCGCACGGCATCACGACGCAGTCGGTGTTCGCCGCGCGGCTGGCCTGGGTCAAGGACCACCTGCCGCCCGGCACGGCCAGGCTGGCCCTGCTGGGGTTCGCGCGGGACGGGGACGAGGGCTCGCTGCGGGCCTTCGAGCTGGAGGCGGCCCACCACTCGGCGAACGGGCTGAGCTGCGACTTCGTCCCCTTCGACGAGGCAGAGGTCGGCGACGACGCCCTGCACTGGCGGGGCAACACCTACCCTGCCGCCGTCAAGTACTTCATGGCCTCCGAGCGGGTGGTCCTCGAGCACGCCGACAAGCTGGCCGCGCTCGAACGCAGCGGCGTGGCCCTCTTCGGAGGCCAGCCCGCCGCGCTGTTCACCAGCAAGGTTCTCGTCGCCGACCTGTTCCAGCGGACCGACCTGCCGCCGGACCAGGAGCGTCTCCTCGACTTCGTGCCCTGGACGGCGAGGCTCGCGGAGGAGCCCGCCCGCCGCGGCGGAGAGGTCGTGGACGTCGCCGAATGGACCGCCAACCATCGGGAGCGGGCCGTGCTCAAGCCGAGCAACGCCTTCGGCTCGCGCGGAGTGGTCCTCGGAGACCGTACTCCGGCAGGCGAATGGGAGCGCGTGGTGAAGGAGGCCGTACGGGCGGGCGACTACGTCGTGCAGGAGGCCGTCGATCCCGACCCTTGGCCGCTGACCTACTGGGACCTGGAGCGCGAGGAGATCCGCGACGTTCTCGCGCCTGTGCTCCTCGGCCCCTTCCAGGTCATGGAGCGCAGCGGCGGCTGCTACACCAAGCAGCCTGGGGTCAACGACGCGGGCCGGCTGGTCAGGAGCCGGGACGGGTTGTCATTCGGATGCGTCGTGGCGGCCGGTGAGTGACACGGCCGTGGAGCCGTCGCGGGCCGGCGGCTCCTGGCTGTCCCGGCTGCTGGTCGCGTTCGGGTTCGCGAATGTCGCCGACGGCGTCAGCCTCGTCCTGCTGCCCATCGTCACGGTCTCGCTGACGCACTCGCCGATCGCCCTGGGCGCCGTGGCGCTGGCCAGGACCCTGCCATGGTCCCTGCTCGCGACCCCGGTCGGCGTGCACGCCGACCGGAGTCCGTTACGGGTGCTGATGATCAGCGCCAACGCCGTCCGCTGCGCGATCATGGTTGTGCTCGCCGGCCTGCTCGTCCTGGATCACCTGCCGCTCGCCTTGGTCATCGTCGCCGCCGGGCTGATCGGCGTCTGCGAGGTGTACTACGACATCGCCGCGCAGACCGCCCTGCCGAGGCTGGTGCAGCGCGAAGCGCTGGAGAAGGCGAACTCGCGCCAGACGCTGCTCGCGGAGTCCCTGCACGGCATGGCCGGTCCGGCTCTCGGCGGTCTGATCGCGGGTGTCGGCCCGGCTGTCGCGCTGACCGGAGCCGCCGCGTGCTATCTCGTCGCGGGCCTGCTCGGCCTGCGGTTGCCACCCCTCCGTCCCGACACCACATCGCACGGCCGGCTGCGGGCAGAGTTCCTCAAAGGCGTGCGCACGGTCTGGTCCGAGCCGCTGTTGCGGGTCTTCCTGGTCATGACGGGGTTCGGTGCGGTCTCCTTCGCCGGCTGGCAGGCCATGCTCAGCCTCTTCGCGCTCGGTCCAGGACCGGTGCACCTCACCAGCTTCGAGTTCGGCCTCGTCTACTCGATCGGCTCCGTCGGCGGCGTGCTGGCCGCCGCCTGCATGCCGGCCCTCGTGTCGCGGGTGTCGCGCGCCGCGCTGATCGTCTTCGCCCGTGTGCTCGCGTCGGTCAGCCTGGTGCTGCCCTTCTTCTTCCGCACGTTTCTCGGTTGTTCCGTGGCGATCACCGGTTACAGCATCGCCGTCATCGTGTGGAACGTGGTGACGGTCTCCTACCGGCAGCGCAGCCTGCCGTCCTCGGTCCTCGGACGCAGCAACGCCGCCTACCGCACTGTGGCGTGGGGGCTGCTGCCGCTGGGCCCGGCCGTCGCCGGACTGGTCAGCCAGGCCGGGGGTCCGGCGATCGGCCTGTTGTCCATGGGCGGGCTGAGCGCCGTGGCTCTGGTGCTGCTTCCCGCAGTCCTCGCCCGTCGGGCCATGCTCGACGCCCAACAGCCGGAGAAGGTGTGATGGTCGCAGCGAAACTGGACGCGTACCTGCTGGACAGCCGGGACGGCGGCTCCTGGGGGCGGTGGCTCGCCGACCGCGTCGAGGAGGTCATGAAGATCGGTCCGTATCGGCACCCTGCCGCGCCGATCCCCCTTCGCCCCCTGTACCTGCCCGCGGCGGAGGTCACGCACCTGGCGCAGATCACCGCGCGGTTCGTACGGCTGCTCATCAGGACGTGCGAGGCCAGAGCCGGCGGCGTCGCCGAACTGGAGAGGCTGCTGCGCTATGAGCGTCCCGCGGAGTCCCTGCTCACGGAGAGCGAGTGGCAGAACAGGTTCGCGGCAGACTCGGTACGTCCCGACATCGTGATCAGTTCGGGCACACCCAGATTCGTGGAGTTCAACATCAACTCCGCCATCGCGGGGCCGGAACAGGTGGCGGCGCTCAACCGGCTCTACCGGCGGCACCTGCTCGGCAACGCCGAGACCGCCGGACTCCTGCCGCGCGCCGAGGTGCTGGAGCCGTTGCCGCCGCGCAGCCGGGCGGTGGCGGCGGCGTCCGCGGCCTTCCACGGCGATCCAGGGCCGGTCGCGGTCATGGGCTGGGCCGAGAAGGGGTTCGGGGCGGAGGAGTACTTCGCCGACGTCCTCGACGACCTGAACAGAGCAGGGCTGGACGCGTATTTCGCGCTCCCGGGACAGTTCGCGGCCCATGCCGGCCGGCTGCACTCCCACCGCGGTCCCGTCGGCACGGTGCTGCGTATGTTCGTCACCGCGGACGCGGAGGAAGAGGGCCTGGACCTGTCGCCGGTGCGCGAGGCCCTGGCCGCCGACCGCGTCCTCGTCCTGTCGCCCGAGGCAGGGTCGCTCTTCGCGTCCAAGCTCGCGCTGGCCTGGCTGAGCACGGACGCCGACGAGCAGCGCCTGTCCGCGCGGGACGGTGAGTTCGTGGCGCGCCACCTGCCGTGGACCCGTGAGGTCCGCGACTCCTCCGTCCGCTGGGCAGGCCGTTCGCACGACCTGCTGACGCTGTTGCGGCAGGAACAGCACCGGTTCGTGCTCAAGCCGTCGAACAGGTACGGGGCCGCCGGCGTCGTGATGGGCCGCGATGTCACTCCGGAGGAGTGGGAACGTGCGCTGTCACACGCCGAACGGTCGAAGACCTATGTGGCGCAGGAGTTCTGCCGCCCCGACCCGGTGGAACTGCCCGTCCTGTACGAAGCCGACGCCACGCCGACCATGCTCCACGGGACGGCGGTGTTCAGCCCGATGCTCTTCGGCCTGCGGCTGGGCGGCATGCTGGCCCGGATCGTGCCGGACAGGGACAGATCAATCGTCAACGCGGTCTCGGGGGGTCTGATGAACTCCGTCTGGGCCGCAGAGGAGAGCTGAGCGATGCTCGACGTCTGGGACGCAACCCATCAGGCCCTGCCGCCGGCCGCGGCCGCAGCGGCCGCCGACCTGATCAACACCAGGCTCGCCGGGCTCAGGTTCGCCTCGTCGGACGGCCTGACCGCCCTGCGGCCCGTCGAGTTGGCGCCCGAGGTGCGCGAGCGGCTGGCCTGGGCGGCCCGCCGCCTGGTGAACGTGATCCACCGCTACTGCTGGGCCCTGACCGGGAACCCGCGGGAACTGGCGAAGCTCTGCGGGATGGAGCCACGCCAGCAGCCCTTCCTCGGCGCCCTGGACCCCGCACTCGAGAGGGCCCTGTCCAGCTGCAACGCCCGCCCGGACGCGCTGCTCCGCAACGGCACCCCCGTCTTCCTGGAGGCCAACTTCGGCGCCGCCAACAGCAGCCCCATCACCACGAACGCGCTTCTCCCCGTCTACGAGGAGCTCTACGGGTGCGTGCCGAAGGTCGGCGACTCCGAGCTGCGCGAGCCGTTCGCCGCTCGCGCGCGGCTGTATGGGCGCCTGTGTGCCGAACTGCGGCTCGAACAGCGCATTCTCATCGTCGGGACGGTACGCGAGCCGGACGTGGGGTCAGTGAGGTACCTGCAGTCCGAAGCGGATTTCATGGCTTCTGCCGGTTTCGAGAGCGAGTACGTGGAGCCCGAGTTCTTCAGCGCGGCGCGCGGCCGCGAGGTGGCCAGGAGCGGCGGCATCGTCCTGAAGCACTTCCTGCCCGAGGAATGGCTGGACCTCGGCTTCGACATCGCGTGGAAGGACCTCAGGGAGGCCCACCGGAACATGGTCTGGCTCGTCCCCGACTCCGGGCTCTCGCTGTCGAGCAAGCTGGTGCTGGCCTGGCTGAGCGCCAACTGCGACCAGCTCGACGTGGACGACAGGGCCTTCGTGCGTGAGCACATCCCGTGGACACGGGTGCTGGACGGGACTCCGCTCGAATTCATGGGCACCAAGGCCGGACCCGAGGAACTCCTCACCCGCTTCCAGGCCCATCTGGTGGTCAAGCCCGCGACGTCGTGCGCGGGTCAGGGGGTGCTCGTGGGCAGAGCCACGCCCGCGGACGTGTGGACGGACGCAGTAAGACGGGTCATGTCGGACGGGACGCACATCGTCCAGGAACATGTGCAGGCGGATGACTTGGAGATGGACTTCTACGACGCCTCGACCGGGGCTGTCATCCGCAGGCCGATCTCGTACGTGCTCGGCCCCTACGTCGTGGACGGCATGAGCGCGGGCTGCTCCGTCCGGCACGCCATCTCGTCCGAGGACGGGGTCGTGAATCACGCTCGGGGAGCCGCGATCAACCTGACGCTCTGACTGGGGGAGACCGTCGCGGATCCGGGGGTATTTTCCGCGCCCGTACGTCCTCCGACCCGGGTGGACAGCCACGACGAGGAGGGGCCTCATGACGCTGCAGAAGTCCGACATCGACTCCCTGGTCGACTGGATCGCCGGCAAGAAGTTCGGCAAGGCCACCAACTACACGCTCGCCATCGTCGACGACAACCTGTGGTTCACCAAGTCCAACGGCCTCGGCGGCGTCACGGGGGAGGGCCCGGCCGCCATCGTCGGCGAGATCGAGTCCCGGGGTCTCAACACCGGCCGGCTGGTGTGCATCGCCGGCGCGTTCTGCGACAACGTCAGCAACCACGCCGAGATGTGCATCCTGGCCGCGGTGGGCGAGAAGAACCTGTCGTCCATCAAGTACCTGAAGTGCTGCGCGCCCGTCTGCGACTTCTGCAAGGTGGTCCTCGACCACCACAAGATCCCCTACAGCTTCCGGCCCGCGCAGCGCGAGGGCGAGACCGTGACCGACGCCGCCTCCCAGCAGGGCTGGCGCCATCCGTTCCTGCCTGTCGGGTTCGGCACCCAGAGCGGCGACACCGCCAAGCAGCTGCAGGCGCTGGCCGAGCTCAACGACGCCGGGGTCGTCGAGGAGCGCAACGTGCCCGCCGGCGGCACCTACCTGTTCACCAAGCGCAAGGCGGGCAACTACAAGGAGGTCGACTTCGGCTAGGTCCGCCAGGAGGCGTCGGGGCGGCGGCGGATCGCGGTCATGACGAGGCCGGCGCCACCGCGCCGGAGGTCAGAGCCGCCTGTACGATGCGGAGCGCTTCGGTGGCGTCGAGGCCGACGCTGGCGATCACGGCGGCGTAGTCGGCGGCGGCCCGGCGGGCCCGTTCCCGGCCTTCCTCGCCGGCGGCCGACACGAACGAGCCCGCCCGCCCGCGCGTCTCGATCAGCCCCGCCTCCTCCAGCTCCCGGTAGGCCCGGCCGACCGTGTTGACGGCCAGGCCGAGGTCGGCCGCCATGTGGCGGATGGTCGGCAGCCGGGCGCCCACGGCCAGCGTGCGGTTCTGGATCTGCCGGGCGAGCTGGGCCCGCAACTGCTCGAACGGCGGGACCGGTGAGCCCGCATCGATGACGATCATCGCAGGCCCACCGCGCGCCGCGCCGTGGCCGCGTACGACGGCGCTCTGACATGGACGGCGACCAGGGCGAGCATCCCCAGCACCAGGAAACCCACCGAGGCGGCGCTCCACCACCCGGGCGCGAACCCGGACAGCAGCACCACCGGCAGCGACCACAGAACAGCCGGCGCGGAGCTCTCGCGCGCGTCCTCGATGCGCATGACGACATCGGCCGTCAGCGAGACCTCGTCCTCGGCCACGACGGGCCGGGCCAGCATCTCCCGCAGTTGCAGGACGGCGCCGAGGGCGACTCCGGTCACGGCGACCAGCAGCACGACGGCGGCGTGCCGTGCGGTGCCCTCGGTGACGACCAGCGCGCTCGCCCCCAGCGCGAACGCGCAGGCGAAGGCGGCGCCCGCCATGACGGCGTAGGGCCGTCCGAGCAGGGCGGCCCAGCCGAGCTGTACCGGATGGGTCACCCGTCGCGGCAGTGCCGCCCCGGCGCGCCGGTCGACGCGCCGCACCCAGGCGTCCAGCAGCACCTGGGTCAGCAGCAGCGCGGCGATCGACCCGCTCAGCGCCAGCATCGGCACCAGCCGGTTCGACCCGGACCCGCCGGAGGCTCCTGGCAGGGCGGCGACCTGCGCCAGGGAGGCCGCGACGATCAGCACGGCCAGAAGGACGCTGCCCAGCAGCCGCACTCGCCGCCGCACCGCCAGGCGCGTGGCCAGCAGTGGCGTCGGCGGGCCGTCGCCCAGGCCGTGCCGCCGCAGCCAGGTCTCGGCGCACCGGATGTCGGCCGACGGCGGTCCGGCGTCGGACATGGAAGCGTTCGTCATGCCTCCTCCTTTTGTCGCAAGCTTTGTAGCAATATGGTGCGTCATATCTTGCGACAAAGTCAACGCCCGGGACGCTCGTTGGCCGCGGCTGCAAGCCCGGCTCTGCGGCGACCGCCTCAGGAGGTGGGCCCGAGTTCGCCAAGGGAGTGCAGCCCGTGGGAGCGCCATCAGCACTCCTGGTAGCTACGTCGCTGCCATCGGGCCGCGTTCAGGACACTCCCGGACGTCGCAGATCTGGCAGCCTGGGCGGCCGCCGCGATCCGCCGTTTCGCGCCCGGCGTCCGCCCCCCGGCACCGGCCGACGGGGACGGCGACGGGCGCGTCCCGTCCTGAGGGCCGGAACACGGGAACGCCCGCGCGGCGGGCGGCCGGGACGTGCGCGGGGGAGCCGGTCACCCGGCGGAGACGGTGACGTCTCCGGACCCCGTGGTCAGCGACATCTTGCGCGGCGAGGAGCTGTCCTTCTTGACCGAGACGTTGGCGTCACCGGAGGTCGTGCGGGCCTTCACGTCGAAGGTCTCGTCGGGGACGGTGAGCGCGACGTCGCCCGAGCCGACCGACAGCTCGACGTTTTCCGGCGCGGCCGCGTACTTCAGGGTGACCTTGCCGGATCCCCCCTTGACCAGGAGCTTCTTGCCGCCCAGGCCCTCACCCTTGATGTCGCCGGAGCCGGCCTCCAGGTCCAGAGGGCCGGTGAGCGACCTCAGCGTCAGATCGCCCGAGCCGGTGTCCAGGTTGACCGGCATCCCCTTGGGGATCTCCACCTGGTACTCGACCCCGCAGGTGCCCCACGACTTCTCGCAGTCGTAGGAGACGGACAGCGTGCCGCCCTCCACCTTGTGTGCGGCCCGCGGCTTGTCGTTGCTCCAGTAGAGCCTCTCGGTCACGCGGACGGACGGCGCGTCTGACTCGGTGACGGTCACGTTCCCGCTGCCGCTTCTGAGGTGAAGCCGCTGCACCTTCTCCTTGACCTGGTACGTGCTGGTCTCCTCGTTCTTCGGTTTGCCGATGGCGTCCAGGCCGCACCCGGTCAGGAGCACCGCGGAGGCCAGCAGGCCGCCCGCGATCGCAGTGATCTTCATGCCGTCAATCCTGTCCGGCCATCCCCTCGCCCTGCATCAGGGATGCCCCCGACAGGTCCCCGGGAGAACCCTCACCGCGGACGACACCGTCCGTCCGCGGGAGTCGTGAGGCAGTCGCCGCCACGCCGTCAGGCGGCCACCTTCAGGCCAGGACGGCACCGGCGCAGGTAATACGCGAAGGTCAGGGCGAGCACCGTCGGCCCCCACAGGTTGAGCGGGCTGATGCACACCTTGGCCAGAATCTCCCACCAGACGTTCTCGTAGGCGATCTCGTCAACGGCCCCCATCCATTGGAGCACCGTCTGCACCGGCAGCACCGACAGGATCACACCCCCGGCCGTCGCGGGAACCAGCGCGGCCATCGGCGGGATGAGCCGGCCCCCGAGAAGAGGGACCCAGGCCGGGACGACCTCCCCCCACCGGCGTACCAGGCCGATGCTCAGCAACGCCGCCAGCTCCGACAGCGTACTGAGCCCGAGGATGTACGGAATTCTGATCCACAGCGCCGGCATGTCCGTGGCGTGGATCTGGCCCATCTCGAAATCGAGCACGAACGGCAGCCGCCACAGGCAGGAGGGCAGCACCAGCAGCGGAAGCGCGTAGGCGGCACGTAGCGCCCAGCGCGGGACATGCCGCTCGGTGTCGCTCGTGGCGGGAGCCGTGCGCAGGAGTTTGATCGGCATGCTTCCACTGTGTCCGGGCCGTGCTCCCGGAGGATCACCTGAGCGGGCGAGCGGTCTCCCCCCACCGGGGGAGACCGGTCCACCGCACCGGTCATCCGGTCAACGTGACCGGCCGTCCGGGAGAGGTCAGCGAAGGTCGCGGATGAGGGTGCCGATGACGGCGTCGACGCGGTCGGAGTCGAAGTCGTCCGTGCCGATCAGGAGGGTCACGGCGCGCTCGCCGTCGTCGGTGACGGCGTTCCTGAACGTGTGGCCGCCCGCCATGCTGCCCGCGTGCCCCCAGGCGTCCTGTCCCGGAATGAGCTGGTAGCGCTCGACGCCCAGGCCGTAGCCCTGGCCGGCGTCGTCGGGAATGGTCCGCTTCATCTCGGCGAGCTGGGCCGGGGCCAGCAGCCTGCCGGTCACCAGCGCGGTCCAGAAGGCGGTCGCGTCGGCGCCAGTGGAGATCAGCTCGCCGGAGGCGTCGGCCTCGGTGGTGTTCCATTCGGTCCGGTCCACCAGGGACCCGCCGCGCTTGACGTAGCTGCGCAGGTCGGGCTTGGCGATCGTGGTGCGGTCGCCGGGCCAGGAGGTGCCGCGCAGCCCGAGGCGTTTGATGATCCGCCGGTTGATCTCGGTGCCGATGTCGCGGCCGGTGACCTTGGCGACGATCAGCCCGGCCAGGTTGTAGTTGGTGTTGGCGTAGGCGAAGCCGTCGGGGGTCCTGTCGGGCGGCGGCAGGGCGAGCGCCTGCCGGACCGTGCGCAGGGGCTCGATGTGGTCCCAGCGGTGCGCCTCCTCGTCGGCCCAGAACGGCGCCTCCAGGTACTCGGGCAGGCCGCTGGTGTGCTGCAGGAGCTGTCTGATCGTGATCCTGCGCCCGTCGTAGCGTCTGGTGCGGACGAGGCCCGGCAGGTAGCGGTCGACGGTGTCGTCCAGCCTGATCCGGCCCTCGCCGACGAGCTGGAGCACGACGGTGGCGGTCCACGCCTTGGTGTCGCTGCCGATCCGGCTGTGCTCGTCGCCGGTGACCTTGCGGCCCGTCCTGCGGTCGGCCACGCCGACGCCTCCGCTCCAGAGGCCGCAGCCCGGGCTCTTGACCGTCACGACGATCCCCGGCGCGCCGACGTCCTTCAGCGACTCCAGGGCCGTCCGGATGGGTCCGGTGTCACACTGCGGCGCGGCCGCCGCCGCGGGCGCGGTCACCAGGGCGGCGGTGACCGCCAGGGCCGCGACGGCACTCGTCCCAGCTCGCATGATCTCCCCTTCACACTCGTCTCGCCCACGGTCCGACCGGACGTGAACAGCGGTTGCGCCCGCCCCGGCGAGGACCGGTACAGTCGCTGGGGCCGACCGCGGCGCGCCTGCCGGTGTGCGCATGCAGACAGCGTCGCGTCCGTGCCGAGCGGGTGCATGCGGTCTCCCTCCAGGGATTTCGCGAATGTCTTGTGCGTCTGGCCAAAGAGGTGAGGATGCTCGAAACCGGCGTATCCGAGCTCGGACAGGTCCTCGACGCCCTGGGGCCGTCGCTGCTGCGGCCGCTGACCCCGCTGCCGGAGCGGCCGGTGCCGGTCTCGGGGGTGCTCGTCTTCGAGCGGCGCGCCCCGCTCTCGCCCGTCAGGGGCGCCGTCCTGCTCGCCGTCGGGCTGGGCACGTCCGAGCCGCGGGCGCGGGAGCTGGTCGGCGCGGCGGCCGAGGCAGGGTACGCCTGCCTGGTGGTCAAGAGCTTCGGCGAGCCCGTGGCCGAGCTGGCGGCGGCCGCCCAGCGGTCGGGCGTCGTGCTGCTGGCCGCCGACGAGGCCGTCGCCTGGCACCACCTCGACGCCATGATCTCCTCGGCCCTCGCCTCCACCACCCGGTTCGCGCACGCCACCGGCGCCCCCGCGCTCGGCGACCTGTTCGCCCTGGCCAACGCCATCGCCGCGATGGCGGGCGGCGCCACCGTGATCGAAGACCGGAACCGGCGCATCCTCGCCTACTCGACGCTGCCCGGCCAGGCCATCGACGAGGGCCGCCGCCAGGGCATCCTCGGCCTCCAGGTGCCGGACGGCCCCGACTACGACGCGCAGTACCGCACGATCGCCCAGGTGGTGCGGACCTGCCGGTTCCCGGCCATCCCCGGCGGGCTGCCGCGGCTCGGCGTCGCGGTCCGCGCGGGGAGCGAGGAGCTGGGCTCGATCTGGGTCGTCGACGCCGGCGACTCCCTCGACTCCGCCGCCGAGCAGGCGCTCTCCGACGTGGCCGACATCGTCTCGCTGCACCTGCTCGCGGCCCGCACCGCGGACGACGCCGTGCGGCGCAGGCGGGCCGACCTGTTGCGGCGGCTGCTCGCCGACCCGAGCAGCGTCACCGCGGTGGCCCCCCAGCTCGGGCTCGATCCGGGCCTGCCCGTCGCGGTGGCCGCGTTCGCCGTCGTCCCGGACGAGGCCGAGGAGGTGCTCGCCGCGCACGCGGCCACCCGGCTCGCCGACCTGGTGAGCCTGCACTGCGAGACCCACTACGGCCGGCACGGCTGCGCGCTGATCGACGGGACGGTCTACGCCCTGCTCCCGAGCGGCCCTTCGCCGAACGCCCACCGCGAACTGGTCGCCGACATCGCCCGCCGGGCCCACGGCGCGCTGCGCGTGCCCGTCCAGGCCGGGGTGGGCTCGCTCGTCCAGGGGTTGCGGTCGGTGGCGAGCTCGCGCGCCGACGCCGACCTCGTGCTCCGCGCGCTCGCCGACCGGCCGGGCGCTCCGGGGCCGTGCCAGGTGGCCACGATCGACGAGGTGTGGGCGGGGGCGACGCTGTCGGCGCTGGCCCGGATCCTGGCCTCGCACGAGGCGCTGCCGCGCGCGCTCGGGCCGGCGGTGCGGGCCCACGACCTCGACCACGGCACCACGTACGCCTCCACGATCCTCGCCTACCTCGACGCCAACAGCGACATCGCGGCCGCCTCCCATCGCCTGTCCGTGCACCCGAACAGGATCCGGTACCGGCTCGCGCGCGCGGAGGAGATCTTCGGCTTCGACCTCGCCGACCCGGACGAACGCCTGGTGCTGTGGCTGCGCCTCCGCCTGGGAGCCCAGGTCGGCTGGTGACGCCCGTCGCGCTCTGAGCCGACGGACGCCGGCTCGGTGAGCGGGAACGCGGCCAGCGGGGGCGGAACGTGCTCGGGCCGCGCACCGTGCAGCGCCGCATCCACGCCGTCATGCGCCACCTGAACGCCGTGACCCGCTTCCAGGCAGGTCTGGAGGCCCGGGAACGCGGCTGGATCTAGCCCGGCTCCGACCGTCTGAGCAGCATGACGAGCAACCGGACGGCCGAGACGGCCCCGGTGGCGGCGCTGAGCAGGGTGAACCAGAACCAGAAGGAGCGCCAGGCGGCCGGGACCGGCAGGAGCGCCGCGACCAGGATCGGCAGGCCGAGCACCAGCATGCGCAGCCGGCGCTCGTCCTTGAGCCGGTGGCCGGGCGCCGCCGCCGGGCGCAGGCCGCTGACGATCGCCAGGCGCCAGGCGCGCAGCGCGGTGACATGGAGCGCGACGACCATCGCGAGCCCCGCCAGCTGCGCCCAATCGAGCGCGTCGGGGCCGGCCGGCGAGCCGTACAGCAGGGCGGTCGAGATGAACGGCACCGTGCTGAGCGCCTCGACTGCGATCACCCGGGTCGCCGGCCGCTCGCGGAACAGCGGAGAGGCTGTTATGTTCATCATATTAACTATCGTAAATCATTCGATAGATTTGGTCACGATCCTTTGGGAAGTCCATGAGAGTGCTCGCCCTCGGCGGACCCGGAGCGGTGACGCGGGCCGCGGTGCGTGTGGCGGCCGGTCTGCGCGGGGTCCGGGAGATCGTCGTCGCCGACCGCGACCTCGGCGCGGCCCGTGCCCTGGTCGAGGAGCTGAAGGGCGTCCCGGCCCGGCTCAGCGCCCGCGACGTCACCGGCGGACGTGCCCTGTCGGCCGCGCTGGCCGAGGCCGACGTCGTCCTCAACACGCTCGGGACGTACCACCGGGCGGGGCCGGCGGTGCTGCGGGCCGCGATCGCCGCCCGTACCCACTACCTGGACGTCTGCGACGACTGGGCGGCCACTTCGGAGATGCTCGGCCTCGACGCCGAAGCCCGCGCGGCGGGCGTGCGCGCGGTGATCGGCATGGGCGCCAGCCCGGGGGTCAGCAACCTGCTCGCGGCCAGGGCGGCGGCCTGCCTGGACACCGTGACGGACCTCTACACCGCCTGGCCCGTCGACGTGCCGGGCCCCGGCGCCGGCCGGGCCGGCCTGAGCGGGCCCGACGGCCGTCCGATCCCCGCCGTGGTGCACTGGATGCGGCACGTCAGCGGCATGATCGCGGAGATCGGCGGCGGCCGGCCGGTACGCCGGCCACCCCTGCGGCCGGTCGTGCTCGCGCTTCCGGGCGGCCGCGGGGGCACCGCGTACACCGTGGGCCATCCCGAGCCGGTGACCTTGGCGCGCAGTTACCGGGTGGCGGGGGAGTCGGCCAGTCTCATGGTCGTCACCCCCGGCACCGCGGCCTATCTGGACGTGCTGCGCCGCGACATCGACCGGGGCAGGCTCACGCCCGTGACGGCCGCCGCCGAGGTGACCGGGCCCACCACGTGGCGGGCCCTGCGCGCCGCCGTGCGGGCCTTCGGCTTCAGGGGGCCCGGCTCGCTGCCCGCGTTCTTCGCCGTCGCCAGAGGGGAGGCGGACGGGCGGCCGGCGACCGTCCTGGCCCACCTGACGGGCACGTCGCCGCTGCTGCGGAGCATGGCCGAGGCCACGGGCGTGCCTGCCGCGCTGGGCCTCGCGCAGCTGATCGACGAGCCCGGGGCGCGACCCGGCGTGCACCCGCCGGAGGTGGCGATCGACCCGGAGCGGTTCTTCGCCGACCTGGCCCGGCGGACGGGCTCGGTGCAGGTGGCCATGGAGACGGCGTGACGGCGTGACGGCGTGACGGCCCGTCAGGCGCCCGTGGCCAGACGGCTCAGGCCGCCGTAGAGACCGAACAGGCGGACGGCGCCGGCGTCCTTGCCGGTCTGCTCCTCCAGCAGCGACCAGCAACGCGCGGTCAGCTCACGGGCCCGGGCGCCGGGCCAGGGCCGGGGGAGCAGCTCGGGAGGAAGCAACGGGTCGGCCTCCATCGCGCGGGTGAACTCCGCGGCCAGCTCCACCGCGACGGTCAGCCGCCGCGGCTCGGACGACCCGGACGACCCGGACGGCTCGCACTGTCCGGACGGCTCGGCGTGCTCCTGGAGGAACCGGAGCCGGGGCTCGGCCACCGCGGCGAGCCGGTCGTAACGTTCGGCGATCTCGCCCAGCGGCCACATGGCCCGGGCGAGCGCGACGGGATCGGTCTCCTCGCCCCGGCGCAGGTCCCGGGTGGTCAGAAAGGTGACATGGTCCAGGACGTCCAGGCGGCGGGCGTGCTCCTCGACGTAGGGCTCCCACGGATTGGCGCTGACGTACAGGCCGCCGTGGACGGGGGCGCCGCCCAGGAGGGTGAGCGCGGCGCGCAGCGCGTCGCGCGCGGGCCGGGCGCTCTCCGGGACGGTGAAGGCGACGAGGTGCCAGGCGCCGTCCCAGGGGGCGAGCCCGGCGTCCTGGCGGTAGGCGTGGGTGACGAACTCGACGTCGAGGCCCATCGCGCGTTCGGCGCTGCCGGTGGCGCGCAGGATCGCCTTGCGCCCCCGCCCCTCCTGGACGAACCGCCCCTCGGCGACCAGCCGTTTGATGCACAGGCGAACCTGCTGGTCGTTCATGTCCAGCAGGTTGGCGGTGGCGTAGAGCTCGCCGGCGTCGACCGTGAGATCGGTGCGGACGAGCGCCTCTACGAGCATCCGGGTGGGGACATGGACGTCCATGCCGACTATCGTATCCAGTCCGATCGTTACGCGCCGATGACCTGGCCCACCGCGTCCAGCAGGGTGCGGTGACGGGCGTCGGCCAAGGCGTCGGCGGGCATCGTGCGTGGCAGGAAGGCCAGGGCGAGACCCCGGCGCGGATCGCCGAGGCCGAGGGCGCCGCCGATGCCCGGATGGCCGAAGGCCGTGGGCGACCCCAGGCGCCAGGCGCGGCTGGGCAGCGCGAACCCGCACCCGAAGGCCGACGGCACGCCGAGCACCCGGTCGCGTCCGGCGGCGCGCGGCCGGACGGCCGCGCGCCAGGTCCGCTCGCGGACGAGCGGCGGCTCGTCGCCGGGCCGGCATCCGGCGCCGGGCAGGAGCAGGGCGTAGAGCCGGGCCAGGGAGCGGGCCGTGGCGACGGCGTTGGCGGCCGGCAGGTGGGCCGCGAGGGTCTCCGGGCGGGCCACCCACCGGTCCGGCGGGTCGGTGAGCGCACCCCCCACCGTCATCGCCGCCCACAACGGCGTCCCGGGCCGGGCGAGGACGGCGGTGGTCATCCGGACCAGGACCGGCACGCGCGTGGCGGCGTGCACGGGCGCGGGCGGCGGGCCCGGCTGCGCGCCGCCGATGCCGATCACCAGGCCGCGCGGCCGGCACACCGACTCCTCGAGCACCTCGCCGAGCCGTCCGCCGGTGATGCGGCGGACGAGCTCGTCGGCGAGCGCCCCCCAGGTGACCGCGTGATAGCCGGGCCTTCCCGGCGGCCAGCGCGGCGGCTCGGCGGCGAGGACGTCGGCCAGCGGACGCCCCTCCAGCACCTCGGCGAGGGTGGCGCCGCCTGCCGGGGCGACGAGCCCGGCCTGATGGCTGAGCAGCTGCGCGACCGTGGTCCCGGACTTGCCGCGACGGGCGAACTCGGGCCAGTACCTGGCCACGGGCGCGTCGAAGTCGAGGTCACCGCGGTCGGCGAGCACCGCCAGGCAGGCGGCCGCGATGCCCTTGGAGGCGGAGAAGACCACCTGCCGGGTGTCCGGACCGTAAGGGCCCGAGGCGTCGCTCCCGGCGTACAGATCGACGACGGCCCTGCCGCGGTGGATGACGTGCAGCCCCGCGCCGCGCTCGCCCGGCCCGCTCATGATCGCGGCGAACGCGCGGCGGACCGGCTCCCACCCGGGGCCGACCTCGCCGCGGACCCCGGGATGCGGGCGATCGGCGCCGGTCACGGGGTCCGGTCCACTCTGACCACCTCGTCGCGGCCGGTGCACGGCGGGTCGCAGTGGACGGCCAGCTCCGCGAAGTACCTCTCCGGGTCGAGCACGGCGTCCGGGGGGTGGACTCCGGCGGCGCGCACCGAGCCGTCGAGGATCTGCGCCGCCGCCAGCGACAGCGGGATCCCGGTCGCCCTGGCCATCCCGCGCGGCGAGCCGATCAGCCGCGCGCCGATCCGGCACGGCCGGCCGTCCCGGACGCCGGTGGCCAGGGCGAAGAAGGGCGGCAGCGAGCCGGGGCCGCGCAGCGAGAGCCGGCGCAGGGCGGAGCGGGCGAAACGGCCGGCGGTCGGGTGCTCGATCGCGGCCGCGGCCTGTTCCAGGGAGAGGCCGCCCCGGTCGATCTCCTCGCGCAGGGTCATCAGGTACGCGGCCGTCTCCGGCCTGACCACCATCACGCAGGCGGACTCGCGGGTGATCGAGCAGGTCGCCGGGAGGGTCAGCGGCTCGGGATGGCCGAGGGTGTAGGCGGTGCCGGCGCCCAGCCCCGGGTAGTCGAGCCGGACCGGTTCGAGCGGCGGCCGTTCGGCGGGCGCGCCGCCGGCCCAGACGCGGATCGTGCCGGACAACTGCTGCATCCAGTGGACGACGGCGGCCGACTCCCCGCCCGCCGAGGCGTCGGCGGGGTCGTCGCCGACGAACGGGACGTCCACCGGCCAGGCGGTGTGGACGCTCTCGACGGTGTCCAGCTCGCGGGTCGCCAGGGCGGCCAGCATGTTGCTGGTGCCCGGGCTCGCCCCGGCTCCGATCACGGCGGTCACGCCCGCGTCCCGCGCCTGGGCGTCCATGGCGAGCATGTCCAGTGTCGGTTCCCAGTCGTCGCAGATGTCGGCGTAGTGGGTACGGCTCTCGATCGCCGCCCGCAGGATCGGCACGCCGAGCCGGAAGAACGGGCCGGTGGTGTTGACGACCAGGTCGGCGTCGCGGAAGAGCTCGCGCAGCCGTACCGGGTCGGCGGCGTCCACCGTCGCGGCCGAGGCGTTGGCGTACTTGACGGACAGTCGTGCGGCGGCGGCGGTGTCGCGATCGGCGATCACCAGTTCGGCGATGTCCGGCCGCCCGGCCAGCGCCTCGACGACGGGCCTGCCCATCGCGCCGGCGCCGCCCAGTGCCACCACCCGGTACTGCTCACCCATCGAAGATCATCCCCTTGCGGACGTCGAGGAACGCCGACCTCAGCCGGTCGGTCAGGTAGTTCTGGCCGACCGTCCACGGCGCGCGGTCACCCTGCTGCGGGAACAGATGTGCCGCGCGCTGGACATAGGCGGAGGTCAGGCCGAGCAGCGGACGGCGGGCGACGCCGCGCGGGAGCGCGGGCATCGCGGTGGTCAGGCCGTGCCGCCTCATGTGGTCCAGCAGCCGGACGACGTAGCGGGAGGACAGCTCCGCCCGCAGCGTCCACGACGCGTTGGTGTACCCGACGCAGAAGGCCAGGTTGGGCACGCCGCTCAGCATCAGCCCGCGGTAGGCGGTGGTCCCGGCCAGGTCGACCGGGCGACCCTGCACCGATACGGCGATCCCGCCGAGGGGGATGAGCGACAGGCCCGTCGCGGAGACGATCACGTCCGCCTCCAGCGTGCGCCCGGACGCCAGCTCGATCCCGTGCCCGGTGAGACGGGCGATCCGGTCGGTGACCACCGACACGCGCCCGGCGGCCACCTCGCGGAACAGGTCGCCGTCGGGGACGACGCACAGCCGCTGGTCCCACGGCTGGTACCGGGGGGTGAAGTGCCGGTCGAGCAGGGCGGGGTCGGGCAGGTACCGCAGGATGCCCTTGCGCAGGTGCCGCTTGGTCTGCTCCGGGTAGCGCCGGCTCAGCCAGTAGGTGAGCTGGCTGCTCAGGACGTTCTTGGTGCGGATGAGCCGGTGGGCCGTATGTGCGGGAAGCAGGCGGCGCAGCGTGTCGGCCGCCGGGTCCACGCCGGGCAGGGAGGTCAGGTAGGTCGGGGAGCGCTGCAACATGGTGACGTGCCCGGCCCGCTTCGCCAGCGCCGGCACCAGGGTGACCGCGGTGGCCCCGCTGCCGATCACCACGGTCTTCGTGCCGGCCACGTCGAGGTCGTCCGGCCAGAACTGCGGGTGCACGAACCGGCCGCCGAAGACCTCGGCGCCCTCGAACTCCGGCTGGTGGCCGTGGTCGTAGTCGTAGTAGCCGGCGCAGACGTACAGGAACGAGCACGTCCATGTCCCGCGGGTGGTGCGCACCGTCCACCGGCACCGCTCCCAGGACCAGTCGGCGGACAGGGCCTTGGCCCGGTGGTGGACGTGCCGGTCGATGCCGTGGTCGCGGGCGGTGTCCTCGATGTAGCGGCGGATGGTGTCGCCGTCGGCCAGGGACTTGCGGCCGCGCCAGGGCTGGAAGGCGTAGCTGAGGGTGAAGATGTCGGAGTCCGAGCGCACGCCCGGATAGCGGAACAGGTCCCAGGTGCCGCCCAGGCGCTCTCTGGCCTCCAGTACCGCGTAGGTCCTGCCGGGTCGCCGCTGGAGATGCCATGCGGCACCGATGCCGGACAGGCCGGCACCGATGATCAGTACGTCGACGTGACGCCGGGAATCCGCCGTGTCGGCTTCGCTCGTCATGAATCAAAACTATCGCATTTAAAACGAGCGTTGCAATTACGAACGATTGATTCGTGGCATGGCGGAGCCCGGCCCCGCTCGTGCCCGCAGGGGCCCGGGCGGCGACGGAGGTCAGCGCGGGTTCAGGAGGCCGGGCTCCGGTCGACCCAGGACGGGTCCGCGACGAGGGTCTGGAGCTCGTTCACGAGCCGGGCGGAGTGGAACCCGTCCGCGGCGGCGTGGTGCACCTGGAGTGCGAGGGGGAGCAGCACCCGGCCGTCGCGCTCGGTGTACCGGCCGAGGGTGAAGATGGGGGCGAGGTGGTCCCGGTCGCTGCCGATGTTGAGGTTGAACCCGGTGAAGGACGTCCACGGCAGGCTCGACACGTCGAACGCGTTGGACGGCGGCGACCCCTGCGGGAAGAACTCGGTGGCGCGGGCGTGCTCGGCGAGCAGGGGAGCGGCGACGTCGTGGAAGGCGCCGAAGTCGGGGTCGTAGGGCGCCCACACGCACGCGAACGTCTCGCGTTCGGGGTTGAAGACCGTGAAGGCCGGGTGCACGACGGGCCAGACGGCCGGCTCGCCCGAGGCGGTGAGGCACATCCTGAACTCGTCGTGCCGGTTGACGACCGTGGCGATCGCCCAGACCTGCGCCAGGTAGGACTTGCGCCGCGACCGGCTGAGCGCCGCGGCGAACGCGGTGACGTCGATCTCCACCGTCATCGAGTACGTGCACGGGACGGCCCGGCGGTAGTGCTCGAAGTGCTGCCGGCGCGGCCAGGCATCGATGTCGATCGGGGTGGGGGTGTCCATGCGTACATCATCCCAACCGCCGGGCCGGACGGAATGTCGGCCGCGACGGATACGGTCACCTGCCATGAGCACCCAGTACGGCTGGTCCGGCCTCTTCGCGGTGAAGGGCCTGACCCCTCAGGCCCCCGACGGCCCGCCGCCCGCGCCGGGCAACGGCCTGCACCCCCCGGCCAGTGAGGCGGAGGTCGGCCGGCTCGAAGACCGGCTGGGTACGGCCCTGCCGCCGAGCTACCGGCAGTTCCTGCTGTTCGCCGACGGCTGGGGCGACGACGAGCTCGGCCACACCGTGCTGCCGGCCGCGAGGGTCGGCTGGTTCCGTGACCTCGAGCCCGAGGTCGCCGGGCTGTGGCCGTCGCCCGGCGAACCGGTCTCATGGAGCGTCCCCGACGAGCTCTACTTCGTCTACGGGGCCGAGCAGGACTGCATCAACCTGAGGGAGGAGTACGTGCGCGACACCCTGCTGGTCGGCTACGGGGACGACGGCGAGTTCCTCCTCAACCCCCACGTCAGGACCGCCGACGGCGAGTGGGAGGCCTGGTTCCTCGCGCCCTGGCTGCCGGGCGCCGACCGTCACAGATCCTTCTGGGACCTGATGAGAGCCCAGTAGCTTCCGATGCGCCCCCGCCTCACCCCTGCGCGGGCACGCCGGCGACCGGGGCCGGCTCCCGGCGGACGGGCAGCAGGCGGGCCAGCAGGGCCGTGGCCAGCGCGGCGATCAGCGCGGCCGCCAGCATGCGCTCCAGGATGATCATGTGGATCAGCCACGGCAGCGCCGTCCGCAGGGGCAGCCACACCAGCTCCAGCGCGAGGGCGTAGAGCACCGCCGCGGCCAGCCCCGTCACCATGCCCTTCGCGACCGGCGACGTCCCGGACAACCCGGCCACGCAGGCCGCGAGGGCGGCGCCGGCGGCGGCTCCGGTCGCGATGACGCCCGACAACGCGGTGCCGGAGCTCTGGAAGACGTAGCCGTTGACCGTGCCCGACACCATCGCCGTGACCAGCGCCGCGGCGGCCGCGCAGCCCACCGCCAGGGCGATGCGGCCGGTGCGCCGGGGCGCGGGCGGGCGGCGTTCGCCGAGGGTGACGAAACGTACCGCCATCGGGGTCAGCATGAGCAGGGCGACGGCGAGCAGCAGGAGGATGCCCGCCGACAGGCGGGTGTCCAGCATGATCTGCGCGCTGATCAGGACCTGCGCCAGCGGATCGGAAACAGCGGGATATTTCTGGACGTGGGCGATGATGATGTCGGCCTGGAGGTCGTAGAACGCCCGCGCGCCCAGCGTCACGACCACCGCGATCAGCACCAGCGGCCCGAGCGCCGACCGCAGCCCGTGCACCCGCGGCGCCCACACCCGCGCCACCCACCGCACCCACATCCCCAGCAGCAGGCCCGCCACCGCCAGCACCACCAGCCCGGCGAGCTGCACCGACACGGGGAACGGCGCCAGCGCGTGGTCGGTCATCCTGCTCGGGGCCAGGACCCAGCCGCCCGCCAGCCCCACGGCCAGGCCCAGCGGCACGTGCACGGCGTCGCTACGCGCCTCCACGGCACGCAACGCCCGCAGCCCCAGCGCGACGGCCAGCAGCAGGGCGAACACCTCCGCCGGCCACGGCAAGGTGTTGGTGCGTCCCTGCGCGGTCAGCGACGTGGCCGGATCCATGGTCAGGGAGAAACAGCCGCCCAGGGCCAGCGGGAAGACGAAACCCTGGCGTACCAGCGGCTCCTGGTCCTCCAGCGCGGCCCGGCGGACGGCGAGATGCGGGTGGGTGCGCACCCGCAGCGACACCGGCCACCGGCGCGGCGCCGGCGCCTCCTCGAACACGCGGCGCAGCGGCGTCGCGTCCCGCTCCCACGACAGGACGCGGGCGTCGGCCAGCAGCTCACGCGACTGCAGCACCACCGAACGGGTCAGCCACGACAACACCGCCAGCCCGGCGATCTGGGCGGCGAACAACCACGACAGCGCCGCGCGCGCCCCGAACGGCATCTGCTCGGACCGCAGGAACGGCGCCTGCCCCGACACCACCCCGTTCACGGCGGCGAGCAGGCCCGGCACCAGGATCACCGCGGCGTAGGACCGCCACATCGCCAGCGTAACCGCCGTGATGTTCAGGTCCCTGTTGCGCACGTGCGCCAGCTCGTGCAGCACCACCGCCCGGAACAGCGGCCGGTCGCGCTCGAACGACAGCCAGGTGCCCCGGCTGATCACCACGTACCTGCGCCCGGCCCGGCCGAAGGCCAGCCCGGCCACCGCGGGGTTGAGCACGTCGAGCAGGAAGACGACCCGGCGGCCGCCGAGCACCTCCGCCGCCATCCGCCCCAACTCCTCACCGACCTCGCCGGTGACCGGACGCAGCCGCCGGCGGCGGATCCGCCAGGCCGGGCCGAACCAGTACTGCAGCCCGGTGAGCAGGATGAGCGTCGCGAAACAGAGCAACACGCCGAGCCGGAGATCCTGGTGAGTCCCGCGGCTCATCACGTCGCAGGCGGGATCGTCCAGGCCCTTCAGCGCCGCCAGCTGACACGCCTCCCTGACCTTCGCCGGGACCTCCGCCCCCTGCGTCGACAGCAGGTCGAAGATCCCCGGCCGGTAGATCGCGGTCGTCGCGAACGCCAGGCTGATCAGCAGGACGAACGCGGACGTGGTGGCCGACGGCAGACGGCCTCTCATGACGGGTTGCGGGCCAGCTCGCTCACCACCGCGTCGGCCAGCGCGTCGGCCTGCGCCTGCGACATGCCCATCCGGCGCGCCTTCTGGTAGGCGACCTTACGGATCTCGGTCAGCCGGGCCGGCGGCAACGGCGGCGGGCCCGCCGGCTGCGCCTCGGGCAGCTCCCGCGGACGACGGCGCAACCGGCCGATCAGCCGGCCGGTCCACGAGCCGACGTCCTTTCCCACGTCCGCGAGCACCGTGGTCACGACGCCGGAGACGATCGCCGTCACCAGCAGCTCGTCCACTCCCGGCAGCCCGAATCCGAGCGGATCCCGATGGGACCTCGACCTGGTCCTGCCGCCGAGCGCGTCCCAGGTCTGGTCGAACAGCGGGAGTTCGGCGGGAGCGATCCTGGTCACGACCCGGCGGCTGAGATCCTTGGCGAACACATCGGACACCTGGCCCTCCAACAGGGAGATTCCGTTGCCTGAAATATAGGCAGCCCCGAGGCCGGATGTCCGTGGATAATCACGGTCCGGCCCGTCTCGCGCCGCATTTCCTTCCGTGGCCCGCCCGATGACCGGACGCCGTCCTAGTCGCCGTGCAGCCCGTCGGGGTCGCAGTAGTCGATCTCGTTCGTCGGCTTGAAGTCGGCCACGATGATCTCGCGCCGGAACGGGCCGCCGCTCTCCATCTCCTCGGCCGACGCCTCGAAGGTGAACCGCTGCATGGGGCGCAGCAGCCTGCCGGAGATGACCACCGGCCTGCGCACCGAATAGATGGCGGGGAACGGGCAGCAGTAGTAGCTCCCGAGCGGCTTGCCCGCGGCGTCGACGGCGTAGGCGATGGCGCCGTCCCGGAAGGCGGCGTCGATCTGCGCCTGGATGTGGAGGGTGGCGGCCGGGTCGGGGTCGTACTCCCACATCTCCTTGACGGCCTGCCGGGCCTTGGGGTCGGCCTGCCAGTAGTCCCGCCGTTGCGGGTCGGTCAGGCACCAGGGGTCGAGGTCGCGCAGGCTCGCGTCGAGGGACTGGTACGTCGCCGCGGGCCTGGTGGCGGTGCTCTGGTAGGTGGCGATGTGCCTGGGCATCGCGATGAGCTGGCCCACGTGGTAGTAGAGCTCCAGCGACCGCTGGAGCCGTTGCTCGATCGCCTCGTGCAGGCTCGGCTGCGGATCGGCCTTGAGCAGCCCCTCGGCGTAGTCGGCGGCGGTGGCGGCCTCGGCCACGAGCTGGCGCAGCCGCTGCAGGTCGGCCTGGTGGTCGTGGTCGTCGGCGACGGTCTGCTCGAACACGCCGAAGGCCACCTCGGCGTGCCGACGGATCGCGCGGGTGGCGGCCAGCATGCCGTGCAGATGCGGCAGCGGGCACGGGTCCGCCTCGGCCCATTCGGGCAGGTCGGCGGGCAGCTGGAGCTCTGTCTCGACCAGATAGCGGGTGTTGCCGGCCGCCTGCCTCGCGCGCGACACCCAGCCTTCCACCTGGGCGAAGCAGGCGGCCACCTGCCGGCTGGTGACCGGCGGCACGTAGCCCGCGGTGCGCGGGTCGGCGCTGTAGTCGGAGTCGAGCAGCTGCTCGCCGATGGTCTGCAGCACGAACGCGTTCCAGGTGCACAGCAGCTGCCCTGAGGCGGACCGCGGGTCGTGCCAGAGGTTGACGCCTTCCTGGACCAGGCGTAACCGCAGCTCCTCGGCGCGCTCCAGCTCGGTGTAGACCAGCCCCCCGGCCCGCCGGTACGCCTCCAGCTCGTCCGCGCGCACCTCGCCCTTGTACGCCGCGACCATCCGCGTCATCAGCGTCGGCCGCGCCGGATCATTGGCCATCATGTACGTCCCCGTCCTCTTCCCCGTGGCGATTGATGATCCGTACCCTAAGCCGCCGTCCCCTCGGCGGGCCATCCATGGCGAGCTCCGGGATTGGCCCGCGCGGCACGAAGGTGACGCCCTACGATCGGGGGATGGCCGTCCCCGAGCTGATCCGCATCGTGACGCGTTCCTCTCCGATGGCGCTCGCCCAGGTCGAGCGCGTCCGGCGGGAGCTGGCCGACCGGCATCCCGGCATCCGCACCGGGGTCGTCCCGGTCACCACGTCCGGCGACCGGTGGCAGGGGGCCCTGTCGGCGCTGGGCGGCAAGGGCGCCTTCACCAAGGAGGTCGACGAGGCGCTCCTGGCCGGTCAGGCCGACCTGGCGGTCCACTGCATGAAGGACGTGCCCGCCGACCGCCCGCTGCCGGCCGGCACGGTGTTCGCGGCCTTCCTCAAGCGTGACGACCTGCGCGACGCGCTCGTGCACCCCGGCGGCCTGAAGCTGGACGCGCTGCCCGAGGGCACCCGGATCGGCACGTCGTCGGTCCGGCGCGTGGCCCAGCTGGCCGCGTCCCACCCGCATCTGCGGTGCGTGCCGATGCGCGGCAACGCCAACCGGCGCCTGGACAAGCTGGACGCGGGCGAGGCCGACGCGCTGCTGCTGGCGGTGGCCGGGCTGGAGCGCATCGGCCGGCCGGACCGCATCACCGAGGCGCTGTCGCTGGAGACGATGTGCCCGCCGATCGGCGCGGGCGTGCTGGCCCTGCAGTGCCGGGAGGACGACACGGCGACCGTCGACGCGGTCGCCGGTCTGGGACATGCCGACACGTGGCGGGAGATCACGGCGGAGCGCATGCTGCTGCACGTGCTCCAGGGCCACTGCAACTCGCCCATCGCCGGTCACGCCCGCGCCGAGCGCGACGGCCGGTTGTCGTTGCGCGCCCGGGTCTTCTCCCCCGACGGCAAGCGGGTGCTCGACGCGCACGAGTGGGCCGGCCCGCTCGACCCGGCGACGCTCGGCACCTCCGTCGCGGTCGCGCTGCTCCGCCAGGGCGCCCGCGAACTGATCGACACCATCCCCCACTGAACGGCAGGCCGGCCGGCGTGCCGCCTAGGTCGTGACGGCCGCCGCCGCCTCCTTGTCGCCGAGGGGTTCGTCGCCGTGCAGCAGCCACTCCAGCGTGGCGGGGGTGGCGTCGAAGTGCCCGGCGTGCCCGGCGTCGGGCTGGACGGTGAGCGTGGCGGTGGGGATGCGGGCGGCGAGCCAGCGGGCGTGCGCGACCGGCACGACCCCGTCCAGCTCGCCGTGCCACAGCCGGACCGGGACGGTGATGGCGGCGGGGTCCAGCCCCCAGGGGCTGCCGAAGAGGGCGATGACGTCGTCGGCCCAGCCGCCGAGGCCGGGACGGACCGCCTCGGCGTACGCGGCCGACAACATGGCGCTGACCTCGGGACGCGTCAGGACGGCGGCCTCGAACGGCGGCAACTGCGGCGGCCCGGACGAGTCCGCCCCCAGGTGGGCGATCATGGCCTCGCGATCCTGGAGGGCGACCGCGGCGCTGCGCCGGTTGCCCTCCATCATCCCGGCCGTCCAGTCCAGCCCTTCGGCGTCGCGCGGGGCCAGCGCCGCCAGCGAGGCGACCCGGACGGCCCGGCCGGGGTGGCGGGCGGCGAACGCCAGCGCGTGCGGCCCGCCGCCGGAGACCCCGTAGACGGCGACCTCGTCGAGGCCGAGCGCGTCGGCCACGGCGGCGACGTCGTCCGCGCCGTCCACCACGCGCCGTCCCGGCAGCGGCGTCGAGCTCCCGAAACCGGGGCGGTCGAAGGTGATCAATCGGATGCCGAGCCTGGTGAACAAGGAGTCGTCGGGGTGGCGGGCCAGGCGTCCCATGGGGCTGCCGTGCAGGTAGAAGACGGGCGTCCCGTCGGGGACGCCCCACTGCTCCACGGCAAGGGCGCGGCCGTCTCGCGTGATCACTGTGTGCACTCCGCCACGGTAGCCATCAGCGACACCCGGGTATCAGTGGTTTCATTCCCGGCGAAACAGACCAATCGCCAGCCGGGGCGGAAACATCCCGGGTCAGCGGGGGGCGGGCAAGGGGGCGTCCGGGGTGAAGTGCTGGTCGTCGAGGCGTGCGACGGCATGGTCGATGGCGCCGGTGACCACGCATTCGTCACCCAGGGCAGAGGCGCGCAGGTCGGGCAGGCGCATGCAGGCGCGTGCCAGGCGGTCGCGCAGCGGCGGCAGCAGCACGTCGGCCGACCGCGAGAACCCGCCGCCCAGCACGACGACCTGCGGGTCGAGCAGGAGCACCATCGCGCTGGTGCCGACGGCCAGGTCGTCGACGTACCGGTCGACCGCCGCCAGCGCCACCGGGTCGCCCGCGCGGGCGGCGGCCAGGGTGTAGCCGGCGGCGTCCGCGGGTGGGACGCCCTCGGGGATGATCGCGCAGCGCTGCAGGTGCTCGGACGCGTCGAACCAGCGCGCCTGCGGCAGCATGGCGATCTCGCCGGACGCCGCGCCGAACCCGCGGTGCACCTTGCCGTCGATGATGATCGCCGCGCCCATCCGGCGGCCGACGTGCAGGAACACCGCGTGATCGACGTCGCGCGCGGCCCCGCGCGCCGCCTCGGCCCGGGCGGCCAGACGGCTGTCGTTCTCGACGAGCACCTCGCAGGGGAACAACCGGCGCAGGTGCCCGGCCAGGTCGAAGCCGGTCCAGGCGGGAATGGCGGCGCAGTACAGGATGCGCCCCTCGGGGGTGATCACGCCGATCGTGCCCGCAGCGAGGATCCACACGTCCTCGATGGTCTTGCCGCCCAGCGCCAGGCAGCCCGCGACCGCCCGTTCGATCGCGGCCAGCCGCTCGGGAAGGGGGGTGTCCGGCTCCACGGGCTGGCGGGTCTCGGAGAGGATCACGCCGTTGAGGTCCGCCAGGGCGGCCCGGATGTTGTGGCCGCCTATGTCCAGCCCGACCAGATGGCCGCTCCCGGCGCGGAACCGGTAGCGGCGGGCCGGCCGGCCGACCGTGCCCTGTGCGGGCGGGGTCTCCTCCACCCAGCCGAGCGTCATCAGCTCGTCCACGACCTCCTTGGTCGAGGGGCGCGACAGGCCGGTCCGCTCGGCCAGGGTCGTCAGCGTCAGAGGCCCGGCGGCGCGCAGTGCCGCGATCGCGGTCAGGGTGTTGAGCTGCCTGAGTCGTGACAGGTCGCCGCCGCGAAGTGTCGGGGCCATCGTCCTCCTAACGCAGGTCTCCTCAATAACTCGGGCTCCAGTATGCCAGCCCGCGGAGGCTCAAAGGTGAGCAAGGGAGGCTGATTCGCGCAGAAATGAGCATTGACCCCTGCTTCGGGCCGGTGCTAGTAATGAAGCGCTCCTTCGTAAAGGAGGTCGGCACGGACCTCCCGCCGACGGGCACCGTCGGTCATGCCCGGGAACGCGCCCAGGGCGAAGAGTCTCCCCCCGTCAGCTCCGAGAGGCCGCTTAATGATCGTCCCCAAGCCCCTGACCTACGAGGCCGGACCGGGCCGCTTCGTCATCGACCGGAGCACCGCGCTCACCGCCGATCCCGCGCTCGGCGAGGTCGCCGCGTGGCTGCGCGGCGAGCTCAGCCAGGTCACCGGCGGCGAGCTGCTGCCCGGCAGCCCGGGACCGGCGACGATCAGGCTCGGCCTGGACGACCTGCCTCCCGACGCCTACCGGCTGACCGTCACCCCCGGCGAGGTCACGCTCGACGCCGGATCGGCGACCGGCGCCTTCCACGGCGCGCAGACGCTGCGTCAGCTGCTGCCGCCCGCCGCCTTCCGCCGGGCGGGCACGCGCGGGCCGCTGGAACTGCCCGCCGTCCACGTGGCGGACCGTCCCCGCTTCGCCTGGCGCGGCGCGATCCTCGACGTGGCCCGGCACTTCATGACCAAGGCGGACGTGCTGCGCTTCATCGACCTGATGGCCCTGCACAAGCTGAACGTCCTGCACCTGCACCTCACCGACGACCAGGGCTGGCGCATCGAGATCAAGCGTTACCCGCGCCTGACCGAGATCGGCTCCTGGCGCAAGGAGAGCCAGGTCGGCTGGCTGGGGGAGATGGACGGCCGGCCGCACGGCGGCTTCTACACCCAGGACGACCTCCGCGAGATCGTCGCCTACGCCGCCCGCCGTCACATCTCGGTCGTGCCGGAGATCGACCTGCCCGGCCACACCCAGTCGGCCATCGCCGCCTACCCCGAGCTGGGCAACCTCGACACCCCGCTCGGCGTGGGCACGACCTGGGGCGTCGGGCACAACGTGCTCAACGTCGAGGACGCCACGATCGCCTTCTTCAAGAACGTGCTGGACGAGGTGCTGGAGCTGTTCCCCGGCCCGTACGTGTGCGTCGGCGGCGACGAGTGCCCCAAGGAGCAGTGGCGGCGCAGCCCGTCGGCCCAGCGCCGGATCAGGGAACTGGGCCTGCGCGACGAGGAGGAGCTGCAGAGCTGGTTCATCCGCCAGTTCGACGACTACCTGACCGAGCGGGGGCGGCGCCTGGTCGGCTGGGACGAGATCCTGGAGGGCGGCCTCGCCCCCGGCGCGGTGGTCGCCTCCTGGCGGGCCGACCTGGGCGCCGTGGCCGCCGCGCGCGCCGGGCACGACGTCGTCAACTGCTCCAACACCGCCGTCTACCTGGACTACCGGCAGAGCGAGCGCGACGACGAGCCGATGCCGTTCCGGACCGTGCTCACCCTTGAGGACGTCTACGCCTTCGAACCCGTCCCGCCGGAGCTGCGCGGCGAACCGGCCGCCGAACGGGTGCTCGGCGCCCAGTGCGGGGTCTGGACGGAGCTGATCGACTCCACCCGGCACGTCGACTACATGGCCTTCCCCCGGCTGGCGGCTTTCGCCGAGACCGTCTGGTCGGGCCCCGAGCGGGACCTGGCCGACTTCCGTCGCCGCCTGGCCGCCCACCTGCCGCGCCTGGACGCGATCGGCGTCGAGTACCGGCGCGAGTCCGGCCCGCTGCCCTGGCAGAGACGGCCGGGGGTGCCCGGCATGCCGGAGGAGCGCGACGAGTGGCAGGCGACGCTCGACTCCTGGACCGCCAACCTCAGGGACGCGCCGTGAGGACGTCCATGACAGGCCGGCTCGCCGACCTGTGGGAGCGCACCGTGCCCTGGCGCTGGCTGACGCCGAGCACGCTGCTCATCGCCGGTGTCGTCGGCTTCCCCGCGCTGTACATGGTCTACATGTCCTTCCTCGACATCAGCAGGATCGGGCTGGTCAGGGGCATGGCGGGGCTGGACAACTACGCCCGGCTGCTCAAGGAGGACGCGCTCGGCCCGGTGGTCGGCAACACGCTGCTGTGGCTGGTGATCGTCGTCGGCCTGACCATGCTGCTCTCGCTGGCGCTGGCGCAGTTCCTGTCCAAGCCGTTCTACGGCCGCAAGTTCGTCCGGCTCGCGCTGGTGGTGCCGTGGGCGACCTCGCTGGTGATGACCGCCACCGTGTGGCGCTTCATCTACGAGGGCGGCAACGGGCTGCTCAACCGGCTGCTGATGGACCTGTCGATCATCTCCGCGCCGGTCGACTGGTACAAGGACCCGGCCACCGCGCTGTACTCGATCATGGCGGTCGGGATCATCACCTCGATGCCGTTCACCACCTACGTGCTGCTGTCCGGGCTGCAGACGGTGCCGCACGACGTGCTGGAGGCCGCCCGGATGGACGGCGCGAGCGCGTGGGCGACCTGGCGGCGGGTGACGCTGCCGATCCTGCGGCCGTCGCTCATGATCGCGTTCGTGCTCAACATGTTGCACGTCTTCAACGCGTTCACGGTCATCTGGGTGATCATGGGCAAGACGGCGGGCACCCACGCCGACACGACCGTGACCTGGCTGTACAAGATCGCTTTCACCGCGCAGCTCGACTCGGGGGAGGCGGCCGCGCTCGGCGTGCTCAACGTGGCCTTCCTGCTGCTGCTCATCCTGGCCTTCGTGCTGGTCCTGCGGCCCCACCGCAACCCGTCGGCGAGCGAGGCGACTCCCGCGCCGGCGGCGGAACGTCCCGCCGAGGAGGCTCCCGGGGCCTCCGGGGCGCCCGTGGCGGCGCCGCGCGGTCCGGTTCCCGTCCGGCGCAGCAGGCCGGTGCTGGTGCGGGCGGGCCGGGGGTGGGCGCGGATCCGTCCCGTCGCGCTGCCGGTCATCGGGTTCGCGGTGGCGCTGTTCTTCCTCGCCCCGTACGCCGCGATGTTGCTGGGATCGCTCAAGACCGACGCCGAGCTGTTCGCCGTCCCGGCCGACTACCTGCCCAGGAGCTGGGCGTGGTCCAACTACGCCGACGTGTGGCGGCGCATCCCGCTGGCCGACTACTTCCGGGTCAGCCTGACCGTCGCGCTCGCCTCGACGGCGCTGGTGCTGCTCGTCGCCGCGCCCGCGGCCTACGTGCTGGCCCGCTCCAGGTTCAGGGGGCGTACGGCGTTCCTCAGCGTGATCCTGGTGACCCAGATGTTCCCCGCCGTCGCGCTGCTCATCGGCCTGTACCGGCAGGCGGTGTTCGTGGACGGCGTGAACAGCTACTTCGTGATCATCGCCATCAACTCCGCTTTCAACCTCGCCTTCGCCGTCTGGATCCTGCACGCCCACTTCGGCGCGATCCCGGTGGAGATCGACGAGGCCGCCATGATGGACGGTCTCGGCAGGTTCCGGATCATGCTGCGCATGATCCTGCCGCTGGCCGCCCCCGGCCTCGTCACCGTGATGATCTTCACCTTCATCCAGGTGTGGAACGAGTTCGTCATCGCGCTGACGCTCTTCAACGACCCGGCGGGCGGCCGCGTGCCGCTCACGGTCGGCGTCCAGCAGTTCGTCGGCCTGTACGAGACCAACTACCAGTACCTGTTCGCCGCGGCGCTCATGGCGATCGTGCCCGCGGTGATCCTGTTCGCGCTCATCGAGAAGCACCTGGTGAGCGGCCTCACCGCGGGCAGCACCAAGTGACCACGAGAAAGATCGGTGTGAGATGACCCCCACAAGACGACGACGGCTCGGCGGCCTGGCCGCGTTCACCGGTCTCGTGCTCGCGCTGACCGCGTGCGGCGGCGGCTCGGACGGCGGCTCGGGCGGCGGCTCGGACGGTGCCGGCCAGAACTCGATCAAGCTGGTCGTGGCCCAGTACACCGAGGGCACCCGGCCCTACTGGGACGAGCTGATCGCCTCCTTCGAGGCCGGGCACCCCGGCAAGAACGTCGAGCTGCAGGTCATCGACTGGGGCAACCTGCAGAGCCAGGTCAACACCATGGTCCAGACCAAGCAGTTCCCCGACATCCTGAACGGCAACGTCTTCGCCGACTACGCCGAGGCCGGCCTGCTGTACCGGGCCGAGGAGGTGGTGTCGAAAGAGGTGCTGTCGGACTTCCTGCCGTCCTTCGCCGAGAACGCCTCCTACGATCGCGTCCAGTACGGGCTGCCGTTCGTCGCCACCGTCAACGGCATGTACTACAACAAGAAGATTCTCAAGGAGGCCGGCCTCGACAAGCCGCCGGCCACCTGGGACGAGCTGCGCGCGGCGGCCAAGGCGATCAAGGCGCTGCCCGGCGGGTACGTGCCGTACGCGCTGGCACTCGGCGCCGAGGCCGGCGGCTACGAGTTCGGCGCCTGGCTGCGGGCCGACGGCGCCGACTGGCGTACCGACGGCAAGTGGACCGTCAACGGCGAGCGCGCCGTCGAGACGCTGCAGTTCCTCAAGTCGCTGGCCGCGGACGGGTACACCCAGCCGAACCCGGGCCAGACCAACCGCCCCGACGGCACCTGGCCGCTGTTCGCCCAGGGCAAGGCCGCCATGGTGTACGCGTCCTTCGGCACCCGGGCCTTCCTGGAGCAGGTGGACAAGGCGGGCATCGAGTACGGCACCGCGCCGTTCCCCACCAACCACGGCGCCGAACCGGCCACGCACGGCATCCAGGACTACCTGATGGCCTTCAAGAAGGACGGCAACCAGCAGCTCGTCCGCGAGTTCCTCGACTACTTCTACCAGGCCGACAACTACACCAAGTACCTCAAGGTGGAGGGCCTGCTGCCGACGACCGCGTCCGCCTCGGCGCTCATGCGGCAGGACCCGAAGGTGAGCCCCATCGTGGACATGGTGGCCAAGGCCCGCTTCGACCCGACGTCCGAGCCGGTCTGGGCGGAGCTGCGCGGCACGCTGGCCGCCGAGCTGGGCGGCGCGCTGGCGCCCGGCAGCGACCCGCGCGCCGTGCTGACCAAGTTCCAGCAGATCACCGACCACTCCTGACCGCCGCACCCGGGCCGTCATCCCGCCGCGCGACGGGACGACGGCCCTACGGGCCCGCACGGCTTCCGCGAGGGAATAGCGGTTTTCCGTAGGAAAAGCGGAGGGACTTCGCCATGGTCGCGGAACGCGGGTGATCCATAGCGTTGGGCGGGTGCTCAGAAACATCGTCGCCGTGCTCTGCCTCGCCCTGCCCCTCGCGTCCGGCCCGGCGCCGCCCCAGGACCTCACCCCCTCGTCGGTGGACGCCTTCGTCACCGGCTACCGCGAGGCGACCGGGCTCCCCGGGGTCGCGGTCGCGATCACCAAGGGCGGGCGGGTCGTGCACGCCGCGGGTACGGCCGGACCGCCTCCGGCGAGCCGGTGACGACCGACACGCCCATGGCCGTGGCATCGGTCAGCAAGTCCTTCACCTCGCTCGCCGTCCTGCAACTGGTGGAGAAGGGCCAGGTCGAGCTGGACAAGCCGGTGCGCGGCTACCTGCCCGAGTTCACCATGGCCGATCCCAGGGCCGCCCGGATCACGGTGCGGCAGTTGCTCAACCAGACGTCCGGCATGGCCGACTCGGCCTTCCACGAGAAGAGCCTGCCCCAGCCCCGCACGCTCGAAGGCGCCGTGGCACGGCTGAGGACGGCGAGGCTCGCCACGGAACCCGGCACCGCCTTCAGCTACCACAACACCAACTACCAGGTCGCCGCGCGGCTGGTCGAGGTGGTGAGCGGGCAGCCGTTCGCGGCGTACCTGCACGCGCACGTCTTCACGCCCCTCGGCATGCGCGACAGCAGGACGGTCGACACCGACCGCGACCTGCCCGGCAGTGCCCGCGGCCATCTGGTCGTCCTCGGCCGGGCCGTGGCCGTGCCGGAGCCGTCCGGGTTCGGCAACGGCTCGGGCGGGATCCTCAGCACCGCCGGCGACATGGGCCGGTGGCTGATCGCGCAGAACAACGGCATCCTCTCCCCTCACAGTGTCAAGGAGATGCGCACGCCGTCCGAGCAGGACGGGGAGTACGCCCTCGGCTGGGAGATCGGCGAAACCGCCCGCGGCACCCCCGTCGTCCGGCACGACGGCGACCTGTTCACCTCCACGGCCGCCCAGCTGCTGATGCCGGAGTCGGGGTACGGCGTCGCGGTCATGGCGAACACCGGGACGGCCTTCGGCGACGCCGGCGCCCTCATGGACGGCCTGGTCGCCCTGATCGAGGGCGGCACACCCGAGATCCCCTCCGCGCCGCCCTACCTCGTCACCGACATCCTGTTCGTCCTGCTGACCCTGGCGACCGCCGGGCTGGCCGTACGGGGCGTGGCCCGCTCCCGGCGCTGGGCCGTCGTGCGCCGGGGGTGGCGGCGGTGGCCGCTGCTGCCGTATCTGGCCCCGCTCGCGCTGTGCGTCACGATCGTCCCGATCATGCGGGTGCTCCTCCGGGGTGGCGACATCATGTGGATCCAGGTGGTCTATCTCTATCCGACGTTCATGATCTGCTTGGTGACGGCCGCGGTCGCGGGCGCGGCGGTGACGGCCGCACGGCTCTACGCCGCGGCCCGCACGGGCCGCTGAGTGGAAGGGCGAGAAGGCATGGACGTGTACGAAGCCGTGGACAGCCGCCGGGCGGTGCGAACGTTCAGCGACGAGCCGGTCCCCAAAGAGGTGCTCGAACGTGTGCTGACCGCCGCGACGCGGGCTCCGTCGAGCGGGAACCTCCAGCCGTGGCGGCTGTACGTCGTGGCCGGGGAGCCGCTGGCCGAGCTGAAACGGCGGGCGACGGCCAGGGCGCGGGCGGGAGACCCGGGTGACGAGCGGGAGTATCCGATGTACCCGGCCGAGCTGACCTCGCCGTACCTGGACCGTTTCGCCGCCGCGGCCGCCCAGCGGTACCAGGCGCTGGGCATCGAGCGTGACGACCCCGACCGGCCCAGGAAGATCGCCGCCCTGAACTCGGCGGCGTTCGGGGCGCCGGTCGTCCTGTTCTGCTACCTCGACCAGGCCATGGGCCCCGGGCAGTGGGGGGACGCGGGGATGTACCTGCAGACGGTCATGTTGTTGCTGAGGGCGGAAGGGCTGCACAGCTGCCCCCAGGTGATGTGGACGATGTACCGCGAGACCGTCAGCCGGACCGTCGGCGCCCATGACGGGCTTGTCCTGTTCTGTGGTGTCGCGGTGGGCTTCGAGAGGGAGGGCGTGCCGCGGCTGCGTACCGGACGGGCGGACCTGGCGGAGACGGTGAGCTTCGTCGGGGTGTGACGCCGGGCGGTCAGGCTCGGCGGGCGCGCGACGCGAGGCGGTCGGCGACGGCGAGGACGAGGTCACGCAGTTCGTCGGGACGCTCGATGACGAACGGCCGGTCGAGCGCGGCGAGCACGGCGGGCAGCCAGTCGAGCCGTTCGGCCCGCAGCTCGACGCGGAACCAGCGCTCGCCCGCCGGCCCCGCCTCCCCGGCGGGCTCGACGGCGGGCTCGACGGCGGGCTCGTCAGCGGGATCTTCGGTGATCTCCTCCACGGTGGCGACGGCGGCGGGCAGGCGGGTGCGGATCTGCTCGGCCGTCCCGTGGATCCGCAGGGTCACCTCGTGCCGGTAGGGCGCGGTGGCGAACCCCGACAGGACGCGCTGCGCCGGATCCGGCCCGGCCGGCGCCTCGAACGAGCCGGGCAGGGCCCGGGCGTCCGCGACGCGGTCGAGGCGGAAGGTCCGGTTCTCGGCGAGGCCGGGGTCCTCGCCGGTGACGTACCAGCGGCCCGCGTGGCTGACGATCCCGTACGGGTGCAGCGTGCGGTCACTGCGCCGGCCGGCGCGGTCGGCGTACCGGATCGAGACGGGCCGGCGGTGGCGTACGGCGTCGGCGATCGTGAGCAGGGTGGCGGCGTCCGGGCCGGCGGGCCCGCCGGGCGGGCTGGTGAAGGCGAGGGATTCCAGGAGCGCGTCGAGCCTGCGGACGAGCCGTTCGGGCAGCACCCGGCGGATCTTCGCGGCCGCCGTCACGCTCGCCGTGTCGCCCGCGTCGCCGGCCGGACGCCGATTGGCGACCAGGCCGAGCAGCACGGCCAGCGCCTCGTCGTCGTCGAGCATGAGCGGCGGCAGGCGGTAGCCGCGGGCCAGGCGATAGCCGCCGTAGCGGCCGCGCACCGACTCGACCGGCAGGCCGAGATCGATGAGCTGACCGACGTACCGCCGCACGGTACGGCCGTCGACGCCGAGCCGGTCGGCCAGCTCGGCCATCGTCCGGACGCCGCCCGACTGCAGCAACTCCAGGAGCGTGAGCACACGACCGGTGGGTTGCGACATGAGGTCAAGCCTATGGCGAATAGTGGACCGAATCTGTCCAGTATTCGTCGTAACGTGCGGGGTGCCAAGAGCTGCACGAACACTGGAGGAACGTCATGAACTTCGTATCGATCCGCATCATCACCGGTGACGTCGCCCGCCTCGCCGGGTTCTACGAGAAGGCCACCGGGACGCCCGCGGTCTGGTCCACCGAGGACTTCGCCGAGATCAGGACCGGTACCGCCACCCTGGCGATCGCGAGCACCCGCACCGTCCCGCTGTTCGCCCCGGGATCCGCTCGCCCGGCCGACAACCACAGCGTGATCGTCGAGTTCCTGGTGGACGACGTGGACCGCGTGTACGAGAACCTGACCGGCCTCGTCACCGACTTCGTCAACGAGCCCACCACGATGCCCTGGGGCAACCGGTCGCTGCTGTTCCGCGACCCCGACGGCAATCTCGTCAACTTCTTCACCCCGGTCACCCCGGCCGCCGCGGCCAGGTCCGCCCGCTGATCAGCGGGGTCAGGCGGCGGGGGTGCGGCGGCGGGACTGCCAGGACAGGTGGGCGTCGTGCACCTTGGTCCACAGGGCCTCGCGTTCGGCGCCGTTGACGTCGTCGAGGCGCAGCCCGAACACCTCCTCCAGGGCCCCGAACCACTCCCGCCGGGTGGACAGCTCCCGCTCGGTCCTGCCGTCCGCGCCGATCCGGCGCAGCATGCAGCCCACCAGGCAGTCGGCCCCCGTCGCGTCGCGCCGCAGCACGACGGCGGCCCGCACCAGGCGGGACTCGGGGGACGTGCACAGGTACGGATGCCACTCCACGAAGTCCCCCGGCTCGGCGGGCGCCCGCTCGACGTCCAGCCCGGCGATGGACCCGCGCGGGTCGTGGTCGAACCGCCAGCCGCCGGGCTCCACGTCCGAGGCCGACAGCCGGAACTCGAACGGCCCCTGCCGGTACGTCCCCGCCCGCAGCGGCAGCGGCTCGTGCAGCCCGTCGCCGAGCCCGATGTCCACCAGCCAGTCCTGCCCGTCGAGGGCGACGGTGAGCGCGAGGTGCGGCGCGAACGACGCCGGCGAGGCGGGCGCCCGGACGGCGGCCTGCACCCCGGCCCGATGCCAGGTGACGTCATAGCCGAGCGCGGTCAGCAGCGTGGCGAACGCCCCGTTGAGCTGCACGCAGTAGCCGCCGCGCCCACGCAGCACCCGCTCGACCGACTCGCGCGGGTCCACGGTGATCCGCCGGCCCAGCTGGACCTCCAAGGTCTCGTACGGCACCCGCTCCACGTGCGCGCGGTGCAGCGCGCGCAGCGCCGGGAGCGACGGCTCGCCGGGGTCGCCGACGTCCAGCCGGTCGAGGTAGGCGTTCAGGTCACGGTCACGAGTTCGCCGCATGGGCCCTCCCTTCGGTCGCCGCGTCCATCGTGGTCCGCCACGCGGCCGGCCCGCACCTCGCGGATTGCTCGCCCGGCGGCGATGCGGGCGGCGAAGCGGGCGGCGATGCGGGCGACGAAGCGGGGCGGCGGGTGGCCGTACCGCGCAATCCACGAGATGCGGTGGCGCGCGGCCGCGACCGACGATGACCACGATGACGCTGCCCTGAGCGGTTCACCGGGAGGAGACGACCAGATGCGCAACCAGACTGTCGCACCGGAGCGGGTGAGCACCCGATGGGAGGATCACCTGCCCGACCTGCTGGACAAGCTGGGATTGCCGGCCGAAGGGGCGATCCAGGTGGGCGCGCACCGGGGCCAGGAGGTGGAGGCACTCACCAGGTGCGGGTTCCGCCGCCTGGTCATGATGGAGCCCAACGGCGACCACCTGCCCGCGCTGCGCGAGCAGCTCCGGCTGCACCACCTGGCCGCCGGGCTGCCCGAGCCCGAGCACGGCCACCCGGCCCGCGAGGTCGTGGCGGCGTGCGCCGGCCGGGAACGCGGCCAGGCCACCCTCAACGTCACCCCCTACGACAAGCAGTCGAGCATGCTGCCGCCGCTGCTGCCCATGGCCGTCGTCCGGCAGGACGTCGTCCCGGTGATCCCCGTCAGCGAGGTGCAGCACGGCTGCAACGTGCTGGTGGTGGACGCCCAGGGCGCCGAGCTGGAGGTGCTGGCCGGGACCGACCTGAGCCGGCTGCGGCTCGCCGTCGTCGAGGGCAGCGTGACGGCCCGCTACAGCGGCGGCTCGACCCTCGACAGCATCGCCGAGCACATGACGGCGCACGGCTGGCGGGAGGTGGCCGCCTGGCCGCACCTGCGTCCCGGCGTCGTGGACGTCGCCTGGCTGGCCCCCTGGCCCACGCCGTTCTGATGGACCGGCCGTCGGACGGGGGCCTGGCCTGCGAGCGCCGCGGGGCGGTGGCCGTCCTGCGGCTCGACCGGCCCCGCGTGCGCAACGCGCTCGGGTCCGGGCTGGTCGCGGCGCTCGGCTCCGCGCTGGCCGAGCTGGACGACGATCCCGGGGTGCGCGCCGCCGTGCTGACGGGCGCGCCGCCGGGGTTCTGCGCGGGTTCGGACCTGAAGGAGCTGTCCGGGATGACGCGTGAGGGCATGGTGCGGCACGAGGCCGACACCGGGCGCGTGGCCAGGGCCGTACAGCATCTCGGCATCCCCGTGGTGGCCGCCGTCGAGGGCTTCGCGCTCGGCGGCGGCTTCCTGCTGGCCACCGGCTGCGACGTGGTGGTCACCGCCGAGGACGCCCGCTGGCACCTGCCGGAGGTGCGGCTCGGCTGGGTGCCGCCCTGGGGCATCCAGAGCCTGGCCGCCCGGGTCGGGCCCGTCGCCGCGCGGCGGCTGGTCTGGGGCGACCGCCCGCTGACCGGGCGCGAGCTGCACGGGCTCGGCGGCGCCGACGAGCTGACCGCGCCGGGCCAGGCCCTGGCGTGCGCGCTGGAGGTGGCGGCGGGGCTCGCCGCGCTGCCCCCGCACGCGGTCGCCTCCGCCAAGCGGGCGCTGACCGACGCGGTGAGCGGGCCCGCCGAGACGCTCGACGCGCGTACGGCCTGGATGTTCGGCGCCGACTGCGCCTCCGCCGCGGCCCGCGAGAGCCTGGCCCGCTTCGGAGCCCGCCCATGACCGCCCCGGACCAGGTCCCGGACCAGGCCCCGGGGGCGGTCGCGGGCGGCCGGACGGGCAAGGTGTGCGGGGTGGCCGAGGCCGTCGCGCTCATCGAGGACCACCAGGCCGTCGCCAGCACCGGCGTCATCGGCTGGCTCACCCCCGACGCCCTGCTGGCCGCGCTCGGCGAGCGCTTCGCCACCACCGGCGCCCCGCGCGAGCTGACCTTCTACTTCCCCTGCGCCACCGGGGACGCCGTCGGCATCGGCGGCATGGACCACGTGGCCAGGAAGGGCCTGATGCGCCGCATCGTGTCCGCCTCGTTCATCAACCCCCGCCACCCGGTGACCGGCGCCCGCCCCGCCCTGACCGAGCTGATCCAGAACGACCTCGTCGAGGCGTACAGCTGGCCGATGGGCGCCGCCATGCACTGGCTGCGCGAGGTGGCCCGGCGCGGCCCCGGCTACCTGACCCGCGTCGGCCTCGGCACGTACGCCGACCCCCGGCACGGCGGCGGCAGGTTCACCGGCCTGGCCCAGGAGGACCTGGTGCAGCTGGTCGAGCTGGGCGGCGAGGAGTACCTGTTCTACCCGTCCTGGCCGCTGCACGCCGGACTGGTCCGGGCGAGCGCCGCCGACCCCGACGGCAACCTGTCCTTCGAGGACCAGCCGCTGTTCTCCAGCGCGCTGGCGATCGCCCTCGCGGTGAAGGCGTGCGGCGGCACCGTGATCGCGCAGGTGTCGCGGATCGTGCCCGCCGGCTCGTCGCCCGCGCGGGAGATGCGCGTGCCAGGGGCGCTCGTCGACCGGGTCGTCGTGGTTCCGGACGCGCCCATGACCACCGGCGTACGGCACGATCCCGGCTATCTCGGGCACGTCCCTGACGCCGTCGCGCGGGTGCCGCGGCTGCCGTCCGGCCCCGACAAGGTGATCGCCCGCCGGGTCGCCAGGGAGGTCAGGCCGGGGGAGACCTCGATCTTCGGGTTCGGCGCCTCCTCCGACGCCGTCCTGGCCATGGCCGAGGACGGCATGCTGGACGACGGCCGCCTGGACGAGCACCTGTTCACCACCGAGCACGGCTCCTTCGGCGGCATCGTGATGAGCGGCTGGCAGTTCTCGGCGAACTACTCGCCGCGGGCGCTGCTCGACGGGCCCTCGCAGTTCGACTTCATCGACGGCGGCGGCTGCCCGTTCGCCGCGCTCGCCTTCGCCCAGATCGACGCCGAGGGCAACGTGAACGTCAGCCGGTTCGGCGCGGCCAACCCCGGCGCCGGCGGGTTCGTGGACATCGCGCACAACGCCACGCGGCTGGTCTTCGCCGGCACGCTGACCACCGACGGCCTCCAGGTGAGCTGCGCCGACGGCGGGCTGCGGATCCAGGCCGAAGGGCGGGTGCGCAAGCTGGTGCCGCGGGCCGGGCACGTCACGTACCGGCTGGGCGAGGGCGTGCGGCGCGGGCAGTGGGCGCGCGTGGTCACCGAGCGGGCCGTCTTCGACGTCACCGCCGCCGGCCTGGAGCTCGTGGAGCTCGCGGCCGGCGTGGACCTGCGCCGCGACGTGCTCGACCAGATCGGCTTCCCGGTCCGCGTCTCGCCGTCGCTCGTCCCCATGGACCCGGCGCTCTTCCGCCCCTGACGGCCGCCCGGGCAGCACACGGGGCGACCGCGGCCGGTCCCGGGACCGGGATCGGGACCGAGCCCGGGACCAGGCCCGGGTCTAAGGCAGGGCGAAGGCAGGGTCGAAGGTCGGGTCCAAGGCCGGATTCGGGTCAGGGGGCGGGTGCCCGGCCGCGCGCCGCCCCCTCCGGTTCACGCCGCCCGCCTCGCCCCGGCCGCTCCGCCGGTCGTGCCGCCGGTCACCCCGCGGGCCGCCCCGCCGGTCGCTCCGCCGGACGTCAGTGAGCGGACCTCCGCGGCGAGCCGGTCCATGGCCGCGTGCAGCCGCGCGTCCGACAGGTACGGCGCCGGCCCGAGCCGCAGGTACTCGCCCCGGCTGTCGGCCTGCACCCCCCGCGCCGCCAGCCCCGCCCGCAGCCGCCCCGCGTACGGCGAGCGCAGCGCCAGGAACCCGCCGAACTCCTCGGGCGCGGCGTCCAGGTCCCGGCTGACCACGTGCGCGGGCGCGCCGATCTCGTCGAAGCGCGCCGCCAGCAGCCCGCGCTGCCGCAGCGACACCGCCCGCAGCACCTGCGGCGTCAGCCCCTGCGCGGCGAAGAAGTCGAACACCCGGGCCGCCCGGTAGTGGCTCACCGGGTCGTAGGTCGCCCCCGCGAACCGGGCCGCCCCCGACGGGTAGCCGACCCGGCCGCCCGCCCGCGGGTCCTCGGCCAGCTCGGCGAACTCCGAGTACCACCCGGTCACCACGGGCCGCAGCCGGTCGGCGTGCGCCGGCAGCCGCAGCACGCAGTTGCCCTCCCCGAGCTGCAGGTACTTGTAGCCGCCCGCCACCACCCAGGCCGAGTCCAGGCCCGCCGTCGAGAACGGGACCACGCCCAGCGCGTGGTAGGCGTCCACCAGCAGCTCGGCCCCCCGAGAACGGCAGACGGCGGCGAGCTCGTCCAGCTCCGGCACGATCCTGGCCGTCTCGAACAGCACCGCCGAGACCAGGACGGCGGCCGTGCGCCCGTCGGCCGCGTCCGCCAGCCGCGCGGCCAGCGTGCCCACCGGCTCCGGCGGGACGACGACCACCTCCACGTCCTCCTCGGCCAGGCGGGCGAGCTGGCGCCGCAGCGTGTGGAACTCGCCGCCGGAGGTGACCAGCCGGGGCCGGCCGCGCAGGTCCAGCGCCGACAGGAAGCGCAGCACCAGCTCGTGCGTGCTGGACCCGAGGGCCAGCTCGGCGTACGGGTCGCCGAGGAAGAGGCGGAACCCCTCCCTGACCCGGTCGGCCTTCTTGAACGCGGCGGCCCACTTGTCGTCCACGTCCCTGGCGGCGTCGTCGAACGCCTCGATCTGCCCGGCCAGCGCCACGTCCGGCCAGGCCTGGTGGGAGTGGCCGGTGAGGAGCAGCCGGTCCGGGGCCCGGAAGGCCGAGTAGTGCGGCGCCAGGCGTCCCGAGATGTCGTTCATGCCATGCTCCTGACCGCCCACAGGTCGGGGAACGCCGGCGTCAGCGAGGCACGCAGGTACGCCCCGCCGCTGGAGCCGCCGGTGCCCGGACGGGCGCCGATGGTGCGCTCGACCATCTTCAGATGCCGGTAGCGCCACTCCTGGAGGCATTCGTCCAGGTCCACCAGCCGCTCGCAGAGCTGGGCCGCGCCGGTGTCGTCCCGGTAGACCCGCAGCAGCAGGTCCTGCACCGACTCCGACGGCTCCAGCGGCAGCCGTACGTCGCGGTGCAGCCGGTCCTGCGGCACCTCGTAGCCGCGCAGGTACAGGTACGTCAGCAGCGAGTCGTACAGCGTCGGCCTGGCCATCGCCGCCTCGATCCGGGCGCGGGCCGGGGTGCCCTCGGCCTGGCCGAGCAGCATGCGCTCGTCGCGCCGGCCCAGCACTGCCTCGATCTCGCGGAACTGCGCCGACTGGAAGCCGCTGCTGGTGCCCAGCTTGCCGCGGAAGGCGGCGAACTGGAACGGCGTCATCGTCTCCATGACGTCCATCTGGGAGACCGCGAGCCGCATCAGCTTCAAGGACCGGTGCAAAGTCCGCATGGCGTGCGCGGTGAATCCGCCGGCGAGTTCGAGCTGCAGCTCGGCGAATTCGTGCAGCAATTGTTTGAACCACAGCTCGTACACCTGGTGGACGATGATGAACAGGGTCTCGTCATGGCTCTCCGAAACCGGTCGCTGCGCCGTGAGGATCTCCTCCAGCGCCAGGTAGGACGAGTACGTCAGGACGGTGTCTTCTCTCATGGCCTCAACGATGCGCGCCACCGGGAACGCGGAACAGGCCGTTCCCGGGCAGCTACCTGCCCCGCCGGGACCGCTTCCTGCAATTCGCCGGAAACGCATTTCGGAAGATGTGGAAATGGCCGTCCGGCGGCACGGGGAATTCAGCACGACACGAGATGCGGCCGCCCGCGGCCCCGCGTGACGATGGCGCCGAGGGGGCGCCGAGCCCCATCAGCGAGCGAACTGCGAGGAAACATGCCATGACCTCACCGGAGATCATCAAGAGGAGCGGCCCCGGCAAACGTGCCCCTCGGCTCGACGGGCTGCGCGGATATCTGGCACTGGGCGTGATCGTGGTGCACGTCGCCTTCGCCGCCGGCGTCATCGGCTTCTACGACAAACCGTCCGTCGGCATCTGGCCCGTGCTGATCCAGGGCCTCAACGTGCTGCTGCCGCCCTTCTTCGTGATGTCCGGCCTGCTGTTGTACCGGCCGTTCGCCAGGGCGACGATCGTCGGCACGCCGCGTCCTGAGCTCAAGGGCTACCTGATCAAGCGCATGCTGCGGATCCTGCCCGCGTACTGGCTGGTGGCCGTGGCGGCGCTGCTGCTGCTCAACCTCAAGAGCGTCGACGGCCTCTGGTACGTGCTCAGCCCCCTGCTGCTCATGCACTACTACGTGCCGGGCCCCGAGGCGGGCTACGCCGGGCTGGAGCCCACCTGGACCGTGCCCGCCGAGGTCACCTTCTACCTGGCGCTGCCCATCCTGGCCTGGATCTTCGACCGGTACGCCAGGAAGGCCGCCGACCCCGGCGCCAAGGCCCGCCGCCTGCTGGTCCCGCTGGGCGTCTTCGTGCTCGTCGGCCTGGCCTGGACCGCGTACACGCACCTGGAGTCGATGGGCCCCTTCCCGTACGAGTACTTCTGGGTGATCGGCTTCACCGGCTTCCTGGCCATCGGCATGGGCCTGGCGATCCTGTCGGCGTACGCGGAGGCCAAGGACACCACGCCCGCCTTCTACCGCCTGGTGGCCCGCCGGCCGCTGCTGTTCTGGCTGGGCGCGGCGGTCGTCTACGTGATCAACTGCATCCGGCCGTTCGGCAAGCCCGGCATGGCGGACTACGCCACGGTGCCCGAGGCGATGGCCGAGATGGTGCTGTTCCTGATCTTCGCGCTGCTGATCATCGCCCCGGTGGTGGTGCCCGGCGTGCACTCGAAGGTCATCGACGCCGTGCTCACCAACCGTCCGATGCGCTTCTTCGGCCGCATCTCCTACGGCGTCTACCTGTGGCACTTCATCCTGCAGTACCTCTGGTTGCAGAACGGCAGCGTCTTCGGCGCGCCTCCGGTGCCGATGCCGGTGGTGATGGGCAAGTCCGGCTTCTGGGAGCTGCTGGCGGTCGTGCTCGTGGGCACGGTCGCCGTCGCGACGGTCAGCTACTACCTGGTCGAGCTGCCCGCGATGCGGCTGCGCGAGCGCCTGGTGGCCCGGCGGGCCGAGACCGAGCCGCGCCGGCCGGCCGAGAGCCCGCGCGTCCCGGTCTAGGGGTGCTCAGAGAGGATGAGGGCCGAAGCGGCCCCAGGCGACGAACGCCGCCAGCAGGAACAGGATCGCGTTGAAGGCGATCGCGCCGGGCTCCTTCCGGCGGACGTGGGCGAGCGCGGCCAGCACCATCACCACGGCCAGGCCGGCCGCGGCCAGCGGGGTCAGGGCGGGCGCGACGCCGGTGACCGCCGGCAGGATCAGCCCCAGCGCGCCGGCCAGCTCGGTGAGGCCGATGAGGCGGACGGCGCCCGCGGAGAAGTCCGCGGCCCAGGGCAATCTGGGCTCCAGCCTCTCCTTGGGCTGGGTGGACTTGGCCAGTCCGGCGAGGCCGAACAGGAGGGCCAGCGCGGCCTGCACGATCCACAGGGCGATGTTCATCAGGGTTCCTTCGCGGATTGGGGGTGTGGCCGGGGCGAGGGGCCTCGGCACCGGCTGGTCGACGGATGAGGACGGTCCCGGGCCTTCCGGCCGAGGACGTCAGGAGCAGGTGACGGCGATCTTGCCGAGCGTGCCCGCGCGGAAGGCGGCGAACGCCTCGGGGGCCTGCTCCAGCGGATAGGTGGCGGTGACCGGGACGCGCAACGCACCGGTGGCGACCCGGGCGGCCAGCTCGCTCAGGGTCCGCGGGTCCGGGTCGGCCATGACGGTGTGCACGGTGACCGTGGAGTTCTGGACGGCGTCCGGGGTCAGCCCGAGGGTCGAGGCGAGCCGGCCGCCGCCGCGCAGCAGCCCCGCCAGCTCGGCGCCGTCACCCGCCAGGTGCAGCACGGCGTCCACGCCCGCCGGGGCCAGCGCGCGGACCTGGGCGGGCAGGTCGCCGCCGTGGTCGACGAGCTCGACCTTGGTGGCGGTGAGCCCGGTGACGAAGTCGGCCTCGGCGCCGGGACGGGCGGTGGCGATCACCCGGGCGCCGCGGGCGGCGGCCAGCTGCACGGCCAGCGCGCCCACGCCGCCGGTGGCGCCGGAGATCAGCACCGTCTCGCCCTCGACCGGGGCCACGGCGTCGAGGCTGTCCAGCGCCGCGGTGCCGGCCAGACCCAGCGCGCCCGCCTCCGCCGCGGACAGCCCCTCGGGAAGGGGGGCGATGCCGTAGCCGGCGGGCACGGTCACGTACTCGGCCATCGAGCCGGGGCCGAGGAACGGCTTCATCACCACGCCGAAGACCGGCTGCCCGACGGTGAAGCCCTCGGCGCCTTCGCCGAGCGCCTCGACGGTGCCGGCGAAGTCCTTGCCCACCACCAGCGGGAAACGGTGCTCCATCATCTGCTGCAGGTAACCGGCGGCCACGGCCAGGTCGAAGCCGTTGACCGAGGAGCCGGTGACCTTCACCAGCACCTCGCCGGCCGCCGGCCGCGGGACGGGAAGGTCGGCCGGAGCGGGGTCGGCGGGGACGGAGTTCAGCATGACAGCACGCATGAGCTGCACCTCTCAACAAAGTGGAACGGGCTACCCGTTTCGTGCTGCCCAGCGTAACAAGAAAAATGGGTAGGTCGTTCCACTTGGGTAGGATGGAGGCATGGATCATCCCGCCGACGCCTCCGAACCTTCCGGCGAGCAGCCCGGGCCGGGCCTGCGCGCCGACGCCGAGCGCAACCGCGAACGCATCGTGGCCACCGCCCGCCGCCTGTACGCCAGCCACGGCCTCGGCGTCTCCATGGCCTGCATCGCCCGTGCCGCCGGCGTCGGCAAGGCCACGCTGTCGCGCCGCTTCGCCACCCGCGAAGAACTCATCAACGCCGTCTTCGCCGACCGCATGGACGCCTACGCCGCCGCCGTCGCCGAGGCGCTGGCCGACCCCGACCCCTGGCACGGCTTCGTCGGGTACGTCCAGGCCGTCTGCGCCATGCAGGCCGCCGACCGCGGCTTCGCCGACGTGCTGGCCATGACCTTCCCCGCGGCCAAGGCGCTGGAGAAGCGCCGCGCCGCGGCCTATCACGGCTTCCTCGACCTCATCGCCCGCGCCAAGGCCACCGGCCGGCTCCGGGCGGACTTCACCGACCAGGACATGGTCATCCTGCTGATGGCCAACGCCGGTGTCATCGCCGCCACCGGGGACGCCGCTCCGGACACCTGGCGCCGCCTCGTCGGCCAGATGCTGCGCGCCTACGCCGCCCCCGGCGCCGACCTGCCCCCGCTGGAGCCGACCCCCGCGCCCACCGCCCTGTACCGGGCCATGGTCCGCCTCACCCGCCCCGCCGCCGGGCCTGACGGCGACCCGGAGTGAGCAGGCGACCGGCGTCAGCCGGGGCGGGTGGCGGTGGCGGAGACCCACGCCTGGTCGAACAGCGCGTCCGGGTCGGTGGCCCAGGCGCGCAGCCGGCCGGCGTGGGCGGGCTGTTCGGCCCGGTCGAGCTGGATCGCGAGGTAGCCGGCGATGCGGGACGGGTCGGCATGACGCTCGTGGCGCACGTCCAGACGGATGTCGGTGAAGCCCGCCGCGCGCAGGTACCGGCCGAGTTTGCGGCCGGCGTACGGGTCGCCGCCGTTGGCCTGCTGCAGGCGGGTGTAGGCGCCGAGGGCGTCGTCCAGGGGAGGGCTCAGCAGGAAGCCGCCCCAGTCGGGGCTGCACAGGCCGACCGTCCCGCCGGGCCGCAGGACCCGGCGGATCTCGGCCAGCGCGCGGGCCGGGTGGGCCAGGTGTTCCAGCAGGGCGTGGGAGAAGACGCGGTCCACCGATCGGTCCTCCAGCGGGATGGCGTAGCACGATCCCTGCCGGAACTCGACGTTCGCCAGGTCCCGCTGCCAGGCCGCCGCGCGGGCGGCCGTGAGCTGGGCGGCGTGCTGGTCCAGGCCCAGCACGTGCCCCGGCGCGACGACGGCGGCGAGGTCGGTGGTGATGGTGCCGGGCCCGCAGCCCAGATCCAGCACCGACATCCCCGGTGCCAGGTACGGCAGGAAGAAGCCCGCGTGCGTCGCGGCTCGCCTGGCGGCCATGAAGCCGACGGCGAAGGCGTCATGGCCGGGCGTGTAGCGCTCGACGTCGGAGGTCATCGCAGGACCGCCTTCTCGGCACGCGCGTCGATCGTTCCCGAGCGGACGGCGAGGACGAGCCCGGCGGCGGCCCAGAACGTGGCCCGCCGGCCGGCGGCCTGCCCCAGCCAGGTCACCAGCGGCACCCCGGCCACGTTCGCCAGGGTGAACCCGCCGAACATGATCGAAATCGCCCGTCCGCGCCGTTCCGGCGGGACGAGCTCGGCCGCCACCACCGACCCGACCCCGAACAGCGCGCCCTGCGGCACCCCCGCGACCACCCTGGCCGCCATCATCAGGCCGTAGCCGGACGCGACCGCCGACAGGACGCTGCCCGTCGTCAGCAGCGCCGCGACGATCAGCAGAGTCGTGCGGCGCGGCAGGCGGGCCGAGACGGCGGTCAGCAACGGCGCCCCCACGATCACGCCGACGGCGTACCCGCTGATCAGCGCGCCGGCGGCCGGAATCGACACTCCGCCCCCCTCGGCGACCTGCGGCAGCAGGCCCATGACGGCGAACTCGGAGGTTCCGACGGCGAAACCTGCGACGGCCAGGGCCAACAGAGCCAGCGGCATGGCATTGCGCTCCTCATCTCACGCGGACGATCGCCTCCGAGCCTGGCCGCCGGGCCTGTGGAGCCGTGAGTGGCAGAAACGCACACGTGGGATAGATTTCCGCCATGCGCTGTGTGGGGATCGTGGTCACCGAGCAGGTCCGCGTCTTCGACTACGCCGTGGCCAGCGAGGTCTGGGGCCTGGACCGCACCGATCGCGGCGTCCCGGCGTTCGACCTGCGCACCTGTGGGCCGCGCGGTCACGCGCTGACCATGAGCACGGGCGTGACCTGTGTCCCCGATCACGGCCTGGACGGCCTGGACGAGTGCGACCTGGTCATCGTGCCCGGCGTTCAGAACCCTGCCAGGGCCGCCCATCCGGGCGTGGTCACCGCGCTTCGCGCCGCGCACGACCGTGGCGCGACCGTCGCGTCCCTGTGCTCGGGGGCGTTCGTGCTGGCCGCCGCGGGCCTGCTGGACGGCCGCAGGGCCACCGCCCACTGGCTCGACGTCGACCAGCTCGCACAGCGCCACCCCGACGTGAGCGTCGACCCCGGCGTCCTGTTCGTCGGGGACGGCACCGTGTGGACCTCGGCGGGCGTGGCCGCGGGCATCGACCTGTGCCTGCACCTGGTCCGCCGCGACCACGGCGCCGCCGCCGCGGCCGAGATCGCCCGCACCATGGTCACCGCACCCTTCCGGCCGGGCGGCCAGGCGCAGTTCATCACCCGTCCCGTCCCCGCCGGCGGGGGGCCGTCCGACAGCCTGACCGGCCTGCGCGAACGCATGCTCGACGACCTGGCCCACCCGTGGACCGTCCCGGAGCTGGCGAACCTGGCCCGCATGTCGGAACGCAGCTTCGCCCGCCGCTTCGTCCAGACCACCGGCGACACACCCCTGCAGTGGCTGCTGACCCAGCGCGTCCTGGCCGCCCAGCACCTGCTGGAGGTCAGCGAGCTGCCCGTCGCCGTCATCGCCCGCCGCTGCGGGTTCAGCACCCCGCTGACCCTGCGCCACCACTTCACCCGCCACGTCGGCCTGCCGCCCCGCGACTACCGCCTGGCCTTCGGCAGGCGACCCGAGGCGGAGCGGAGCAGGCCGGCGAGGTAGCCGAGCCGGCGAGGACCGGCCCCGGCCGTCACGGGATCGGTACGGTCAGCCGGCCCGGGTCATGGTGGCCTCGTAGCCGCCGCCCGGCCACTCCCACCGGCCGCTGATGGTCCGGCCGTCCTCGCTGAAGGCGCCGCTGAACCCGGCCGGCGAGCCCTCCGCGCCGAACCAGATGTTGAGGTCGCGCCCGTCGAGCTTCCACACGTAGACGAAGTTGTTGCCGGTGCTGTCGAAGTAGTGGGAGCGCAGCGCGCCGCTCTCGGGGTCGTGGCCGATGTACTCCACGCCGGTCATCGTGCCGCCGCCGTGGCTCATCTCGACGCGCTGGACGAGGAAGAAGCCGCCGTCCATCCACTCGAAGACGAGCCGGCCGCCGGTCGCCTCGCCGGTGCCGAAGTCCTTGCCCGTCATCTCCCACGTGCCGACCAGCGGTTGCAGGGTCTGCAGCGAGGGATCGGGGGTGGGGAGCTGGTTCTGCGGGTTGGCTGTCTCTGTCATGTTCCCTCCACGGGACAGGTCGATGCCCGGTACGCCGATCGCGTACCGGGCGGGGGTGAGCTCACTTGGCGCCGAAGAACGCCTTGACCCGGGACCAGCGGCCCCAGACGACCAGTGCCAGGACGACCAGCAGGACGGCCTCGATCACGGGGACGCCGCCCAGCACGATCGCGTTGGTGCCGGCCGCGCCGATCATCAGGCCGATCAGCGCCAGCGCGGCCACGCCGCTCAGGCGCGGGATCAGCAGCCCGATCGCGCCGGCGATCTCCAGGACGCCGACCGCGTAGCGGAACCACTGGCCGGCGCCGATGTCCTCGAACATGGCGACCATGGTCGGGTCGCCGGCGAGCTTGAGCACGCCGCCCAAGCCGACCTGGAACGCCAGAAGGACCTGGGCGACCCAGAGGGCGATGTTGACGCCGCGGCCGGTGGACCGGCCGACGGCGGTCGTGCTGTTCGTGGTGCTCATGCAGTCCTCCTTGAGGAACTAGTTGACGATCTCCATCTGGCCCATCATCCCGATGGCCGAGTGCTCCAACATGTGACAGTGGTAGACGTATCGCCCCAGGTAGTCGCCGAAGCTGGCCTGGAAGCGCACGGTCTCGCCCGGCTGGATGAGCACCGTGTCCTTCCACCCCGCCTCGCCCGGCTGCGGCGGCGTGCCGTCGCGGTCCAGGATCCGGAACTGGGCGAGGTGGGTGTGGAAGTTGTGCGGGACGCCGAAGCCCGAGCCCCCGACGTTGGTGTCGGAGTTGGTGACCTCCCAGACCTCGCTGGTTCCCCGCTTGACCTGCATGTCCACCCGATTGGCGTCGAACGCCTGATTGTTGATCAGCGCCTGGATGTTGACCGGGTCCAGGCTGAGGGTGAGCTGCCGGGTCTGCGTGGCCGCGGCCAGCGGGACCATCGCGCGCAACTGGCTGGGCACGCGGCTGCGGTCGATGGCCCGCCGTACGACGTCGAAGCGGAGCACGGACCCGCTCACGTCCTCCAGCGTCACCTGCGTGCCCAGCGGGAACGCGCCGAAGTCGATCACGACCTCGGCCCGCTCGCCCGAGGAGAGCACCAGCTTGGACGTCGGCACCGGCGCCGCCAGCAGCCCGCAGTCGGTGGCGATCTGCGTCATCTGGGCGCCGTTGCTCAGCGACAGCTCGAAGATCCGGTGCGTGGAGCCGTTGAGCAGGCGCAGCCGGTACTTGCGGGCCGCGACCCTGAAGTACGGCTGGGCCTTGCCGTTGGCGATCAGCGTCGGCCGGTTGTAGGGGTCGGCCGGGTCGAAGACCAGCCCGCCCTGGTCGTCGAAGAGCGCGTCGCGCAGCAGGATGGGCACGTCGTAGGCCCCGGACGGCAGGCCGAGCTGCTGCTCGTCGGCGCCCTCGACCAGGTAGAAGCCGTGCATGCCGCGGTAGACGTGCTCGGCCTCCATGTGGTGGGTGTGGTCGTGGTACCACAGCGTGGCGCCGGCCTGGGCGTTCGGGTAGTCGTAGGTCTTCGACTTGCCGTCGGCGATCAGGTCCATCGGGTACCCGTCGCTGGCCGCCGGCACGCGGCCGCCGTGCAGGTGCACGTTCGCCTCGTGGCCGAGCCTGTTGTCGAAGGTGACCAGCGCCCTGCGGCCCTGCCGGGCGCGGATGGTGGGGGCGGTGAACTGGCCGCCGTACGTCAGCACGGGCGTGCTCACGCCCGGCAGGATCTCGGTGGCCGCCTGCTGGATGGACAGCCGGTAGAAGTCGATGCCCGGCAGGGTGGCCACGGGGGCCAGCACCGGGGGCACCGGCATCGCGACGCTGAAGGGCGCCGCGGTGGCGCCGGTGCGGACCGCGGGGACCCGGCCCCCGTGGTCGTGCATGCGCATCATGTGCTGCTGCTGCGCCTGCTGTTCCGGCTCGCCGAACAGCCCGCGGGACACCGGGGTCAGCGCGGCGCCTCCTGCCAGGCCACCGAGAACGATCAAGCGCCGTCGGCTTAACATACGGGAACTCCCATCGCCATGTCCGAGCGTGGCATCGCCAGCCGGCACGGTCTTCTTCTGAAGTGCTCACTTCACGGGCGGATGCCGTGGGAGCGGTGCCGCCGCCCGGAAGGCGGCGGTGGTTCAGCCCACGGACAGGCGCCGCGGGGTGCGCCCGTCCAGGCAGTCGGCGTTGTAGGCGTCGAGCAGGCGCTGAGCCCGCTCCGACGCCTCGGCGAAGCAGTCGTCGGGGTCGGCGCCGTCCAGCACCCGGGCCATGGCCTCCGTCATCACGTCCTGGATCCCGGCGAAGTCCCCGAGCACCGCGCCCAGCGCGGCGGGGGAGCCGTCGGCCGCGCGGAGCTGGGCGGTCGCGGCCCGGTGCACCGGGTGCCGCTCGAACCAGCCCTCCTCCTCCAGGAGGCCGGCCGCGCCCCGGGTGACCGGCAGGAAACCGGCCTCCCGGTGCCACCGCGCCGCGTTGCCCGCGCTCAGCAGGTGCTGGACGAACGCCAGCGCGCCGTCCCGCCGCTCCGGCGGCAGCCCGTCGGTCAGCCAGAGCGCCTGGCCGGAGACCAGGTGCCCGGCGCGCGGCAGGCTCTCGTTGTGCGGCAGCGGGCTCGCCGTCACCTCGAACCCGGACTCCCGCCCGCGCTCGGCGATCATGCCGGTCACCACCGAGGACGCGATCGTGAACGCCACCCGCTGACCCAGGAACGCCCCCAGCGCCGGGCCCCAGTCACCGGGCTCGCCCGCGCGCAGGTAGTGGCCCTCGGCGTGCAGGCGCCGCCACCAGGCGGCGTAGGCCAGCAGCTCCTTGGAGGCCAGGTCCACCCGTCCGGCGCGGCCGGCGCGGCCGTTGTCGTGGTCGGCCAGCAGGCCGCCCTGCCCGGCCAGGGCCTGCTGGAACAGCCAGCCGTGGTTGGCCCAGGAGACGCCGTGCGGCGGGCCGCCGGGCAGCGCCCGTACGGCGGCGCAGGCGTTCTCCAGCTCCTCCCAGGTCCGCGGCGGCGCGTCGATCCCGGCCGCGCGGAGCAGGGTGGCGTTGGTGAGCAGCACCGCCGTGGTCGCCGTCGCGGGCGCGGCGACGAGCTCGCCGCGGTAGGTGTAGTGGCCGCGTACGGCCGGTTCGAGGTCGGCGAGCACGACCGGCTCGCCGAGGATCTCCGCGCGCCCCCCGACGGCGCGCTCGATCGGCGTGAACAGCGGCGCGCCGGAGCGCGACCGGGTGTCCAGCGCGAGCCTGGTGGCCGTGGCGTAGTACTCCGCCAGGTCCGGCGGCTCGCCCCGGCCGGCCGCACGGGCCACCTCGGCGGGCAGCTCGCGGAAGCCGTGCCCGGTGATCTCGATCCGGAGGTCCGGGTGCGCCGCCTCGAAGTCGGCGGCCATCCTCCTGATCGGGCCCAGGTAGTCCGGCAGGGGATGCTCGGCGATCCAGACGCTGATGACCGTTCTCATTCGCCTCATGATGAACGCGGCCACCCCGCCGTACATCTTGTGAAATGCGGTGTTTCGTCAGCTCAGACAGCAATTCAAAGGATGTGGGCCCCGCGACGTGAATGTGACCCTGACTGCGAGTCGCAGAGCGGCGAAACGGAGGAGCACGGTGATCAATACTCATGACGAGTTCGACGTTGTCGTGATCGGCGGAGGCCCTGGCGGCTCGGGTACGGCGGGACTGCTGGCCCAGCGCGGGCACCGGGTTCTGGTGCTGGAGCGGGAGAAGTTCCCGCGTTACCACATCGGCGAGTCGCTGATCACGGGGTCCATGCCCACGTTGGAGGAGCTGGGCCTGAAGGACAGGCTCGACCAGATGGGGTTCGTCAAGAAGTACGGCGGCACCCTGTTGTGGGGCAGGAACCAGGGCACCTGGGACTTCCGCTTCGCCGAGGCGTCCAACTACGAGTACGCCTACCAGGTGCGCCGCGCCGACTTCGACTCCCTCCTGCTGGCCAGGGCCAGGGAGCTGGGCGCGACGGTGTTCGAGGAGGCCACGGTCAAGGACCTGGTGTTCGACGGCGACCGCGTCACCGGCGTGACGTACACGGTGAAGGGTGACGCCGAGCAGCGCACCGCCCGCTGCCGCCTGCTGATCGACGCCACCGGGCAGCAGCACCTGCTGGCCCGCCGCTTCGACCTCATCGAGTACCACGACGACCTGCGCAACATCGCGGTCTGGTCGTACTGGCAGGGCTGCAAGCGCTACGGCGGCACGCGCTTCGGCGACACCGTCACCGAGAATCGCCCGGCGGGCTGGTTCTGGTTCATCCCCCTGCACGACGGCACGGTGAGCGTCGGCTACGTCACCCCCATCGACGAGTACAAGAAGTCCGGCAAGAGCCTGGAGGACCTGTACGCCTCGGAGCTGGCCGCCGCCGAGGAGGTGCGGGCCCTGACCGAGGGCGCCACCCGGGTCAGCGGCTTCCGCAGCATCCGCGACTGGTCCTACACCTGCACCCGCTTCCACGGCCCCGGCTGGGCTCTGGTGGGCGACGCGGCGGCCTTCATCGACCCGCTGCTGTCCACCGGCGTCGGCCTGGCGCTGCGCGGCGCCCACGGGCTGGCCGGCGCGGTGGACGAGATCCTTAACGACCCGGCCTCGGAGGAGGCCGTGCTGGCCCGCTACGAGAAGGACTACCGCGAGTTCCTGGACTCCCTGCTGGACTTCGTGCGCTTCTTCTACGACCGCACCAAGCACAAGGAGGAGTACTGGGACCGGGCGCAGAAGACCCTCGACCCCAGCAAGCTCCGCCCCCGCAAGATCGACTTCGCCACGATGCTCTCGGGCGTCTCCGGCATCCACGCCATCTTCCACGACGACTGAGGAACGCGCTGATGTCGCCTACAACTGTGCACGGACACGTCGCCGAGCAGGCCAGGCGCACGCCCGACGCGGTCGCGGTGTCGGCGGGCCCGGTGCGGCTGACCTACCGGGAGCTCGACGAGCGGGCCAACCGCCTCGCCCACCGCCTGCGCGGGCTCGGCGCCGGCCCCGAGACGCCGGTCGCGGTGCTGATGGAGCGCTCGGCCGAGCTGGTCGTCACGCTCCTCGCGATCCTCAAGACGGGCGGCTGCTACCTGCCCGTCCACAGCGCCTACCCGGCCGACCGCCGGCAGTGGATCGTCGACTCGTCCGGGACGCCCGTCCTGGTCGCCGACCGCGCCAAGGCCGCCGCGGGCCTCCCGGCTGCCCCCGCGACCCTGCTGGCCGACGACGACCCCGCCACCGCCGCGCAGCCGGCCACGGACCCCGGCGTCGCCACCGCCCCGGACGACCTGGCCTACGTCATCTACACCTCGGGCTCGACCGGGCACCCCAAGGGCGTCGCGGTCACCCACTGGGACGTGCTCGGCCTGGCCCTCGACCCCTGCTGGGACACCGGCGCCCACGAGCGCGTCCTGATGGTCGCGCCGTACGCGTTCAACGTCTCGACGTACGAGCTGTGGGTGCCGCTGCTGCACGGCGGCACGATCGTCGTGGCGCCGCCCGGCGAGCCGGACCTCGACACCCTGCGCCGGCTGATCCGCGAGGAGCGGATCACCGGGCTGCACCTGACCGCCGGGCTGTTCCGCGTCGTGGCCGAGGAGGGGGCGGACTGCCTGGCCGGGGTGCGCGAGGTGCTCACCGGCGGCGACGTGATCGTCCCGGCCGCCGTCCGCCAGGTGCTGGCCGCCTGCCCGGGGACGACCGTGCGGGCCATGTACGGCGCGACCGAGGTGACCCTGTTCTCCACCCACGCGCCCCTGACCGCCGGGACCGAGCTGGGCACGAGCGTGCCGGTCGGCGGGCCGATGCGGGACGTGCGGCTCTACGTGCTCGACGACCGCCTCAGCCCGGTCCCCGGCGACCTGGAGGGCGAGCTGTACATCGCGGGCAGGGGAGTGGCCCGGGGCTACTACGGCCGCCCCGACCTGACCGCCGAGCGCTTCGTCGCCGACCCGTTCGGCGGGCCGGGCGAGCGCATGTACCGCACCGGCGACCTGGTCCGGCGCAACGACGACGGGCAGATCGAGTTCATCGGGCGGGCCGGCGACCAGGTCAAGATCCTGGGCTTCCGGGTGGAGCTGGCCGAGGTGGAGGCCGTGCTGGCCGCCTATCCCGGGCTGGCGCACGTCGCCGTCGTGGCCGGGCAGTCCCGGCAGGGCGACAAACGCCTGGTCGCCTACGTCGTGCCGGCCGCCGCGGCCCCCGACCCCGCCGCGCTGCGCGCCCACGTGCGCACGTCGCTGCCGGACTACATGGTGCCCACGGCGTTCGTCGTGCTGGACGCGCTGCCCCTGACCGCCAACGGCAAGGTGGACCGCGCGGCCCTGCCCGACCCCGACACCGAGCCCGGCTCGGCCTACCGCGCGCCGCAGAACCCCCGCCAGGAGGTCCTGTGCACCGTGTTCGCCGAGGTGTTCGGCGTAGAACGGGTCGGCGTGGACGACAGCATCTTCGACCTGGACGTCCAGTCGCTGCTGGCGATGCGGCTGGTCAGCCGGATCCGCGCGGCGCTGGGCGTGAACCTGTCCATCGGCGACCTGTTCGACGCGGCGACCGTGGCCGGCCTGGACGAGTGGCTAGAGGCCGGCGCACGCACCCAGTGAGAGGGACGAGATGAGCAACCCATTCGAGGACCGGGACGCGGCCTTCCGCGTGCTGGTGAACCACGAGGGCCGGCACTGCCTGTGGCCCGCCTTCGCCGACGTGCCCGCGGGGTGGGAGGTCGCCTTCGGCCCCGCCGTCCGCGACGCCTGCACCGAGTACGTCACCGCCCACTGGACGGACCTGCGCCCGCGCGGGCTCGCCGTCCGGACGGACGCCGGATAGACCATGGCCACCACGACGATCTTCGACGACCTGCGCCTGGACCACATCGGCTTCTACGTCGGCGACCTGGAGAGCGAGACCGCCCGGCTGACCGGCTCCCTGGGCCTGGCGGCCTACGCCACGGCCCAGGACGGCCGGGCCCGCGCGGCCGCCCTGGGCGCGAACCGGATCAGGTTCGTGCTCACCCAGCCGCTGGCCGCCGACCACCCCGGCGCCGGCTACCTCGACCGGCACGGCGACGGCGTGTCCGACATCGCGCTGGGCGTGCCCGACGCCGCGGCCGCCTACCACGAGGCGGTGCGGCGCGGCGCCCGTCCGGTCTCGGCCCCCGCCGGGCGCGACGGCTTCGTCACGGCCGCCATCCACGGCTTCGGCGACGTGCTGCACACGTTCGTGCAGCGCCCGGCCGGGGCGGAGGAACGCGCGCTGCCCGGCTTCCGCGACACCGGGCCGCGGCCGGCCGGCTCAGCACTCGGGCTGCAGGAGGTGGACCACCTGGCCGTGTGCGTCCCGGCCGGGGAGCTCGACGCCACCGTCGAGTGGTACCGGCGGGTGCTCGGCTTCGACCTCACCTTCGCCGAGCGCATCGCCGTCGGCTCACAGGCCATGACCACCAAGGTCGTCCGCAGCCGCGGCGGCGAGGTGACGTTCACGCTGATCGAGCCGGACGTGACCAGGACGCCCGGCCACATCGACGAGTTCCTGCGCGACCACGGCGGCGCGGGCGTGCAGCACCTGGCGCTGGCCGCCGCCGACATCGTGGCCGCGGTGGAGGGCACCGCGGCCCGCGGGGTGGAGTTCCTGACCGCCCCCGACGTCTACTACAGCCTGCTCGCCGAACGGGTCCGGCCGGTGAAGTACCGGCTGGAGGACCTGGCCCGGCTCGACATCCTCGTCGACGAGGACCACGACGGGCAGCTCTACCAGATCTTCGCCCGCTCCACCCACCCCCGCGACACCTTCTTCTTCGAACTCATCGAGCGACTGGGCGCCCGCAGCTTCGGCAGCGGCAACATCAGCGCCCTGTACCGGGCCGTGGAGCTCCAGCGCAGCGGCCGACGCGATGCCCGCACGGAGGCGGCAGCATGACCATTTCCCCGCCGGCGATCCGGTACCCCCTGTCCTACACCCAGCACTTCCTGCGCCTGTTCGACCAGGGCGACGCCCAGGGGCCCTTCAGCGCCCGCTACAACATCGTGGTCGGCTGGCGCCTGCGCGGCCGCATCGACGTCGACACCCTCCAGCTCGCCATGGACGACGTCGCCGACCGGCACGACGCGCTCAACATGACGATCACCCGGGGGGAGGGGGAGGCGTACCAGGTGCGGCAGCCGTCCGCGCCGGCCCGGCTGCTCGTGGTCGACCTGCCGGCCGCCGCCCCCGAGGAGCGCACGCTGCGGGCCGAGGAGCTGCTCACCGAGGTCGAGGCCGGCTCCTACAGCCTTCAGGAGCTGCCGCACCTGCGCGGCATACTCGGCCGGTTCGACGACGAGGACGCCGTGCTCGCGCTGATCGTGCACCACACCGCGGGCGACGGCTGGTCCATGCAGCTGCTCATCCGCGACATCGTCACCCGCTACGCCGAGCGCCGCGGCCACGCCGTGCCGCCGCTGCCGGAGCCCCGGCCCTACCACGAGTACGCCGGACAGCAGCAGGAGCAGGCCGGCAGCGCCGAGACCCAGGCCGCCCGCGACTTCTGGGGCGAGCGGCTGCGCGGGGCGCGCATGCTGGCCGTCCCCACCGACCACGCCAGGTCGGCCGGGCTGGCCAAGGTCTGCCCGGTCCACCGGTTCTCCCTGCCCAAGGACGTCTCCACCCGGGTGATCAGCTACGCCAGGACGATGCGCAGCTCGCCGTTCATGGTGCTGCTGGCGGCCTACAACGTGCTGCTCAGCCGGATCACCGGGGCCACCGACCTGGTCGTCCCGGTGATCAGCTCCGGACGCGGGCAGCCGGAGTTCCAGGAGACCGTGGGGCCGTTCTTCAACTTCCTGCCGCTGCGCACCGGCCTGGACGGCTGCGCCACCTTCCGGCAGGTCGTCGAGCGCTCCCGCCGGACCTGCATGGACTCCTACGCCAACGAGATCCCGTTCCTGCAGATCGTCGCCGAGGCGCCCGAGCTGATGGCCGACGCCGCGCTGGAGAGCAAGGCGCTGTGCGCGCTGCAGGTCTGGCAGTTCGCCACCGGGATGGACGGCGAGCGCGTCGGCGACCTGGAGATCGCCGAGGTCCGCGAACGCCTGCTGGACCAGCCCAACGGCACCGACATCCCCGACGGCGCGCTGCTCACCTTCGACATCGCGCCCTCCGGCGAGATCTTCGGCAACTTCGCCTACAACAGCAACCTGTTCACCGAGAGCACGATCGCGACGATGGTGGCCGACTTCGGCGAGATCCTGCGCGCCGGCCTGGCCGCCCCCGACTCGCCTCTGGAGTGATCGCCATGCGCGTGATGTTCACCGTCTTCCCCGCGACGGCGCACTTCCTGCCGATCGTGCCCTACGCGTGGGCGTTGCAGGCGGCCGGGCACCAGGTGGTGGTGGCGGCCCCGCCGGGCGTCGACACCGGGGTCTCGGTGCCCGACTTCCACCGGTCGGTGAACGCGGCCGGGCTGACCGCGGTCTCCTGCGGCGCGCCGGAGCCGCTGTCGGTGCACGACCGCGGCTACCCCGGGTTCGCCGGCCTGATCCCGACGATCGAGGAGTCGGAGCGCCTGGTCGCCGCGCTCGGCATCACCGAGGCGGAACGCCCGCCCTGGGATGTCTTCTACCACTTCGCGCTGCTGACCATGCGCAACTACCATCCGCCGGAGCCCCGCCAGGACGTGCAGGCCGTCGTCGAGTTCGCCCGCGAATGGCGGCCCGACCTCGTCCTGTGGGACCCGTGGTTCCCGTGCGGCGCGGTGGCGGCCCGGGTCTGCGGCGCCGCCCACGCCCGTACGCTGCTGGCCCCCGACTACACCGCCTGGGCCACGGAGAAGTTCGCCGGCAGCGGCGAGCGGAACCCCATGACCGGGGTGATCGGCCCGCTGGCCGACAGGTACGGCGTGACCGTCGACGACAACCTGCTGCTCGGCGACTGGACGGTGGACCCGTTCCCGCCCGGGATGAGCCTGCCCGCCCCGGGCGTGCGCCGCCTGCCCGTCCGGTACGTCCCCTACACCGGGGCGAGCGTCGTCCCCGAGTGGCTGCGGCGACCGCCGGACCGGCCGCGGGTGGCGATCTCGCTGGGCGTGTCGATGCGCACGTTCTTCAAGGGCGACTGGGGCCGCACCGCCAAGCTGATGGAGGCCGTGGACGGCCTGGACGCCGAGGTCGTCGCCACCCTGGACGCCAACCAGCTGCTCGACCTGGACCGCCCGCTGCCCGCCAACGTGCGCGTGTTCGACTACGTGCCGCTCGACCAGCTCCTGCCGACCTGCTCGGCGATCATTCACCACGGCTCGATCGGCACCTTCGCGGCCGCCTCGGCCATGAACGTCCCGCAGGTCGTCTGCGACACCGACGAGCACAACCGGCTCGTCGGCACCCCCGTCGAGAACGGCATCGACTGGCAGCTCCAGTGCCAGAAGCAGCTCACCTCGACCCGAACCTCCCGGTACGTCACCACGCGCGGCGCCGGCGTGCGGATCAACCACCAGACGCAGTCCGCGGCCGAGATCCGCGACGAGCTGCTGCGCGTGCTGAAGGACCCCTCGTTCACCAAGGGCGCGGCCGCCATCCACGAGGACTGGCTGGCCACGCCGAGCCCGACCGACATCGTCGCGGAGCTGGAGCGGCTGACCGCCGCCGCCCGGTAGCCGTCGACCCCTCAGACAGGAGGCGGACAGTTGCGGATCCTGGTCACCGGCGGCGCCGGTTTCATCGGCTCGGAGTTCGTCAGAGCCACGTTGCGCGACTCGCCGGGCACGCGGGTCACCGTCCTGGACAAGCTCACCTATTCCGGCAACCTGGAGAACCTCGACCCGGTGGCCGGCCACCCGGGGCTGCGCTTCGTGCAGGGCGACACCGCCGACCCGCTCGTGGCCGACGAGGTGGTGGCCGGGCAGGACGCGATCGTGCACTTCGCCGCCGAGACGCACGTCGACCGATCGATCGTCAGCGCGACCGGCTTCGTGCGCTCCAACGTGCTGGGCACCCAGACCCTGCTGGAGGCGGCCCTGCGGCACGGCGTCGGCCGCTTCGTGCACGTCTCCACCGACGAGGTGTACGGCTCCATCGCCGAAGGCTCGTGGACCGAGGAGACGCCGCTCGCGCCGAACGTGCCGTACGCGGCCTCCAAGGCCGGCTCCGACCTGCTCGCGCTGGCCTTCCACCGCACGCTCGGGCTGGACGTCGTGATCACCCGCTGCACCAACAACTACGGCCACTACCAGTTCCCCGAGAAGGTCATCCCGCTGTTCGTCACCAACCTGCTCGAAGGCCGCCGGGTGCCCCTGTACGGCGACGGCGGCAACCGGCGCGACTGGCTGCACGTCTCCGACCACTGCCGGGCCATCCGCATGGTCCTCGACCGCGGCCGGGCCGGCGAGGTCTACCACATCGGCGGCGGCAGCGAGCTGAGCAACCTGGAGCTGACCGCCCGCCTGCTGGAGGCGTGCGGCGCGGGCTGGGACATGGTCGAGCACGTCCCCGACCGGCCGGGGCACGACCTGCGCTACTCCCTCGACATCTCCAAGATCGAGCGGGAGCTGGGCTACGCGCCGTCGGTCGACTTCGAGACCGGGCTGGCCGCGACCGTCGCGTGGTACCGGGACAACCGGTCCTGGTGGGAACCGCTCAAGCACCGCGAGCTCGCCGTGGCCGCCCACTGAAGATCATGAGGAGAAGCCATGCAGGACATTGTCCGACGTCTTGACACGTGCCGGGTCTGCGGGCGCGACGACTGGCTGGAGGTCACCTCCTTCGGGTCCGTGCCGCTGGCCAACGGCTTCCTCGACCCCGCCGACCTTCCGGCCGAGGAGCCCGCCTACCCCGTGGACGTCATCGTGTGCCGCAACTGCCGGCTGATGGCCATCCGGCACGTGATCAGGCCCGACGTGCTGTTCCGGCACTATGTGTACGTCACCTCCGAGTCCGACCAGATGACCGGCCACATGCGGCGCATCGCCGGCTGGTGCACCCGCCGGGCCGGGCTCGCGCCGGGCGAGCTGGTCGTCGAGCTGGGCAGCAACATCGGCCTGCAGCTCGCGCTCTTCCAGGAGCAGGGGCAGCGCGTCGTCGGCGTGGACCCGGCCGAGAACCTGGCCGAGATCGCCAACGCCCGCGGCGTGCGCACGCTGCCCGAGTTCTTCGGCGCCGACCAGGGCCGCCGCATCCACGCCGAGCAGGGCGAGGCCAAGCTGGTGCTCGGCCGCCAGTGCTTCGCCCACATCGACGACGTGCACAACGTGCTGGACGGCGCCACCGCCGTGCTGGCCCCCGACGGGCTGGTCGCGATCGAGGTCCCGTACCTGCTGGACCTGCTGGAGGAGAACCAGTTCGACACGATCTACCACGAGCACCTGTCGTACTACTCGGTCACCACCCTCGGCCACCTGTTCCGGCGGCACGGCCTGCGCATCGTGGACGTCGAGCGGGCGGCCGTGCACGGCGGCTCGATCGTCGTCTTCGCCGCCAGGGAGGGCTCGGCCCACCCCACCCGCCCCTCCGTCGACCGGCTGCTGTCGCTGGAGCGGCAGAGCGGCCTCGACTCCGACGACGCCTACCTGGCCTTCGCCGAGCGCGCCCACCAGGTGATCAAGGAGATCGGCGACCTCGTGCGCGACCTGGCCGGCCGCGGCCTGACCGTCGCCGGGTACGGCGCGCCCTCCAAGGGCACCACCCTGCTGCAGTTCTGCGAGCTCGGCCCCGCCGAGGTGCGCTTCTGCAGCGACACCACCAGCCTCAAGCACGGCAGGCTGCTGCCCGGCACCCGCATCCCGTGCCGCTCGCCCGAGCAGGCCCGCGACCAGCAGCCCGACTACTACCTGCTGCTCGCCTGGAACTACGCCGACGAGATCATCTCCAAGGAGCGGGACTTCCTGCGCCGCGGCGGCAAGTTCATCATCCCCATCCCGCAGCCGAGGGTCGTGACGGCCGAGCCCGTCCCGGCGGTGGCCTGAAGGAGATCTGCATGGAATACGGATCCGACCACGCCGAGTACTACGACCGCGTCTTCCGCAGCCGCGGCAAGAGCTTCGAGGGCGAGGCCCAGGAGCTCGACAGGATCATCAGGGAACGGTCGCCGCACGCGGCCTCGCTGCTCGACGTCGCCTGCGGCACCGGCGCGCACCTGGAGACCTTCGCCAAGCTCTTCGACCACGTCGAAGGGGTCGAGCTGTCGCCCGACATGCGGGAGGTCGCCGGACGGCGGCTGCCCGGCGTGCCGCTGCACCCCGGCGACATGCGCACCTTCGACCTCGGACGCACCTTCGACGCCGTGACCTGCATGGGCAACGCCGTCGGCGAGCTGGGCTCCTACGACGAGCTGGTGGAGGCCGTCGGCCGGATGGCGGCCCACCTGGCGCCCGGCGGCGTCCTCGTCGTCGAGCCCTGGTACTTCCCGGAGAACTTCCTCGACGGGCACGTCGGCGGCCACACGCTGGTGGAGGACGGGCTCGTCATCTCTCGCATGACGCACTCGCGCAGGGAGGGCGGCAAGAGCCGGCTGGAGGTGCGGTTCAGGGTCGCCGACGCCTCGGGCTTCAAGGAGTTCGCCGAGGTCCTGTACTCCAGCCTGTTCACCTGCGACCAGTACCTGGAGGCGTTCGCCAAGGCGGGCTGCCGGGCCGAGTTCCGGCCCGCGTTCAAGCTGGCCGACGGCCGGCCCAACAGCCCCGGGCTGTTCGTCGGCGTGCGCGAGGAGGGGGCCGGCGATGGCCTTCGGTGAGCCCCTCGTCGTCGGCCGGCCGAACGCGGGGGAGCGGGCGCGCCTGCTGGAACGGCTCGGCGGCGTGCTCGACCGGCTCTGGCTGACCAACAACGGCCCGCTGGTGCGCGAGTTCGAGGCGCGCCTGGCCGACCTGACCGGCGCCCGGCACGCCGTGGCGACCTGCAACGCCACCACCGGCATCCAGATCGCGGCCAGGGCCGCCGGGCTGCGGCCGGGCGACGAGGTGATCGTCCCCTCCTTCACGTGGGTGGCCACCGCCCACGCGCTGGAGTGGATCGGCATCGTCCCGGTCTTCTGCGACTCCGACGAGATCACCGGCAACGCCGACCCCGACCACGTCGAGCGCCTGATCGGCCCGCGCACCCGCGGCATCCTCGGCGTGCACGTCTTCGGCTACCCGTGCGACGTGGACGCGCTGGAGCGCCTGGCCCGCGAGCACGGGCTCGTCCTGCTGTTCGACGCGGCGCACGCGCTCGGCTGCACCTACCGGGGCAGGCCGATCGGGACGTCCGGGGACGCCGAGATCTTCAGCTTCCACGCCACCAAGTTCGTCAACAGCGTCGAGGGCGGCGCGATCGTCACCGACGACGACGACCTTGCCGCGCGGGTCAGGGAGCTGCGCAACCAGGGCATCGACGCGGCCGGGCAGATCTCCGGGGCCGGCACGGTGGCCCGGATGAGCGAGTTCCACGCGGCCATGGGGCTGACCTCGCTGGAGGCCATCGACACCATCGTCGAGGCCAACCGGCGCAACCAGCGGGTCTACGAGGAACTGCTGGCCGGGCTGCCGGGCGTCGTGGTGCGCGGCCAGGCGCCCGGCGAACGGGCCAACTTCCAATACCTGGTCATCGAGGTGGACGAGGCCGTCGCCGGCGTGTCGAGGGACGCCGTGCTGGCGGCGCTGCTGGTGGAGAACGTGCACGCGCGCCGCTACTTCTCCCCGATCTGCCACCAGGTCGAGCCGTACCGGTCGGACCCGGGCAGGCACTTCCCGCTGCCCCTGCCCCGGGCCGAGGGCCTGGCCGCCCGCGTCCTGTCCCTGCCGACCGGGCCCACGGTGGACGCCGGGCACATCGCCGGCATCTGCCGCGTCGTGCGGGAGACCGTGCGGGCGGCCGACCGCCGGCTGGTCGCCTGACCTGCGACGAGGGCGCCTGCCTGAAGGGGCGCCTTCGTCTGTCAGGCCGCGGGCACCGTCCCCTGGACGGCCTCGGGGACGGGGGTCACCCGGCGGCGTACGGCCAGGCCGAACAGGGCGACCAGCAGGCCGCACGCGCCCGCCAGCGCGAAGGGGGCCGCGGGCCGCCACAGGTCGTAGAGCCAGCCGCCGACGCCGGAGATGACGAAGATGCCGATCGCGCCGCAGAGCGTCTGGACGCCGAAGCTGGAGCCCCGGTAGCGGGCCGGCACCTGCTGGGCCAGCAGCGGGCCCGCCGTGGTGATGACGCCGATCTCGCCCAGCCCGACGGCCGCCGCCACCAGCATCATCCCCGGCCCGAGCGGGTCGCTGACCAGCAGCGTCGACAGGTACGCTGCCCCGGCCAGCGCCTGGGCCAGGATCACCACGTCCTGCCGCCGCATCCGGTCGCCGAGCCAGCCGAACAGCGGCGCGCCCACCACGATCACCATGTACGCGATGCCCACGATCGCGCCGCTCTTGGCCAGGGCCTCGGTGGCGGACATGCCACGCACGGCCTTGGCGTAGTCCACGATCCACAACGACAGGAAGCTCGCCACCAGCGCCAGGTCGGCCCTGGCCACGAACGACGCCGCGTACGACAGCGCCACGCCGGGGTCGCGGGCCAGCCGCACGCCCTCGACGACCAGCCGCGCCAGCCCGGCCCGCGCACCGGCCGGTTGCCCGGCGGGCGGCTCGACGGACGTGGCCAGGCCGGGGGCCAGCGTGCCGCGCAGGGCCAGCGCGCCCAGCAGCACCAGCCCGGCGACCACCAGGAAGCCCACCCTGGCCGCCGTGGCCGGGGCCATGCCGCCGTCCTCCAGCATGTTCGGCAGGCGTACCAGCACCAGCACCGCGATCACCGCGCCGATGCCGCTGAACAGGCCGAGCCAGCCGTAGGCCCTGCCGCGCGCGCGGTCGCGCACGTAGTCGGCGGTGATCGCGGACATGGTGACGTTCAGGGCGGCGATCCCGAGGGCGAACACGACCCGCAGGGCGACCAGGACGGCGACGTTGCCCGCGAACGGGTAGAGCGCCGCGCCGAGGGTGCACAGCAGCAGCCCCGCCACGGCGACCGGCCGCCGGCCGATCCGGTCGGCGAGCGCGCCGTACCAGGCCAGGCTCAGGATGAGCGCCGCCTCCGCGGCGACCTGGAGGTAGCCGGTCGTGCGGCCCAGGTCGTCGCCGGACAGCCCCAGAGCGTCGGTGAGCAGGTACGGCTGGGCGGCCGGCAGGAACGTGATGACCGCCGTGCCGAGGAGCCCGAGCCCCATGCATGCCCAGAGGTTGGTCCTGCTGATGCCCGTCGCGGCGTCGAGACCTAACATGGCAGAGATCATCCCAACGTCAGCCCTAGATCGTCTAGGTTTGGCACATGATGAGTGACCGAGTCCCGCCGGGCGTCAGCGCCGCGGTGCCCAACGTGGCGCGGATGTACGACTACTACCTCGGCGGGAAGGACAACTTCGCGTCCGACCGGGCCGCCGCGGAGAAGGTGCTGTCGATCATCCCCGAGATCAGGGGCGACGCCCGCAACAGCCGGGCCTTCCTGCAGCGCGCCGTGCGCCACCTGCGGCAGACGGGCGTCGACCAGTTCCTCGACATCGGGTCGGGGCTGCCGACCGCGGGCCACGTCCACGAGGTGATCGAGGGCGCGAAGATCATCTACGTGGACAACGACTCGGTCGTGCTCACCCACTCCCGCGCCCTGCTCGGCCACTCGCCCGACGTCACCGTCCAGGAGGGCGACCTGCGGCGGCCGGAGGCCGTCATGGAGCGGGCCGCGGAGGTGCTGGACTTCTCCCGGCCGATCGCGCTGCTGGTGGTCTCGCTGCTGCACTTCGTCACCGACGACGAGGACCCGGTCGGCGTCGTCCACCGCTACCGCGACCTGCTGCCCGCGGGCAGCCACCTCGTGCTGACGCACGTCGCCCCGGACACCATGCCGAGCAAGGCCGACGACGTCAGTGCCGTCTACCGCAACGCGACCTCGCCGTTCACGGCCCGCAGGCGGTCGGTGTTCGCCTCCATGCTGGACGGCTTCGACCTCCTGGAGCCGGGCATCGTCAACACCCGCGAGTGGCGCCCCGACCCCGACACCGACCCGTCCCCGATCGACGGCGACTACCACCTGTGCGCGGTGGGCCGCAAGCGGTCCTGACCCGCGCGGTTCCCCTCGGACCCGGCCCATCACCTCCAGGTGATGGGCCGTACGCGTTTCCGGGCTCGGCACCGTTTCGAACATGTGATCTAAAACGTGTGGGCATCTGCTGCCGGTGGTGCTTACGATCTTGGTGTTCGCCGGCCGGGTCGTCCGGCCGGCTCTACCGGACGGAGAGATGTCCTTGAGGCGTGCAATGATCGCGTCAGCCGCCGCGCTGAGCCTGCTGGCCCCCGTCGTCGTGGCCGGGCCCGCCGGGGCGGCCACCGTCGCGACGGTCTCGCTGGCCACCGTCGTGGACAAGGCCCGGGAGGTGGCCAGGTTCTGGCTCGACGGCGACGCCGCCAACCTGCGGGCCGCCACGCCGTACACCGTGCTGGCCGTGGCGGGGGGCGAACGCCTGTCCACCGGCGTCGTCCCGGACGGGCCCGCGGTCAGCACCCCGCCGATCGGGGCCGAGAACCCGCCGCCCGGCGACGAGGTCGTCACGTCCGGCAAGGTGTTCTTCATCGGCAGCGACGGCCTGCCCCACTGGTGCACCGGCACCTCGGTGCAGTCGAAGTACCGCAACCTGGTCGCCACCGCGGGCCACTGTGTGTTCGACATCGAGGCCCCGATGGGCGCGCTCGGCAAGTGGGTCTTCGTCCCGGCCTACTCCGACGGCGCCACCCCCTACGGCCTGTACGTCGGCAAGCAGGGCATCACCCACTACGACTTCGAGGACCTGCACGACTTCGACCGGGACTACGCCTTCGCCACCGTCCACAGCGGCGTCGTCCTGTCCGCCCCGGACACGCTGACCACCGTCGGCCGCCTCGGCGACAACGTCGGCGGCCTCGGGATCGCGGCCAACCAGCCGCTCCCGCCGGCGGCCGACGTCTTCGGCCACCCCTCCGGGCTCCACCCCGACGGCACCGGCCCGTACGCCGGCCAGAGCCTCGAACGCTCGACCGGGCCGACGTTCGCGGTGAAGCCCTCCATCCTGCGCGCGGACCGGCCCGTCGGCGTGGAGTCGCCGTTCACGGTCTCGCCGGGGGCGGCGTGGGTGACCGGGTACGACGCCGAGACCCGGGCCGGCTACCTGACCGGCCTGACGATCAGCGTCGCCGACACCGACGCCGACGGACGGTACGACACCGGCATCTCCCCGTACTTCGACACCGGGCTGTTCCAGGTCTACCGGGACGCGGCCAACCGCTGGACCGGCTCCATCACGTACGTCTCCGGCTGACCCGGGACGCGGCGGGCGCCCCCGAGGCGCCGGGCCGGGGCGTCGTTCAGTCGATGACGCCGACGCCGGTGCCGGACCACAGCGCCCTGGACGACGCCTCGGGGTCGGCCACGTCCGAGCTGCCCACGTCGAAGACGTGGGTGACGGCCTTCTCCGGTTCGTGGCCGGGCCAGCCGGGGTCGCCCGTGGCCGCGAACCGGGTCCAGGCGGTGCGGAACTGCCCCGAGAGCGCCTCGCCCTCGGGGGCGCCCCCGGTCAGCATCGCGGCCAGTGGCGTGTCCAGGGTGCCGAAGGTCAGCGGCACGTCCAGGCCGTGACAGGCGCCGAGCGGGGTGGGCGACCAGGCCAGCTCGTAGGCGAAGGTGCGCCCGCGATGCGCGTCGGCCAGCAGCGCGCTCGGCATCCTGAACAGCCAGTCGGACATGAGCGTGCCGTACAGCCGCCGCGCGGACGCCCCGGGGAGGGCGGCGCGGTAGGCCGCGTCCGCGCCGGGCGGGGCGAGCGCCGCGAGGGCCGCGTCGAGCCGGGAGGCCAGGTCGTCGTCCGGCCTCGGGTCCATCGAGAGGAAGAGGTCGAACTCGTCCCTGGTGAACCCCACGACCAGGTCGACGTCCCGGGCGGCGCCCCCGGCCAGGGCCGGCCACGGCAGCGAGGGCAGGACCTCGCCGTCCACGACCGGCATGAACGGGACCGACGCGAAGGCCAGCCGTCCCCATCGCCCGGGGAAGGCCGTGAAGTCCTCGGCGGCCACCGCGCTCCCCGCCGCGAGCAGCTCCTCCGGCGCGCTCTCGGACGGCGACGCGCCGCCCAGCCGCTCGACGACGGCCGCGGTGACGCGGGCGGCCCGCTCGGGGGTGAGGAACAGGCCCGGCACGCTCTGCGCGATCGCGCGCCGGAACAGGCCGGCCGCCGAGGGCATCGTCAGCAGGCAGGCGATCGAGCCCGCGCCGGCCGACTCGCCGAAGATCGTGACGTTTCCCGGGTCGCCGCCGAACGCGGTGATGTTCTCCTGGACCCAGCGCAACGCCGCGACCTGGTCGAGCAGCCCCCGGTTCGGCGGGGCGCCGTCGATCCGGCCGAAGCCCTCCATGCCGATCCGGTAGTTGAACGAGACCACGACCACGCCCTCGCCCGCCAGCCGCCGCCCGTCGTACTCCGGCAGGTCGGAGGAGCCGGTGACGTACGCGCCGCCGTAGATCCACACCATCACCGGCAGGCCGGAACCGCCGGGGTCGGGCGACCACACGTTGACGGTCAGGCAGTCGAGCCCGCCGGCGGAGCTCCACGCCGGCATCCCGGGCAGCACCGCCTGCTGGGGCGGCCGGGGACCGAAGCCGGTGGCGTCACGGGTGCCGTCCCAGGGGTCGGCGGGCGCCGGTGCGGCCATCCTGAGCGGCCCGAAGGGGCTCTTCGCGAACGGAATGCCCCTGAAGACGGCGATGCCGCCCTCGTCGGTCCCGCGTACCTTGCCGGCGGTCGTCATCGTCACCACTGACCATCTCCTCCCCGCGGGCCCGTGCCCGTCGGCAGTGTCGATGGTGAACGATAGAGCCTGTGTCGGTCGGCATAGATCCGAGGGGTGGCCCCCTCGTCCTCCGCCTGGTCGCGGCCGTGCGAGGATCAGGCCGTGCTGAACGAGCGGGAGCGGACGCGAGGTGGCCGGACGGCGTTACGTCCGAGGCTGGTGGCGGCCGGCTGGGACTATCTCGTGATCGCCGCCTGGCTGGCCCTGCTGGCCGCGGTGTTCGTCCCGCTGAGTCGCGCGGGAGCGGGGTTCGGCGGGCTCGGCGCCCTGGGCACCGACCTGCTGATCACCGCGCTGAGCGTGCTGCCCGTCGGGGCGTACCTGGTCATGGGGGAGGCGGGGCGGCGGCGGGCCACGTGGGGCAAGCGGCGGGCCGGGCTCGTCGTGGCACTCGGCGGCGGAGGGCGGCCCGGCGCGGCGCGGATCGTGGCGCGCGCCCTGGTGAAGCTGCTTCCGTGGCAGTGCGCGCACATGGCGGTCTCCCGGCTGGTCCGCGACCCGGATTCGGCCGTCGCCATGCCCCTTCTGGTCGCGGCGTACGCCCTGGCCGGGGCCTCGGTCGTGCTGGTGCTGACCCGCCGCGACCGGGCCGCCCTGCACGACCTCGTGACGGCCACGCGGGTGGTGCCGTCGCCCTGACGCCCCGGCCGCCGATCACACCTCCGGCAGGGACGGATCGGGCTGCCAGGGGCTCGGCGCGGTGATGGACCAGCGTTCGTGGTCGCGCCAGGCGCCGTCGATGTAGAGGTAGTCGGGCGACAGCCCCTCGTGACGGAAGCCCAGGCGCCGGGCCAGGGCCAGGGACGCCTTGTTCGCCGGCTGGATGTTGGCCTCCAGGCGGTGGAGCCGCAGAACGCCGAACGCGTGCCGCAGGGCGAGGGTGAGCCCGTCGGTCATGTAGCCGCGCCCGGCCGACGGGGCGAAGGCCGCGTAGCCGAGGGAGGCGCCCTGGTAGCGGCCCCGGATGATCGAGTTGATGTTGACCATGCCCGCGGCGGCGCCGCTCTCCCGGACGCGGATCAGGAAGCCCAGGTTGCTGCCGTCGTCGAAGCGGCGCATCCAGGTCCGGAACTCCTCGGCGGTCGAGGGCAGTTGCATCCACGGCCCGTGCAGTTCGGCGCTGGCCAGGACGAGCGAGCAGAACTCGTCCTGGTCGGAGAGGGTGAGCGGGTGCAGCTCCACCCGTGACGGCATTTCGGACATGGGGCAACTTTAGGGCGTGTCGCGAGAGGCGTCGTCTCCGTCAGCTCGCCGTGGTGGTCCAGGCCCGGTGGGCCGTCTCGCGGATCTCCTCGTCGGCGGTCTGCTCCACCCTGGCCATCGCCGCGCGGAGGATGGGCGGCGTCATCAGCGACGTGACGATCGCGACCAGCACCACCAGCGTGTACGCCTCGACGCTGAGGATGCCCAGCCGCAGGCCGACCATGGCGACCACGACCTCGATCACGCCGCGCGCGTTGAGCCCGGCGCCCAGGGCCAGGGCCTCCCAGCGGTTGAGCCGGCTCAGCCGGGCGCCGGCGTACGCGCCGACGAACTTGCCGACGATCGCGACGGCCAGCACCGCGAGCCCGGCCAGCAGCACCGGCGGGCGGGTCAGCGCGGTCAGGTCCATCCGCAGCCCGGCGGTGGCGAAGAAGACGGGGGCGAAGCCGTACAGCGTCACCGTGCGCAGCGGCGCCAGGCGGGCCGGATCCACCCGTCCCGCGCCGCCGATGAGCATGCCCATCACGAACGCGCCGAAGACCGACTCCAGGCCGAGCGCGTGCGTCCCGGCCGAGGCCAGGACGAGGAGCAAGATCGCCACGCCGACCGTCGGGCCGGCCTCGGGCGACCGGGCCGCCAGCCGCATCGCGCCGCGCACCAGCGGACGCCCGACGGTCAGGGCCACCACGACGATGGCCACGAGGTAGGCCAGCGAGGTGAGCACGGTGCCGGTGCTGACCGCGTTGACGGCCATGGCGCTGACGATCGAGAGCATGAACCAGCCGAACGCGTCGTCGATCATCCCGGCGGTGAGCGTGAGCTGGCCGATGTTGCGGTGCAGCAGCCGCATGTCCATCAACGTCTTGGCCAGCACGGGGATCGCGCTCACGCACATCGCCACGCCCATGAACAGCGCGAACACCGTCTCGTCGGTGCCGTCGGGCACGATCATCCGGGGCAGCAGGAACCCCGTGGCGATGCCGAGCCCGAGCGGGATGACCAGACCGCCCACGCTGATCCCGGCCGCGGTGGCCGCCCGCCGGCGCACCAGGCCGAGGTCCATGTGGATGCCGGTCAACCCGACCAGCAGCAGCACGCCGACCTGCCCGACGGCGTCCAGGAGGTGGAACTGGCCGGGGTCGGCGGGGAAGAGCCAGCGGTGGAGGTCCGGCGCGACGTGCGCCAGGATCGACGGCCCGAGCACGACTCCGGCGAACAGCTCGCCCACCACGGCGGGCAGCCGGAACCGGGCCGCCAGCGCCCCGAGCCCCAGGGCGAGGGCGAGCAGCACTCCGATCTGCAACAGGAACACGAGCATGCCGTGCGCGCCGATGGGGGCGATGGGCGTCTGCATGAATACCCCTGGAGGTCGATCCCGGTTTCCGAACCTGGATATTCAGCAAAGAACGCCCGGCGCGGCCGCCGCAACGGACCCGTTCGTATGCGGCACTCTCCGAGAAGGCAGCCCATGAAGATCCGCAATCACGGAGAAACCGGCCACCCCCGCACCACGGAGCTCAGCCGGAGGCGCGCGGGCCGAGCAGCACCGGCAGGGCGCGCACGCCGTTGTCCAGCAGCGAGGTGAGCCGGGGCAGGTCGTCGAGCGGCCCGGCGGCCCGCATGCCGGGGAACGTCGCGAACAGGGCCGGCAGCGCGACCTCGGCCTGCAGCCGGGCCAGCGGCGCGCCCAGGCAGAAGTGCGGCCCGTGCCCGAACGCCAGATGCGGCACGGCCGGCCTGGTCACGTCGAAGTCGGCGGCGTTCTCGCCGAACCGCTCGGGGTCGCGCCCGGCGGCGGAGAAACAGGCCAGCACCGCCTCGCCCGCCCGCAGCCGGACACCCTCGATCTCCAGGTCCTCCATGGCGTAACGCATCGGGAAGTAGGCGTTGGGCGACTCCCAGCGCAGCGCCTCCTCCACCGCCGCGCTCCACGGCACGGCCCCCGAGCGCAGCAGTTCGAGCTGCTCGGGCCGGCCCAGCAGGGCGCGCACGGCGTGCGCGATGAGGTTGATCGTCGTGACGTGACCGGCGATCAGCAGCACCTGCACGGTGTCCCGCAGCTCGGCGTCGTCCAGCCGGCCCTGGGCGTGCAGCGCGATCAGCTCGCTCGTCAGGTCCTCGCCGGGCGTGTCGCGCCGCAGTTCGATGATCTCGCCGACCAGCTCGAACAGCGCCCTGCGGCCCTGCGGGCTGTCCGGCGGGCTCTGGTCGAGCTGCACCACCTCGTCGGTGAGCGCACGCAGGCGCTCGCGGTGGGAGTCGGGCACGCCCAGCATCTCGACGATGACGCGCAACGGCAGCGGGTAGGCGTACTCGGCGCGCAGGTCGACCGGTTCGCCCGGCGGCCGGGCCGCCAGCTCCTCCAGCAGGTCGCCGACGATGGAGGTGATCCACGGCTCCATCCGCTGCACCTGGCGCGCGCTGAACAGCTTGACCAGCGGGCCGCGCAGCCGCCGGTGCTCCTCGCCGTCGGCGTTGAGCATGGACGCGTCGGTGACGAGCCGCATCAGCGAGGTGCCCTGGGGGGCCGCGGCGCGGGCCTCGGGGTCCCAGTACCGGATGTCGCGCGTCATCGCCGGGTGCGACAGCACCGCCTCCAGCGTCGCGTGGCTGGTGGCGGCCCAGGCCAGCACCCCCTCGACCCGCACCGGGACGAGCGGGCCGGCCCGGCGCAGCCGCTCGTCGCTGTCGTGCAGGTCGAGGGTGGCCGGGTCGAGGACGAACTCGGGTTCCATGGTCATCCTGTCTGTCTGGTGCGGTCGGGCGGTCATCGGCTCGACGTCGCCCCGCTGTAGCGGCGGGGGAGGACCATGACCGGGTTGTCGTCGAGGATCACGTCCGGCGGCCCGAAACGTTCGGCCACCCGGCGGATCTCGGGGTCGTCGAGCAGCAGCAGCCGGCCGTCGAGGACGAGCGGCTCGTCGTCGGCGTACAGGGTGGGCCGGTCGACCTGGCAGTCGCAGTGGGCGAAGCCGGGCGCGGTGGTGACGGCCACGCCGTCGGTGAGCGCGTCGAGCCCGCAGTAGAACGCGCCGGCGTGCTTCTCCCGCTCGAACTGGCTGCCGCCGGCCACCCGCACCTTCGGGTTCAGCCCGATCAGGGCGTGCCGCAGGTAGAAGCCGCCGGGGGAGAAGCGGCGCAGCCGGTCGGCGGCCGTCCCGCCCTCGATCTTCTGCACGACGTTGCCGGCCAGGTGCACGCTCAGCGGCTCCTCGGGCACGCCGGTCACCGTGCAGTCCTCGACGACGAGCACGCCCTCGGTGTCGGCGGGCCAGAAGTTGACGCCCCCGTACGGGAAGGGCCGCCACTGGCCGGGGCCCGGCGGCTCGGCGTCCGGCATGAGGGTCAGCCCGGACAGCGTCAGGTCCGTGCCGGCCGTCGAGGTGACCCGGATCCTGGTGGTCGCGGCCAGCTTCTCCAGCGTGCGGTGCGCCAGGGCGTAGAAGACCTCGTTGGGCAGGCGGGCGCCGGTGAGCAGCGCGCCCGCCGTGGCGCTCATGTGCAGGGACGCGAACCTGACCGGCAGGGCCGCGATCTCGTCGAAGAACAGCGGCGCGGTGTGCACCTCGCCCCACCAGGTGCAGGCGATGACGACGTCGGACGCCCCGACGGCGGCCCGCTCGACGTGGTGCCCGGCCCCGCTGTCCCAGCCGCCCGGGCTGAACGGCGCGACCGACAGGATGTGCACGTCGGCGTCACGGTAGGCCGCCGCGGCCGCGATGGCCTGCACGACCACCGGGTCGACGGTGTGCTCGGCCAGCACCAGCACCCGCTCGCCCGGCGCCACCCGCAGGTAGTGGACCAGGTTGCGGGCGCCGGGCATGAGCTCGACGATCGAGTACGGCGCGGCGGTCGGCTCGGCCGCGTAGCCGAAGGGCGCAGTGGCGTACGGATTCGTGGTCATCGTTGTCTCCCCCGGTGCCGGTCGTACCCGCTGCCGTGCCAACCCGCGGCAACGCCACACCTCGATCACGGAAAGGATGCGGCGCCGGCGCGGGCGGCACAGTTTCAGCGCGAGCGTCGTCGCGACCCGGCCGACAGCTCGATCGGGTCGAAGCCGAACGCGTCCGCCGGGTCGTGGCCCAGGTACAGGTCACGGACCAGCTCGCCGGCCGCCGGGGCGTTGCACAGCCCGTGGCCGGAGAACCCGGTGGCGTACAGGAACGCCGGCGATCCGGGCAGCCGGCCGATGAAGGCCGACCGGTCGGGGCTGGCGTCCCTGGGGCCGCGCACCGCCGTCTCCAGCCCGGACAGGTCCAGGCCGGGATAGGTGGTGGCGAGCTGCGTCCTGGCCTTGACGAACCAGGCGTCCCGGTCGGTGCCGGGGTTGCCCATGCCGATCAGGATCCGGTCGCCGCGCCGGCGGATCAGCAGCCCGCTGGCGGCGTGCAGGGTGACCGGCATGTCCGGCATCTCGGGCAGCGGGCCGGTGGTGAGCAACTCCTGCACCGCCGGCCCGGTCAGCGGCAGGTCCACGCCCGCCGCCGACGCGATCCAGCCCGACCAGGCCCCGGCCGCGCACACGATCGCCTGCGCGGTGAGCGTGCCGTCCGCGGTCTCGACCCGTCCGGTGGCCGGATCGACGGCGGTGACCGGGCAGCCGGTGCGCAGCGAGGCCCCCGCCCGCGCCGCGCCCTCGGCGTACGCCTCCACGATGGCGGCCGTGTCGCTCACGAACGCCTGCGGCGACCACGCGGCCGCCAGCAGCGACGGCTCCTCGACCAGCGGGTTGAGCCGCCGGGCCGCCTCCGCGCCGATCAGCGACACGTCCACGCCCGCGGCCCGCTGCGCCGGCAGCTCGGCCTCGAACCTGTTCACCTGCTCCCGTTCGGTGAACAGCACGAGGTAGCCGACCTGCCGCATCGGCAGCTCGGCGCCGGGCCAGCGCGGGAACGACTGATACGCCGACAGGCTGCGCACCGCCATCGCGGAGCTGACCGGGTCGCCGGAGAAGTAGGCGCGCAGCACGTCCGCGGTGGCCCGCGAGGCGCCGGAGGCCAGGTCGTCGCGTTCCAGGACGACGGTCTCGACCCCCGCCTCGGCCAGGTGGGCCGCGATCGACAGGCCGATCACCCCGCCGCCGATGACCACCACCTCGGCCCGGTCGGCCTGGCTCATGCCGGGGCCACCGTCCCGCTCTTGAAGGGCGCCAGCATCGAGCCGGAGACCGGGGCCACCGAGCCGTCCGCGCGCAGGTGCTCGTCGACCTGCCACGGGAAGAGCTGGAGGTTCCAGGCGCCCAGGCAGTTGACGTACAGGGCCATGTGGGCCATGAGCGCGACGAAGTCCTCGCGGTCCTGGAGCTGGTCGGCGACCTCCAGCGCGCGCTCGGTGAACTGGTGCAGCTTGTTCAGCCCGCAGTAGCCGAGGAACTCGGCCGGGGTGGCGGCCATGATGCGCGCCATCTGCTGCAGGAACTCCAGCGGGAGCTGCTGCTGCTGGGCGGCCCTGACCAGGCCGGAGTAGCAGCAGTAGCCGAGCGGGCGGGTCTCGCCGTTGACGAACAGCATCGTGGTCAGCGTGGTGCCGAAGCTGCCCGCGCCCGAGGCGATCCGGCCCTCGTGCAGGTCGACCAGCTCCTGGGGCGGGTCGAGCCAGATGCGCTCGATCTCGTCGTGCAGCTCGGCGAGGAGCTGGTCGGCCTCGGTGTGCCGGGCCGTCGGGCGGCGCAGCTGGTGGCCGCCGCCGTCGCCGGCCCTGCGCACCTCGACGATGACCGGCTCGCCGCCGGAGTACACCGACTGCCACACCGCCTGCCCGGCCTCGGCGAGCGCGTCGAGGTCCTCCTCGCGGACGGTGCCGATGGGCGTGGCGGGCATGGGCTCGCTCAGCGGGCCGTACTTGATGCCGAGGTGCTGGAGACGGGAGCAGAACACCGATCCGTCGGGTGCGATCCGCCGGTCGATCTTGTGGACGCCCGGGACGTGCAGCAACTCGGGCATCGGGGCCAGATGGTAGAGGTGGTGGCCCGCCACGAGGGCGTGGCCTTGCAGGCTGCGGTAGGGCAGGGTCTGCCACAACGCGTCGGCTAGGTCGCGGTTGCGTCCGTCAAGGTCTGCTGTGACCGATACGCCGATGGTGGGCCAGAGAATTTCGATCTGCCGCTCGGTGGCCGATTTGTTCATAACGCGGACAGTAACACAGCCATTACGAACCGTAATTGAGGGGGTCGCACCTCGGCCGGAAGGGGAATTGTCCGGGAAGAGGGCGCCGTGGGCGGTCGTCGCGCGCGCCGGCGGAGGAAGCTTGGCGCCCCAGTCGTTTCCGACTGGGGCGATGCCCACATTAGGGCGTTTTGTCTGTTTTGTATAGGTTCTTTTACGTGAACGTGCGGGCCACGCCTGGACGCGGCCCGCACGGGAGTTCGTCTCACCCGCCGCCGGCGGATGATCAGAAGACGTTCACCCCGTAGGCGCTCAGCGCCTCGGTGACCGGCTGGAAGAACGTCGTCCCGCCGCTGGAGCAGTTGCCGCTGCCGCCGGAGGTCAGGCCGAGCGCGACGCCGCCGGAGAACAGCGCGCCGCCGCTGTCGCCGCCCTCGGCGCAGACGTTGGTCTTGATCATCTGGCGTACGGTGCCCTCGGCGTAGTTCACGGTGGCGTTGAGCGCCGTCACCGAGCCGCTGTGCACGTGCGTCGTGCTGCCGCTGCGCTGCACGGACTGGCCGACGTAGGCGTTGCCCGCGCTGGTGATGTCACGCGAGCCGCTGTAGAGGTCGACGCCGCCCGGGTGGGCGATGCTGGTGTTGGTGTAGCGGACGATCGCGTAGTCGTTGCCCGGGAAGCTGGTTCCGGTCCTGGTGCCCAGGGTCGTGGTCTTGGCGGAGTTGGCGTACCACGTGGAGGCGATGTTGCCGCAGTGGCCGGCGGTCAGGAAGTAGTAGGTCGAGCCGCTGACCACGTTGAAGCCCAGTGAGCAGCGGTACTGGCCGCCGTAGATCGCGTCGCCGCCCTGGATGAAGAGGCTGAACCTGCCGGGCTCGTTCTCGACGCGCACCGCGGGCGTGGCCGCCTCGGCGCTCTGGCCCTGGGCGGCGGCCGCCTGGGTGTTGGCCTGCTGGACCGCGATCTGGACCTTGGTGCGCGCGCTGCTCGCGACGGTGCTGTCCACCCAGACGACGACCTGGTTGGAGGCCGGGTCGACGGCCCACGCGGTGCCGGGGACGGCGGCCGTGCGGTCGAGGAAGGACATGATGGCCTCGAGTGCGGGGCCGCTGCGGGACACGACACGCGGCACGGCGCCCGAGGCGGTGATGGCCTCGGCGTCGGCCGGATCGGTGGTGGTGACCACCATCTTGCCCTGTGCCTGGTCGAAGTAGGAGCCGGCGGTGCGGGCGCCGAGCTGCCCCTCCATCCGGGCCGCGGCGGCGGCCGGGTCTGCGGCGGGCTGGGCCGGCGCGGGCGATGCCTGGGCGGGTACGCCCGTGACCGCGCCGGTGAGGAGTCCGGCGGTGGCGACGATCAGTGCGGCGCGCCGGATCCGTAAGCCATGGATGCTCACTGGAGCCTCCTGAGGGTGGGGTGACTTGCCCGCAAATATGAACAAAATCCCCAAGGAGAGCAAGAGGCTGTCATACTGATTTTTTGACCGGCAGTAATAGATCAAGGAAGGGGCTCCGCCGCCTCAGGCGCGCCGCTGACCTGGCCTTACGTCCCGGTTAATGAGATCGCATCGGCCCGAGCAGGACTCATGAAAAGTTCGACCCGGCATTTTCGGCGATGTCAAGAAAGTTGTTTGTGCCCTGTAGGAACGTCGCGGCGAAGACGTCCCGGCCCAGCACGGCGACGGCGGCCGCGGTGATCCGCTCCACGTCGCCGCGTTCGGCGGCCGGCAGCGGGGCGCCCACGCTGCCGCGCAACCCCTCGGCCGCGCCGAGCAGCAGCGCGGCCCGTTCCGGCGCTCCGGCCAGCGCCGCCGCCCCGGCCAGCCCTTCCAGGGAGAGCGCCAGGGTCCGCGGCTCACCGGTCGAGCGGGCGATCTCCAGGCCGCGCCGGTGGCGGGCGGCGGCCGACTCGTGATCGCCGCGCAGCTCGGCCACGAACCCCAGCTCGGCATGGACCAGGTGCTCGCCCGCGGGTGAGGAGGGATAGACGTCGCGCAGGCGGGCCAGGAAGGACTCGGCGGCGTCGAGATCCCCCGACCGCCGGGCGCCCAGGGCCAGGCCCATCACCGCGTGCACCTCGCCGTAGAGGTGGCCCTGCCGCGCGGCCAGGTCCCGCGCGCGTTCGTGCAGGTCGCGGGCGCGGTCCCAGTCGCCGGCCAGCAGCGCCAGGCGGCCGAGCCCGGAGTGGCGGACCGACAGCTCGCCCGCCAGGCCCAGCTCCTCGGCGATGCGCAGCCCCTCCTCCTGGAGCCGGGCGGCCTCGGCGTAGTCGCCCTTGATCTCGGCGACGGACGACAGCGGCGGCACGGTCTGCAGCTCGCCCCAGCGGTCGCCGAGCTCGCGGAAGAGCTGCGCGGCGCGCCGGGCGTCCCGGTCGGCCCCGGCCAGGTCGTCGCGGAGCATCGCGTGCATGGCGCGCAGGGCGAGCGTGGCGGCGGCGGTCCACCGGTCGCCGGACGCGGCGGCCACGTCGAGCGCTCCCGTGCCGGGGTCGCCGGCGCTGAACAGGGCGTAGGCGTACAGCCAGGCCGGCGGTCCCGGCACGGCCGCGTCGCCCGGCGCGGGAACGTCGCAGGACGCCGGGCCGGGGCGCTCCCCGGTCAGCAGCCGGAACGCGGCGTGGGCCAGCCGCGCGCCGGCCGCCTCGGGGGCCAGGGCGCACACCCGCGCCAGGCTGCGGCGGCCCTCGTGCAGCCGGCCGCGCAGCAGCCACCACCACGACAGGGCGGCGGCCAGGCGCCCGGCCAGGGCGGCGTCGCCGGTCCCGACCGCCTCCTCCAGCGCCGCGCGCAGGTTGGCGGCCTCGGCGTCGAGCCGGGCCAGCCACTCCCGCTGCCCGGGGCCGCGCAGCTCGGGCTCGGCGCGCTCGGCCAGGTCCGTGTAGTGGCGCAGGTGCCGGCCGCGCGCCTCGGCGAGGTCGTCGGCCTCGCTCAGACGTTCGGTGGCGTACGCGGTGACCGACTCCAGCAACCCGTACCGGGGGCCCGCGGGGCCGTCGGTCATCACCGCGAGCGAACGGTCGACCAGCCTGGTCACCAGGTCGAGGACCTCCTCGGCGACCACGCCGTCACCCGGGCACACCGCCTCGGCGGCCTCCAGCGTGCAGCCGTCGCGGTGGACGGCCAGGCGGCGCAGCACGACGCGTTCGGGCGTGCTGAGCAGCTCCCAGCTCCAGTCGATCACCGCGCGCAGCGTCCGCTGCCGCTCGGGCGCGCCGCGGCGTCCGCGGGTGAGCAGCGCGAACCTGTCCTCCAGCCGCACCGCCAGCTCCCGCACGCCGAGCCCGCGGACCCGGGTCGCGGCCAGTTCGAGCGCGAGCGGCAGGCCGTCGAGGCGGCGGCAGAGGTCGGCCACCAGCTCGCGGGTCTCGTCGTCGGGGGAGAAGCCGGGCGCGGACGCGGCGGCGCGCTCGACGAACAGCCGGACCGCGTCGGCCTGCCGCAGCGGCTCGACCAGGAACACCCGCTCGCCGGCCAGGTCGAGCGGCTCGCGGCTGGTGGCCAGGATCCGCAGCCGGGGCGCGGCGGCCAGCAGCCCGGCGGCCAGGTCGGCGGCGGCCTCGACGACGTGCTCGCAGTTGTCCAGCACCAGCAGGATCTCGCGCTCCCGCAGGGCGGCGGCCAGCCGCGCCCCGGGCGTCCCGGCCGCCGGGCCCGCGCCGAACGCGGGGGCGTCGTCGCGGACGTCGAGGACGGCGGCGACGTGCTGAGCCAGGTCACCGGCGGCACCGCGCCACCCGGCCAGCTCCACCAGCCACACCCCGTCGCCGGTCGTGCGGACGGCCCGGCGGGCGGCCTCCAGCGCCAGGCGTGTCTTGCCGACCCCGCCGGGGCCGGTCAGCGTCACCAGCCGGACGTCTCCGAGCAGCCGGCCCACCTCGGCGACCGCCGCGTCCCGTCCCACGAGGTCGCCGAGCGGCGCGGGCAGGTTCGTCCGCGCCTCCCGGCCGGGCTCCACTGCGGCGGCGACCGCGCGGCGGGGCTCCACGGCGGCGGGGGCCGGGACGCTCGCGGCGGCGGCGGGGAGGAGGGCGGGGTCCTGGCGGAGGATGGCCTCGAACAGGGCGGTCAGGGCGGGGGACGGGTCGACGCCGAGCTCGTCGGCGAGCCGGTCGCGCAGGTCGCCGTAGGAGGCGATGGCCTCGCTCTGGCGCCCCGCCACGTACAGGGCGCGGAGCTGGACGGCGCGCAGCCGCTCCCGCAGCGGATGGCGGGCCACCAGCCCCGCCAGCTCGCCGGCCAGCAGCAGGTGGTCGCCCGCGGCCAGCCGCGCCTCCGCCTGCTCCTCCAGCACGGACAGCCGCTGCTCGGCCAGCCGCCGCGCCGCGACCCGCGCGAACTCCTCGTCGGCGACGTCCGCGAACGCGGGCCCGCGCCACAGCCCGAGCGCCTCGGTCAGCAGCGCGGCGCGCTCGCGCGGGTCGCCGGCCGGGCGGGCCCGGGTGACCAGGGACCGGAACCGCGCCGCGTCCACCTCGTCGGACGCCTCCAGCCGCAACCGGTAGCCGGCCGCCTGGTAGGGCACCCGGTCGCGCCCCAGAGCCGCGCGCAGCCGCGACACCTTGGCCTGCAACGCGTTGCCGGCCCGGCCCGGCGGCTCGTCGCCCCACAGGTCGTCGATGAGCCGGTCGGCCGACACCGGCCGCCCCTCGTGGACGAGCAGGTCGGCGAGCAGGGCCCGGACCTTGCTCTCGACGATCTTGACGGGCCTCCCCTCGTCGTCCCACACGGCGAGCGGGCCGAGTACTGCGAACCGCATGGGAGAACCGTACACACGTGCCGGAGGAGGACCGTCAGCAGACCGTCAGGATCCCCGCAGCGCCCGGGTGCAGAGTTCAGTCACGGATCACGGCGATCCGCCTCGCACAGATCGGAAGCACTGACATGTCCGGCACGTCACCCCTGTTCCAGCCCACGACTCTCGGCTCGCTGAGCCTGCCCAACCGCCTGGTGATGGCGCCGATGACGCGCAACCGCGCCGCCGCCGACGGCACGCCCACCGACCTCATGGCCGAGTACTACGCCCAGCGGTCGGCCGCCGGGCTGATCATCGCCGAGGCCACCACGCCCAACGCCGTCGGCCAGACCTACCCGAACATCCCCGCCCTGCACCTGCCCAGGCACGTGGCCGGCTGGCGGCGGGTCACCGAGGCGGTCGCCGAGGCCGGCGGCCGGATGTTCGTGCAGCTGCAGCACGGCGGCCGGATCGGCCACCCCGCCACCAGCGGCCTGCGGCCGGTCGCGCCGTCCCCGGTGGCCCTGCCCGAGCCGGTCGCCACCCCGGACGGCAACCGCCCGGCCGTCGTGCCGAGGACGATGAGCCTGGACGAGATCGAGTCCACCGTGGCCGACTTCGCCGCCGCCGCCCGCCGGGCCGTGGACGCCGGCTTCGCCGGGGTGGAGGTGCACGGTGCCAACGGCTACCTCATCCACCAGTTCCTGGCCGACGGCACCAACCACCGCACCGACGCCTACGGCGGCTCGACGGCCCGGCGCATGCGCTTCGCCGTCGAGGTGGTGCGCGCGGTCGCCGCCGCCGTCGGGCCGGAGCGGGTGGGGCTGCGGCTGTCACCCGGGTTCCCCGGACAGGGGATGAGCGAGAGCGACACCGACGTGCTCTACCCGGCGCTCGTCGAGGAGCTGTCCGGACTCGGGCTGGCCTACCTGCACCTGGTGTGGGCCAAGCCGGACCAGCCGCTCTACCGGCGGCTGCGCGCCGCCTGGCCGGGCGCCCTGATCGCCAACCCCGCCCAGCCCTGGCCGGGACCGCTGCCCGCCGACGGCGGCCGGCGCGAGGGGGAGCGGCTGCTCGACGCGGGCGCCGACCTGGTGTCGCTGGGACGGGCCTTCCTGGCCAACCCCGACCTGCCCGACAGGCTCGCCGCCGGCGCCCCGCTCAACCCCGTCCGCATCGAGCACTGGTACGGCGGCGACCACACCGGCTACACCGACTACCCGACACTGCGCCAGCCCGCGCTGGCCTGAGACCACCTTCTCGTACCGGCGGCGTGGCCGCGGCTCCCAGCCGCGGCCACGCCGCCTTTTCGCGTCTCCTACCTGCGGTGACATCCCCGATCTCGCTCCTCACGCGGCCTTGCGGACGGCTGTCGCCGGGTCCGGAAGGCGGTCTTGACAGACGCTCTCTTTACGGTCAAATTAGGCAAGGCTTACCTAACTAAAGCACTCGGGGAGGACGTGCCGCAATGGACGGGATCGACGGCGGGATCGCCTTGGTGACCGGCGCGGCCCGCGGCATCGGGGCGGCCGTCTGCGCCGCCCTGGCCGGGGCCGGCGCCGTGGTCGCCGCTGCCGACCTGCGACCGGTGACCGGCGGCGACGGGCGGCCGTACCGCGTGGACGTGCGCGACCCCCACGACGTCGAGCGCGTCGTCGCGGCGGTCGAGCGGGACCTCGGCCCGATCGCGATCCTCGTCAACACCGCCGGCGTGCTGCTGCCCGGCGAGGTGGACGACACCGGCGACGACCACTGGAGGCAGAGCTTCGCCGTCAACGCCGACGGCGTCTTCCACGTCTCCCGCGCCGTCGCCCGCCGCATGACGCCCCGGCGGCGGGGCGTGATCGTCACCGTCGGCTCCAACGCGGCCGGCGTGCCGCGCGTCGGCATGGCCGCCTACGCGGCCTCCAAGGCGGCGGCCCGGATGTTCACCCGCTGCCTCGGCCTGGAGGTCGCCAGGCACGGCATCAGGTGCAACGTCGTCTCACCCGGCTCGACCGACACCGCCATGCTGCGCGCCCTGTGGGACGGCGCCGACCCCGACGAGGCGCTGTCGGCCACCCTGCACGGCGACCCGGCCGCCTTCCGCGTCGGCATCCCGCTCGGCCGGGTGGCCGACCCGGCCGACGTGGCCGACGCGGTGCTGTTCCTCTGCTCGGAACGGGCCAGGCACATCACCATGCACGACCTCCTCGTGGACGGCGGCGCCACCCTCCGCGCCTGACCCGGCCCGGACCGCCCCCGAGCCCACCCCCTGCGAGCCCGGACCCCGCATCGGGGCGAACCAGATCGGACCGATCGAGATTGGACCTCCATTGCATCTGCTGACAACCGCGGCGGATCCGCTCGCGGGCTACGACCGCGCGGAGTCGGTGCTGTTCGCCTCCGCCCGCGGCACGCTGCTCACCCGCGGGGTGCGCGGCGTCGCCGCCGGCGACCTGGCCACGCTGGCCGGCAGGGTGGACGGCCCGGCAGCCGGGGCCATCGGCTTCGACGGCGCGGCCCACCTGATCCTGCCCGAGTCCGAGACCTGGTCGCCGCCGCTGCCGCCGGGCGCCGCCCCCCTGGTCAGCGGCGGCTGGTGGAGCAGGCGGGTGCCCGAGCCGGCCGCGTACGCCGCCGCGGTGCGCAGGGCGCTGGCCGAGCTGGAGCGCGGCGGCCTGGCCAAGGTGGTGCTCGCCAGGACCGTGGAGCTGCGCTCGGACGAGCCGATCGACCTGCCGGGGCTGCTGCGTCCGCTGCTCGGGCACGGCTACTCCTTCGCCGCGCCGCTGCCGGGCGGCCGCACGCTCACCGGCGCCAGCCCCGAGCTGCTGGTCTCCCGCCACGGGCGCGCGGTGGTCAGCAACCCGCTGGCCGGCTCGGCGGCCCGCTGCGCCGACCCCGCCGAGGACCGGCGCAGGGCCGCCGCGCTGGCCGCCTCCGCCAAGGACCTGCGCGAGCACCGGCTGGTCGTGGAGGCCGTCGCCGACGCGCTCGCGCCGTACTGCGCGGGGCTGCAGGTGCCCGTCACGCCCGAGCTGACCTCCACCGAGACCATGTGGCACCTGTCCACCCGCGTCACCGGCACGCTGCGCGACCCCGACACCCGCGTGCTCGCGCTGGCCGCCGCCCTGCACCCGACGCCCGCCGTCTGCGGCACGCCCGAGTCGGGGGCGCGGCGGATGATCGAGGAGCTGGAGCCGTTCGACCGCGGCTTCTACGCCGGGCTGGCCGGCTGGACCGACGCCGCCGGCGACGGCGAGTGGGCCGTGGCGATCCGCTGCGCCGAGGTGGCCGAGCACACCCTGCGCCTGTACGCCGGCGCCGGCATCGTCACCGGCTCCGACCCCGAGGCCGAGCTGGCCGAGACCGCCGCCAAGTTCCGCACCATGCTGCGCGCCCTGGGGGTCTCCGATGCGCTGGCCTGACCACCCCCGACAGGCCGGAAGGCGGCCGCGCGCGCCGTTCCACCAGCCGCGGGCCGGGGAGGTGCGGCGTGCACTGGTCTGAGGAGGAGGCCGCGCGGTACCGGGCGGCCGGCTACTGGCGGGGCGAGACGTTCGGCGGCCTGCTGCGCGACCTGGCCGCCGCGTACGGCCCCCGCCCCGCCCTGATCTCGCCCACGACCCGCTGGACCTTCCGCGACCTGGACGAGCGCGCCGACCGCCTGGCCGCCGGGCTGCGCGCGAGCGGCATCGGCCGCGGCGACCGCGTCGTGGTCCAGCTCCCCAACGTGCCCGAGTTCCACCAGGTGTGCTTCGCGCTGTTCCGGATCGGCGCCTGGCCGGTGTTCGCGCTGCCCGCCCACCGCTCGGCCGAGATCTCCTACTTCTGCTCCTTCACCGAGGCCGCCGCCTACATCTGCCCCGACGACGAGCACCGGGCCTTCGCCCCCGGCACGCCCGCCCACGTCCTCGGCGAGCTCCCCGAGGCCGACCCGGACGAGGACGGCCCGGAGGACGGCACGGACGAAGGCGGCCCGAGCGGGAGCGGCCGGCACCGCCCCGCGCCCGGCGAAGTCGCGTTCCTGCAGTTGTCGGGCGGCAGCACCGGCCTGCCCAAGCTCATCCCGCGCACCCACGACGACTACATCTACAGCTTCCGCGCCAGCGCGGAGATCTGCGCGCTGCGGCCGGACAGCGTCTACCTGTGCGCGCTGCCCGCCGCGCACAACTTCCCGATGAGCTCGCCCGGCGTGTTCGGGGCGCTGAGCGCCGGGGCCGCGTCCGTGCTGGCCCCCGACCCCAGCCCCGGCACCTGCTTCCCGCTCGTCGAGCGCGAGCGCGTCACGATCGCGGCCCTCGTCCCGCCGCTCGCCCTGGTCTGGCTGGACGCCGCCGCCACCACCGGCCACGACCTGTCCAGCCTGGAGGTGCTCCAGGTCGGCGGCGCCAAGTTCAGCCGGGAGGCGGCCAAGCGCGTGCGGCCCGAGCTGGGCTGCACGCTCCAGCAGGTGTTCGGCATGGCCGAGGGCCTGGTCAACTACACCCGGCTGGACGACGACGAGGAGACCATCGTCGCCACCCAGGGACGTCCCATCTCGCCCGACGACGAGATCCGCGTCCTGGACGACGACGGCCGCGACAGCGACCACGGCCACCTGCTGACCCGCGGCCCGTACACCATCCGCGGCTACTGGCGGGCCGAGGAGCACAACAGGACCGCCTTCACCGACGACGGCTTCTACCGCACCGGCGACATCGTCCGGCGCACCCCCAGCGGCCACCTGGTCGTCGAGGGACGCGCCAAGGACCAGATCAACCGGGGCGGCGAGAAGATCGCGGGCGAGGAGGTCGAGAACCACCTGCTGGCCCACCCGGCGGTCCACGACGCCAGCGTGGTGGCCGTGCCCGACCCCTACCTGGGGGAGCGGGCCTGCGCCTACCTCATCTGCCACGGCGACCCGCCCAGCAGGGCCGAGCTGCGCGCGTTCCTGCGCGGGCGCGGCATCGCCGCCTTCAAGATCCCTGACCGGTTCGAGTTCGTCGACGCCTTCCCGCAGACCGCGGTCGGCAAGGTCAGCAAGCGCCACCTCCGCGAAAGGACATGACATGCCGATCCCCAGGATCGAACCGTACGCCATGCCGTCCGAGCTCCCGGCCAACCGGGTGGACTGGCGGCCCGACCCGCGCCGGGCCGTGCTGCTCGTGCACGACATGCAGAACTACTTCCTGCGCGCCTTCACCCCCGGCCGCTCGCCGATGGTCGAGCTGATGGCCAACGTGCTGGCGCTGCGCGAGCGGTGCGCCGAGCTGGGCGTGCCCGTCGTCTACTCCGCCCAGCCCGGCGCCCAGAGCGCCGAGCAGCGCGGCCTGCTGCTGGACTTCTGGGGCACCGGCATCGGCGCCGACCCGCGCGAGGCCGCGATCGCCGACGAGCTGACGCCCGGCGACGGCGACGTGCTGCTCACCAAGTGGCGCTACAGCGCCTACCAGCGCACCGGGCTCGCCGAGCTGATGGCCGCGCAGGGCCGCGACCAGCTCGTCATCTGCGGCGTGTACGCCCACATCGGCGTGCTGATGACCGCCTGCGAGGCGTTCATGCGGGACGTGCAGGCGTTCGTGGTCGCCGACGCCGTCGCCGACTTCTCCCGGCAGCACCACGAGATGGCCCTCACCTACGCCGCCGAGCGGTGCGCCGTCACCACCACGACCACGCGCGTCAGCCGCGCCCTGTCGGGGGCGGTGGCCGGTGTCTGAGGCCGAGGAGCGCCTGCGCGCCCAGATCGCCGGCCTGCTGTACGTCGAACCCGCCGAGCTCGGCCTGCACGACGACCTGCTGGACGCCGGCCTGGACTCCATCAGGGTGATGACGCTCATCGAGGCGTGGAAGCGGGAGGGCCGCGACCTCGGCTTCCCCGACCTCGTGGACCGGCCCACCATCGCGGCCTGGGCGGAGCTGCTCGCGTGACCCTGCAGACCATGCCGCTCACAGGCGCCCAGGCCGGGATCTGGCTCGCCCAGCGCCTGGACCCCGCCAACCCCATCTACAACGCCGCGGACCGCATCGACCTGCGCGGCCCGCTCGACCCCGCCCTCTTCGCGCGGGCGCTGGAACGCTGCCTGGCCGAGGCCGAGCCGCTGCGCCTGCGCTTCACCGCCGAACCCGCCCAGTACCTGCCCGACTACGACTCGCTGCGCGGCTGCCTGACCGTGCTGGACCTGCGCGGCGAGCCCGACCCGGCGGCCGCGGCGGACGCCTGGATGCGGGCCGACCTGGCCACGCCGGTGGACGTCGTCACCGGCCCCCTGTCGCGGCACGCGCTGTTGCGCCTGGCCGGCGACCACCACGTCTGGTACCTGCGGGCCCACCACATCCTCATCGACGCCTACGCCCTGTCGATGCTGGTCGGCCGGACCGCCGACATCTACACGGCGCTGGCCGACGGGCTGGCGCCCGGGGCGGGGCCGTTCGGGTCGATGGCGGCGGTGCTGGCCGAGGAGCAGGCGTACCTGGCCTCGGAACGGCGGGACCGCGACCGGGCGTACTGGCTGGAGCAGCTGGCCGGCGCCCCGGAACCCGCCGGGCCGGCCGGGACGCCCGCCTTGTCGGCCCGCGAGGTCGTCCGGCGGCGCGCCCCCCTGCCGCCCCTGCCCCGGTGGGACGACCTCGCCCGCGCCGCCCGCGCCACCTGGGCCGACGTCGCCGCCGCCGGCCTGGCCTGCTACGTGGGACGGCTCACCGGCGGCACCGACGTGCTGCTCGGGCTGCCGCTGATGAACCGCGCGGGGGCCGCCGTCCGCGTGCCGTGCCTGACGGTCAACGTGCTGCCGGTCCGGCTCGACGTACGGCCCGGCCGCACGGTCGGCGACCTGGTCGGCCAGGCCGCCCGCCGGATCGCCGAGGCCCGCCGCCACGGCCGCTACCGCATCGAGGACCTGCGCCGCGACCTGGGCCTCGGCGGCACGTCGCGGGCCCTGTTCGGCCCGCTGCTCAACATCAAGCCGTTCCCGGCGGAGACGAAGTTCGGCAACGCGACCGCCACCGTCACCAACCTGGCCGCCGGCCCGGTGGACGACCTGGCCGTGGCCCTCCTGCCCGACGGCGACCGCCTCACCCTGGAACTCGACGGCAACGCCGCCCGCTACGACACCGACGCCCTGGCCGCCCACACCCGGCGCCTGGCCGGTTTCCTCACCACCCTGACCGGCGCCTCCCCGGACACCCCGCTCGGCCGCCTCCCCCTCCTCACCGGCGAGGACCGCGCGGCCCTTCCCGCCGGGGCCGCGCCGCGGACCGGCCGCACCGGGCGGACCACCGGGCGGACCACCGGGCGGACCGTGGTGGACGCCTTCCTGGAACGGGTCCGGCTGACGCCCGCCGAGACGGCCCTGGTGTGCGACGGCGACAGGCTCACCTACGAGGAGCTGGGCGCGCGGGTGGACCGGCTGGCCCGGCGGCTGGCCGCCGGCGGCGCGGGCCCGGAGCGGATCGTGGCCGTCGTCCTGCCGCGCTCGGCCGAGCTGGTGGTGGCGCTGCTGGCGGTGCTGCGGAGCGGCGCCGCCTTCCTGCCGGTCGACCCCTCCTACCCGGCGGAGCGGCGCGCCCTCATGCTGGCCGACGCCGGCCCGTCCGTCGTGCTCACCCCCGGCTGGGCCGAGGACGCGCCCGGCACGCCGGACCCGCTGCCCCTCCCCGGGCCCGGCGACGCCGCGTACGTCATCTACACCTCCGGCTCCACCGGCCGGCCCAAGGGCGTCGTGGGCACCCACGGAGGGCTCGCCGCCCTCCTGGACTCCCACCGCGAGCGCCTGTTCCCGGACGGCGGGAGGCTGCGTGTCGCGCACACCGCGTCGTTCTCGTTCGACGCCTCGCTGGACCCGCTGCTGTGGATGATCGGCGGCCACGAGCTGCACCTGCTCGCCGACGACCGCTACCGCGACCCCGAGGCCCTGACCGCCTACGTCCGCGAGCACGGCGTCGACCACCTCGACCTGACCCCCTCCCACCTGAAGGAGCTGCCCGGCCTGCTGGCCGAGCCGCCGCGCGTCGTCGTGGTCGGCGGCGAGGCCGTGCCCGGCCCGCTGTGGCGGACCCTGCGCGAGCGCACGTTCGCCGTCAACCACTACGGCCCCACCGAGGCCACCGTGGACGCCTACACCTGGCTCGGCGACGGCTCGGAAGGGCCCACCGCGGGCTCGTCGGCGCACGTGCTCGACGACGCACTGCAACCGGCGCCGCCGGGCGCCGCGGGCGAGCTGTACCTGGCGGGGGAGGGGCTGGCCCGCGGCTACCTGGGACGTCCCGACCTGACGGCCGAGCGGTTCGTCGCCGGTCCCGGCGGGTCGCGGCTGTACCGGACGGGCGACCGCGCCCGCTGGGCCGCCCCCGGACGGCTGGAACTGCTGGGCCGGGCCGACGACCAGGTGAAGGTGCGCGGCGTGCGGATCGAGCCGGCCGAGGTCGAGGCGGTGCTGGAGGAGCACCCGTCGGTGGCCGCGGCCGCGGTCGCCGCCCACGCCGGCCGCCTGATCGCCTACGTCGTCCCCACCCCTGCAGGCGAGGGCGTCCCGACGGGCGTGGAGCTGCTGCGGTTCGCCGCCGCGCGGCTGCCCGCCGGGATGACGCCCGCCCAGGTCGTCACCCTGGAGGCGCTGCCGCGCACGCCCAACGGCAAGCTCGACCGGGCCGCGCTCCCCGCCCCCGAGGCCAGGGCCGCCACCGGCCGCGGGCCCGCGAACGCCGCCGAGGAGACCATGTGCGCCCTGTTCGCCGAGGTGCTGAACCTTCCGGCGGCGGGCCCCGAGGACGGCTTCTTCGACCTGGGGGGCCACTCGCTGCTGGCCGCCCGCCTCACCGTGCGGATCAGGGAGACCTTCGGCGCCGCCGTGCCGATCAGGGCCGTGTTCGACGCCCCCACCCCGGCCGGGCTCGCGGCCATGCTCGGCGTCACCGCCCCCCGGCCGTCCCCGGTCCCGTCCCCGCGGACCGGGCCGGCGGCGATGCGGCCCGACCCCGTGCCGCTGTCGTCCGCGCAGGCCAGGCTCTGGTTCCTGTACCGGATCGAGGGCCCCAACCCGACGTACAACATCCCCCTGGCACTCCGGCTCGGCGGCGACGTGGACCGCGCCGCGCTGCGGGCCGCGCTCGACGACGTCGTGGCCCGGCACGAGATCCTGCGCACGGTCTTCCCCGAACGCGACGGCGTCCCCTGCCAGCGGGTCCTGGACCGGTACAGCGTCCCGATGCCCGTCTGGCAGCCGGACGAGCCCGCCGCGGCCATGCGGCGGATCGCCCGCCGCGGCTTCGACCTGGCCGCCGAGCCGCCCTTCCGCGCCCACCTGCTGCGGCTCGGCCCCGACGAGCACGTGCTGATGCTCGTCCTGCACCACATCGCGGGCGACGGCTGGTCGGCGGGGCCGCTGGTCGGTGACCTGCGGGCGGCCTACGAGGCCCGCCGGAGCGGACAGGCGCCGGCGTTCGGGCCGCCGCCCGTCCAGTACGCCGACTACACCCTGTGGCAGCGCGACCTGCCACTGACCGGGCTGGAACACTGGCGGGCCACGCTCGCCGGCCTGCCGGACCGGCTCGAACTGCCCTTCGACCGGCCACGGCCCGCCGTGCTGGGCGGCGAGGGCGGCACGGTCCCCGTGGCGTTCCCGCCCGCCCTCATGGCCGAGGTCGAGGCGCTCGCCCGCCGCGCCCGCGCCAGCGTCTTCATGGTGCTGCACGCCGCCCTGGCCGCCCTGCTCACCCGGCTCGGCGCGGGCACCGACATCCCGATCGGCACGCCCGTCGCGGGCCGCGGCGACAGCGCCCTGGACGGCAGCGTCGGCTTCTACGTCAACACCCTCGTGCTGCGCGCCGACACCTCTGGTGACCCGTCGTTCGCCGAGCTGCTGGACCGGGTCAAGGCCGCCGACCTGGCCGCGTTCGACCACGCCGGGCTGCCCTTCGACCGGCTCGTCGAGGCGCTCAACCCGCCCAGGTCGCGCGACCGGCACCCGCTGTTCCAGGTCATGCTCGTCTACCAGGACGCCGCCGACCCGCCCGGCGTCGAGGTCGTCCACACCGGGACGGCGAAGTTCGACCTCACCCTGAACGTCGGCCCGTCCGGCGCCGGCTTCCTGGAGTACAACCGCGACCTGTTCGACCGGGCCACCGCCCGATCCCTCGCCGGCCGGCTGACCCGCCTGCTGGAACAGGCTGTGGCCGACCCGGACCGGCCACTCGGCGCGCACGACCTGCTCGACGCCGCCGAACGCCGCACCCTGGTCGAGGAGTGGAACGGCGACCTGGTCAGCGAGCCCGGCGGCACCCTGCCCGGCCTGTTCGAGGCCCAGGCCCGCCGCACCCCGGACGCCGTCGCCGTGGACACGTGGACGTACGCCGAGCTGAACGCGCGCGCCAACCGGCTGGCGCACAAGCTCATCGCCCACGGCGCCCGGCCCGGTGCCGTCGTCGCGCTGTCGCTGCCCCGCTCGCCCGACCTGGTGGCGGCGCTGCTCGCGGTGGTCAAGACGGGCGCGGCCTACCTGCCGCTCGACCCGTCCCACCCGGCCGCCAGGACGGACTACATGATCGCCGACGCCGGGCCGGTGTGCGTCGTGGACGCGTCCTGGCTGGGCGACCTCGGCGACTGGCTGGACCACGACCCCGAGCGCGACCTGCGTCCGGGCGACGCCGCGTACGTCATCTACACCTCCGGCTCCACCGGGCGGCCCAAGGGCGTGGTCGTCACCCACCACAACGTCGTCCGGCTGCTGTCGGCCACCGACGCGTGGTTCGGGTTCGGCCCCGGCGACGTGTGGACGCTGTTCCACTCCTACGCCTTCGACTTCTCGGTGTGGGAGCTGTGGGGCGCGCTGCTGCACGGCGGCCGCCTGGTCGTGGTGCCGTACGAGACCAGCCGGTCCCCGGGCGACCTGCTCGCCCTGCTGGAACGCGAGCGCGTCACCGTGCTCAACCAGACGCCGTCGGCGTTCTACCAGCTCATCGCCGCCGACGACGGCCGCGACCTGGCCCTGCGGTACGTCATCTTCGGCGGCGAGGCGCTGGAGCCGGCCCGGCTGGCCCCCTGGCGGGCCCGCCGCCCGGACCTGCCGCGCCTGGTCAACATGTACGGCATCACCGAGACGACCGTGCACGTCACCCACCACGTGCTGCCGCCCGGCGAGCAGCACGGCAGCCCCATCGGGCGCGGCATCCCCGACCTGCGGGTCTACGTCCTGGACGACCGCCTGCGGCCGGTGCCTCCCGGCGTGGTCGGCGAGATGTACGTCGCCGGGGACGGCCCCGCCCGCGGCTACCTCGGCCGGCCCGGCCTGACCGCCGAACGGTTCGTCGCCGACCCCTTCGGCCGGCCCGGCACCCGCATGTACCGCTCCGGGGACCTGGCCAGATGGCGCGCCGACGGCACGCTCGACTACGCGGGCCGCGCCGACCAGCAGGTCAAGGTGCGCGGCTTCCGCATCGAGCCGGGCGAGGTCGAGGCGGCCCTGCTGCGGCACCCGTCGGTCGCCCAGGCCGCCGTGATCGTCCGCGAGGACCGGCCCGGCGACCAGCGCCTCACCGCCTACGTCGTCCCGCCCGCCGGGGCCGCCCCCGAAGGGGACGCCGACGCGGGGGAGGTGCGGGCGTTCGTGGCGCGGGCGCTGCCCGGCTACATGGTGCCGGCCGCCGTCGTCCGGGTGCCCGCGCTGCCGCTCACCGTGAACGGCAAGCTCGACCGCGCCGCCCTGCCCGCCCCCGAGGCGCCCACCGGCGGCGGTCGGCTGCCGGACGGGCCGCGCGAGGAGGCGATGTGCGCGCTGTTCGCCGAGGTGCTCGGCCTGCCCCGGGTCGGCGTGGACGACGGCTTCTTCGACCTCGGCGGCCACTCGCTGCTCGCGGTCCGGCTGGTGGCCAGGGTCAAGGAGGTGTTCGGCGCCGAGGTGTCCATCGGAGCGCTGTTCGAGGCGCCGACCGCCGCCGCGCTCACCGCCCTGGCCGAGGGCGGCGCGCGCACCGACCCGCTGCGGATGCTGCTGCCGCTGCGCGAGTCCGGATCCCGGCCGCCGCTGTTCTGCGTGCACCCGGCGGGCGGGCTGAGCTGGTGCTACGGCGGCCTCATCCGGCACGTGCCGGACCGCCCGATCTACGGGCTGCAGGCCCGCCGCGACCACCTGCCCACCTCGCTGCGCCGCCTGGCCGCCGACTACGTGGCCCAGCTCAGGCTGGTGCGCCCGCGCGGGCCGTACCACCTGCTGGGCTGGTCCACCGGCGGGATCATCGCCCAGGAGATGGCCGTGCAGCTCCGGCTGGCCGGGCAGGAGGTCGCGCTGCTGGCCGTCCTGGACGCCTACCCCGCCGAGGGCATGCGCGGCCTGCCGCCCTCCGACGAGTCGGAGGCGCTGGAGGCGCTGCTCACGATGGGCGGCTTCGCCCCCGACGCCGCCCTCACGCTGGAGCGGGTGGCGGAGATCCTGCGCCGCGAGTCCAGCCCCCTGGCCGGGCTGCCGGCCGGGACGCTGGCCGAGCTCAAGGACCTCTACCTCAACACCAACCGCCTCGTACGCGCCCTCGACACCCGCCGCTTCGACGGCGACGTGCTGTTCTTCCGCGCCACCGTCGACACGGTGGACGACACCCTGACCGCGGACGCCTGGCGCCCGCACGTCGGCGGCACGATCGAGACGCACGACGTGGCCTGCAGCCACAAGGACATGACACAGCCGGGCCCGATCGCCGAGATCGCCGCGATCGTCGCCGCCCGCCTCGACCATCTCGACCGGCCCGGCGGCCCCGACCCCCTCGGCGCCGCCGCCAAGACCCAGGAGCACACCCCGTGAACCCCTTCGACGACCCGGACGGCCGGTTCCTCGTCCTGGCCAACGACGAGGACCAGCACTCCCTGTGGCCCTCTTTCGCCGACGTCCCCGACGGCTGGTCGGTGCGGTTCGGGCCGGACGGCCGGGCCGCCTGCCTGGCCTACGTCCAGGCGTCCTGGACCGACCTGCGCCCCCGCAGCCTGCGCCGGTGAGGGGCCGCGTACTGGCCGCCTACGTCACGGCGATGTGCGTCAGCGGCCTGGACGCGACGATCGTCAACCCGGCGCTGTTCGCCATCGCGGCCGACCTCGGCGTGCCGCCCGCCGCGGCGAACGCCGTGGAGTCGGCGTTCCTGGCCAGCCTCGCGATCGCCATGCCGGTCGCCGGCCGGCTGTGCGACCGGTACGGCGCGTCCCGCGTCTTCCTGGCCGCGCTCGCCGCGTTCACGGCGGCCTCCGGGCTGTGCGCGCTGTCCTGGGACCTGGGGTCGCTGGTGTGCTTCCGGGTGCTGCAGGGCGCGGCGGGCGGCGTGCTGACGCCCGCCGGGATGGCCATGTTGTTCGCCGCCTACGCCCCCGAGGAGCGCATGCGGCTGTCCCGGCACATCGTGGTGCCGACCGCGCTCGCGCCCGCGCTCGGCCCGGTGCTCGGCGGCCTGCTGGCCGACACGCTCTCGTGGCGCTGGGCGTTCCTGGTCAACCTGCCGCTCGGCGCGGCGGCCCTGCTCGCCGGGGCCGCCGCGCCACGGCCCGCCCCCGGGACGGGCGGCGGCGGCCGGCTGGACGTGCGCGGCCTGCTGCTCGCCGGCGCCGGCTCCGGCCTGCTGATGTACGGGCTGAACCAGGCCGCCGCCGGCATGTCGCCGCTCGCCTGGGCGGCGCTGCCCGCCGGAGCCGCCCTGGTGTGGGCGCTGGCCAGGTCGGCGCGCGGCACCGAGCTGCCGCTGCTGGACCTGGGGTTGCTGGCCGACCGCGGTTTCCTGCGCGGCGCGGCCACCGCCACGCTGTCGGCCGCGGGCCTGCTCGGCATGCTGTTCGCCTTCCCCGTGATGTACCAGGACGCGCTGGCCGCCACGGCCACCGACGCCGGCCTCGTGGTCTTCCCCGAGGCGCTGGGGCTCATGGCCGCCGGGTTCCTGGTGGACCGCGCCTGCGCCCGCTGGGGCGAGCGGCGGGTGGTGGCCGCCGGGCTGCTCGGCGGCGCGGCGCTGTTCGCGTTCCTCGCGCTGGCCGAGCCGGGGCCCTGGACGCTGCGGGCCGTCATGTTCGCCGTGGGTCTGGTGCTCGGGCAGGCCGTGACGGCGGTGCAGGTGTCGGCGTTCACGACGGTCGGGCCGCAGGTGATGGGCCGGGCCATGACCCTGTTCCAGTCGCTGCGCATGCTCGGCGGCGGGCTCGGCGTGGGCGTGTGCGCGGCGGCGGCGGCCCTGGCCGGGTACCCAGCCGCGCTGCTGGCCGCGGCGGCGTTCCTGCTGGCGGCGTACGGCGCCGCGGTCCTGCTGCGGCCCGCCGCCGTCGCGCGGGAGGCCGGGACTACCGGGTGAGCGCCAGGTCGGCGGCCGTCAGCGCGAGCAGGACGGCCGCCTGCACCAGCGCGCGGTCGGCCGCCGGCGCCGCCGCCGCGGCCGCGAACCCCGGCTCGTGCGGCGCGGCCCCGCCCGCCCCGATGTCCAGCATGGGATGGACGGCCGGCACGACGTGCGACACGTTCCCCATGTCCGTCATCGCGAACGGCTCACGCTCCACCGGCGCCGGACGGCCGAGCGCGGCGGCGTTGGCCGCGTACAGACCGGCCAGCGCGGCGTCGTCGCGGAAGTCCAGGTAGTCGGGCTCCGGCCGGGTCAGCCGCAGCTCGCAGCCGGTCGCCGTCGCCGCGCCGCGGAAGCAGGACTCCACCCGCGCCCGCAGCTCCGCCAGGTCCCCCGAGGCGGCGGCCCTGATCTCGTAGGAGGCCGTGGACCTGGCCGGGATGACGTTGGGCGCCTCGCCCGCCGAGGTGACCACGCCGTGCACACGCAGGTCGCGCGGGAGCTGCTGGCGCAGCAGGCCGATCGCCACCTGGGCCAGCGTCACCGCGTCGGCCGCGTTGCGGCCCTCGTGCGGGGCGAGGGTCGCGTGCGCGGCCCGTCCGGTGTACTCGGCGTCCAGGGTGCCGAGCGCGAACGAGCGGAACCGGACGGTCTCGAACGGCCCGGGATGCACCATCATGGCGGCGTCCACGCCGTCGAACACCCCCGCCTCCAGCAGCAGCGCCTTGCCGCCGCCGCGTTCCTCGGCCGGGGTGCCGACGACCTTCACGGTCAGCCCGAGCTCGTCGGCGAACGGGGCCAGCGCCAGGCCCGCGCCGGTCGAGGCGGCGGCGATGACGTTGTGGCCGCAGGCGTGGCCGAGGCCGGGCAGCGCGTCGTACTCGGCGCAGAAGGCCACGGTCAGCGGGCCGGTGCCGCGGGAGGCGGAGAAGGCCGTCGGCAGGCCGCCCGCGCCCGCCGTCACCGCGAAGCCGCCCTCCTGGAGCAGGTCCGCGGTCCAGGCGGCCGCCCGGTGCTCCTCGAACGCGGTCTCGGGATGGGCGTGGATCCGGTGGCTGAGCGCGACCAGCTCGGGGGCGTGGGCCTCGGCGCGGCGGCGGATCGCGTCCCTGACGTTCACAGCCAGCCCGCCGCGAGGTCGGTGAGGCCGTCGGCCAGGCCGCCGAGCCAGCAGGCCGGGTCATGGCCGCCGTTGTACTCGGTGTAGCTCACCTCGTACCCCTGGGCGGCGAGGGTGCGGGCGAAGCGGCGGTTCTCCTCCAGCAGCATCCACTCCAGCCGGCCGGCCTCGACGTGGAAGCGCACCGGCAGCCTCGGGACGGCGGCGTACCGGCGGGTCAGCCGTTCCGGATCCTCGTCGGGCCACCAGTACGACCCCGACTGCGACAGGACGTTGCCGAACCGTCCGGGCGCGAGGAGCGCGGCGTAGGAGGCGGTCAGCCCGCCGAGGCTCTGCCCCGCGATCACGGTCAGCCCCGGATCGCTCGTCGCCCGCCACGTGCGCCCGGCCCACGGCAGCAGGTCGTCGGCCAGGTAGCGGACGAACGGCTCGTGGCAGGCCAGCTCCCGCAGCCGGGTCGGCCGGTCCACCGAGTCGGGCATCAGCACGACGAGGGGCGGGAGGCGGCCCTCGTTCACCAGGTTGTCCAGGGTGGCCGCGACGCGCCCGGCCCACACCTCGCCGTCCAGCAGCACCACCACGGGAAGGGGGCCGGCGGCGGGGCCGGGCGGCGTGTAGACCCACACCCGCCGCCCGCCCGACCGCGCCTCGACGACCCGGCCGCGCGGCACGCCCGGCCGGTGCTCCCGGTACGGCTGCGGCGGCGCCTGCGGCAGCTCCAGCAACGAGGAGGGACGCCGGTCCGGCGGTCCGGGCACGGTGAGCGGGTTGCCCGGATCCGGCACGGCCGTGCGCATGACCTGGAGCCAGGAGTCCCGGTCGGTGCCGGGCAGCCGGTCGCAGGGCAGGATCTGGTAGCCGGCACGCAGGTCGGCGTCGAGCTCGTAGGTCAGGTGGAGCAGGTCGCTGCCCGGACGGCGGGTCATGACATGTCTGCTGATGTCGCCCGCGTGCCGGTCCCGGTCGGTCATCGTGTTGATCAGCACGACCGCCTGCTCGCCACGCGACCTGGGCCGCCAGAGGAACGTCACCTTGCACCGGCCGGGCGTGCCGGCGGGCTCGACGATCGGGGTGGTTGCGGGTGTCATGTCACGACCTCCGGTCCGACAGCAGGGTCCACAGCAGGAAGGGGCCGCCCAGGATGCTGGTCACGACGCCCACGGGGATCTCGGCGCCGTCGGCGGCCACGCGCCCGGCCGTGTCGGCGATCACGACCAGCGCCGCGCCGGTGAGCGGCGCGCCGACCAGGGGGAGCCGGGCCGGTCCTGCCAGCCGGGCGGCGACGACGGGCGCGGCCAGTGCCACGAACGCGACGGGCCCGGCCACGCCCGCCGCCAGCCCGGCCAGCACGACGGCGAGCGCCAGCAGGGCGATCCTGGTACGGCCGGGCGCGACGCCGAGCCCGGCGCTGACGTCCTCGTCGAAGCGCAGCACGGCCACTCGGCGGGCCAGCGCGAGCGCGGCCGGGACCAGCACCGCCAGCCCGGCGGCCACGGGCAGGGCGACGGAGTAGCCGCGCCCGGCCAGGCTGCCCACGCTCCAGGAGTGCACGGCCGTGGCCGAGCCGAGCCCCTGCCAGGCCAGCAGCGACTGGGTGAGCGCGCCGGCCAGCGTGGTCAGCGCCAGCCCCGTCACGATGAACCGGTAGCCCTGCCGGCCGACGCCGCCCGAGACGGCGAACACCGCCACGGCGGCGGCCAGCGCGCCCGCGGGGCCGATCCACCAGTGGGCGAACAGCGTGCCCGAGGCGGACACCATGCCGGCGACCATGATGGCGATGACCGCGCCCTGGTTGATGCCGAGCATGTCGGGGGTGGCCAGCCGGTTGCGCGCCAGCGCCTGGGTCAGGCAGCCGGACAGCCCGAGCGCCGCCCCGGCCACCAGCCCCGCCACCACGCGCGGCAGCCTGATCTCCTGGACGAGCAGCACGTGCCCGCCCTCGCCCGCCCCCGCCAGTGCGCCCAGCGCCTGCCCGGCCGTCATGCCCGACTGCCCGGCCGCGACCGCCGCCACGACGGCCACCGCGGTGACCGCCAGCAGCGCCGCCGCCGCCACGGACGACCGTACGGGCACCAGCACCGACCAGCCCCGCCCCCGCACGACCCGCGCGTCGGAAGGCGACATCCCACCCGCCCGCGCGGTCCTGCGGGCGAGCCGCCGCCGCGGCGCGCGGGACGGGACGAGGTCGCCGGGCCCCGCGGCCACCGCCCGCGACCTGGCCACCACGACCAGCACCGGGGCCCCCAGCACGGCGACCAGCAGCGCCACGGGCGCCTCGTACGGCCGCATGACCACCCGGGCCAGCACGTCGGCCCCCAGCAGCACCACCGCCCCGGCCAGCCCCGACAGCACGATCCGCGGCCCGACCCGGCCTCCGAGCAGTGTCCTGGACAGGTAACCGGCCAGCAGGCCGAGGAAGCCGATCGGCCCGGCCACCGCGACCGCCGCGGCGCTGAGCAGCGTCACCGCCACCGTCACCCACAGCCGGGTGCGCCCCGGCCGGTGCCCGAGCGCGACGGCGAGGTCGTCGCCGAGCGCCAGCGCCGCCAGCGGCCGGGCCGCGACCGCCGCCATGACCAGCCCCGCCGCGACCGCCGGCGCGATCGCCAGCACCCGGTCCATGGGGATCCCGGCCAGCGAGCCGAGGATCCAGTACCGGTACTGGTCGAACGTCACCGGGTCGGCCACCAGCACGGCCGTGGTGATCCCGGTGAGCGTGGCCGACAGGGCGGCCCCGGCCAGCACCAGCTTCAGCGGCGAGAGCCGGGCCCCGATCGCGAGCACGACCCCGGTGGCCAGGAGCGCGCCGCCGAGCGCCCATCCCAGGTACGCGCCCCCGGTCTGCGCCCCCGCGGTGACGATCCCGGTCACGACGCCGAGGGCGGCGCCCGCGTTCACGCCGAGCAGCCCGGTCTCGGCCAGCGGGTTGCGGGTGACCGACTGCAGCAGCATGCCCGAGACCCCGAGCGCGGCGCCGACGACGAGGGCGGCCAGCGTGCGGGGCAGCCGCAGCGTGTCCACCACCATCCGCAGGTGGCCGTCCCCGCCGCCGCCGAGCAGGTAGTCGAGGACCTGCCCGGGGGCGACCCGGCCCGCGCCGGTGAGCATGGACGCCGCGCACAGGGCCAGCAGTGCGGCGGCGCCGAGTCCGAAGGCGCGGACTTGCGTAAACATAAGGTAAGGCTAACCTAAAAAAGGTAAGCCTTTCCTAATTTCTTAGCTCGGGAGCTCGTATGGCCCCTCTCCGCAGGGTCGGCGGACTGCTCGTCGCCGCCGCCGCCGTCCTGACCGCCGTGGCGTGCGGCGCGTCCTCCGCACCCGCCTCGCCGGGCGCGTCCGCCGCCGCCGCGCCGGCCGTCCGGGAGGTCAAGGACGCCACCGGCACCCTGATCAAGGTCCCGGCCGAGCCCAAGCGCGTGGTCACCCTCACCCAGGAGGACCTGGACGCCGTCCTGGCCCTCGGCGTGACCCCGGTGGGCATCACCAACGGCCAGGGCATCGCCACGCCGCCGGCGTACCTGGCCGACAAGGTGAAGGGCGTCCCGGTCGTGGGCAACCTGCTGCAGCCGGTCATCGACAAGGTCGTCGAGGCCCGGCCGGACCTGATCCTCGCCGGCGACCTCCAGGACCAGCAGGTGCTCGACCAGCTCCGCAAGGTCACCCCGGCCACCGTGGTGACGATGGCCCCCACCGACGACTGGAAACTGTCGTTCATGGGCGTCGGCAACGCGCTCAACAAGCTGGACGCGGCCAAGAAGGTCATGGCCGACTACGACGCCCGCGTCGCCGCCGCCAAGGCCAGGATCAAGCCGGCCGAGGTGAGCATCGTGCGGTGGAATCCGCAGGGCCCGAGCTGGATGGAGAAGCGGCAGTTCGCCGGTTTCGTCGCCACCGACCTCGGCCTGACCCGTCCCGCCGCCCAGGACAAGGACGGCACCGCCCACTCCATGCCGCTCAGCCTGGAGGCGCTGTCCGACATCGACGGCGAATGGCTGTTCGTCTCCACGCTGACCGCCGACGGCGAGAAGACGCTCGACGAGGTGCGGCAGACGCCCGCGTTCAAGGAGCTGAAAGCGGTCAAGGCGGGGCACGTGGTGCCGGTGAACGGCTCGGTCTGGAGCACCCGCGGCGCCCCGCTGGCCGCCGGCGTCGTCCTCGACGACCTGGTCAAGGCCCTCAGCGCGGCCTGAACGAGCCCGGAAGGGCCAGGTGACGGAATTTCCCGGCCGGGGCGCGGGTTGGCGGGGGTGATCGTCCGCATCCGATGAGGAGAACCCATGAACGACCACCCCGACGCCCCGGCCGTCCGACAGCTCCGGCTGGTCGTCGAGGCGGAGGACTACGAGGCGGCGCTGACCTTCTACCGCGACGTGCTCGGCCTGCCCGAGGAGGCCGCCTACTCCTCCGGCGACGGCGCCCGCGTGGCCATCCTCGACGCGGGCCGGGCCACCCTGGAGATCGCGAACCCGGCCCAGAAGAAGATGATCGACGACGTCGAGGTGGGGCGGCAGGTGGCGCCCAAGCTCCGGGTCGCCTTCGAGGTGGCCGACTCCCGCGAGACCACCGCCCGCCTGGTGTCGGCCGGCGCGGACGAGGTGGCCCCGCCCACGCTCACCCCCTGGCAGTCGCTCAACGCCCGCCTCGACGCGCCCGGCGGCCTGCACATCACCGTCTTCCAGGAGCTCGCCACCCCCGAGGAGCGCGAGCAGCTGGACGGCTTCGGCACCTCCTGACCGGCACGTCCCGGGCGGCACGTCCCGGGCGGCTCATCCGGCGGTGGGGCGGGCGCGCACGTGCAGGCGCTCGCCCTGCCGGCCGAACAGGGCCAGCACCTCCGTGGGATCGGGGCCGGGATTGGCGAACGCGTGCGGCACGCGGGTGTCGAACTCGGCCACCTCGCCCGCCGTCAGCACCACGTCGTGCTCGCCGAGCAGCAGGCGCAGCCGCCCGGACAGGACGTAGAGCCACTCGTAGCCCTCGTGGGCCCGCTGCTCGTACTCGCCGTGGGGCCAGCCCGGCGGGTAGATCTGCTTGTACGCCTGGATCCCGCCGGGACGCCGGCTCAGCTGGATGTACGTCATGCCGTGCCGCGACACCGGCCGCAGGTGCACCCGCGGATCGCCGGTCGGCGGCACGTCGATCAGCTCGTCCAGCGGCACCTGGTGGGCGCGCGCCAGCGACAGCAGCAGCTCCAGCGTGGGCCTGCGCCCGCCCGACTCCAGCCGCGACAGCGTGCTGACCGAGATCCCCGTCGCCTCGGCGAGCTGCGCCAGCGTCACGCCCCGCCGCTGCCGCAACGCGCGCAGCCGCGGCCCCACCGCCCGCAGGACCTCGTCGAGATCCGGTGTCTCGTCCATGCGCCCCAGCTTGCCATTTCGGCAACGACATTTGTCAACCTCGTCGCGCAGGACGCACAGTGTGCCATCGGCACATCTCTGGAGGAACACGATGGACGACAAGTACGACGTGGTGGTCGTCGGCGGCGGGGCCGCCGGGCTCAGCGGCGCCCTGACCCTGGGCCGGGCCCGCCGCAGGGTGCTGGTGATCGACGAGGGCCGGCCGCGCAACGCCCCGGCCGACGGCGTGCACACCTACCTGGGCCGGGAGGGCACCTCGCCGCTCGACCTGCTGGCCGCCGGCCGCGCGGAGGTGGCCGGGTACGGCGGCGAGCTCGTCACCGGCTCCGCCGTGGCGGCCGAACGCCTGGACGCCGGCGGTTTCCGCGTGCGGCTGGCCGACGGGTCCGCGGTCGTGGCGGACCGGCTGCTGGTCACCACGGGCCTGGTGGACGAGCTGCCCGAGCTGCCCGGCGTGGCCGAGCGCTGGGGCCGGGAGGTGCTGCACTGCCCGTACTGCCACGGGTGGGAGGTGCGCGACCAGCCGATCGGCGTGCTGGCCGGCGGCTCGATCGCCGCCCACCAGGCGCTGTTGTGGCGGCAGTGGAGCGACGACGTGACGCTCTTCATGCACACCGCCCCGCCGCTCGGCGCGGAGGACCGGGCCAGGCTGGCCGCGCGCGGCGTCACCGTCGTCGAAGGGCGGGTCGCCGGCCTGTCGCCGGACTCCGGCCCGCTCACCGGCGTCACCCTGGAGAACGGCGACGTCGTCCCGTGCCGGGCCTTCGTGGTCGCCCCGCGCTTCACCGCCCGCTCGGCCCTGCTCGCCGGGCTCGGCGTCGAGACGGCCGAGCAGCTCATGAACGGGCACGTCATGGGCGCCCACGTGCCCGCCGACCCGGCCGGGGCGACCGGCGTCCCGGGCGTGTGGGTGGCCGGGAACGTGGCCAACCTGGGCGAGAACGTCATCGGCGCGGCCGCCGCGGGGGTCAGGGCGGCGGCGGCGATCAACGCCGACCTGATCGAGGAGGAGACCCGCCGCGCGGTGGCGGCCGCCGGCGCGCCGGTCTCCGGCGAACGGTTCTGGGACGACCGCTACGGGCAGTCCGAACGGATCTGGAGCGGCAACCCCAACGTGCGCCTGGTCGAGGAGGTCGCGGACCTGGAACCCGGCACCGCGCTGGAACTGGGCTGCGGCGAGGGCGCCGACGCCGTGTGGCTGGCCCGCCGCGGCTGGCGGGTCACCGCCGCCGACATCTCCGGCGTGGCCCTGGCCCGCGCCGCCGCCCACGCCGCGGACGCGGGTGTGGGCGAGCGCGTCGAATGGCAGCGCCACGACCTGGCCGAGTCCTTCCCTGAGGGCGAGTACGACCTGGTCACCGCGAGCTACCTGCACTCGCCCGCCGAACTGTCGCGGGAGAAGGTCCTGCGCGCCGCCGCCGCGGCCGTCGCGCCCGGCGGCCAGCTCCTGGTGCTCGGGCACGCCGGTCCCCCGCCGTGGGAGCCTGACGCCCGCGTCGCGCTGCCCACCCCCGACCAGGTGCTCGACGCGCTGGAGCTGGCCGAGGGGGAGTGGGAGGTGCTGCGGGCCGAGGAGTTCGAACGTGCCCAGACCGCCCCCGGCGGCACGCCGGCCGTCCGCGTCGACAACGTGCTGAGGATCCGGCGGCGCGGCTGACCCGCGAGGTCAGCGGCGCCGCTCGCGCAGGGCGACGGCCACGTTGATCACGGTGAGGGCGACCAGCATGACGATCGCGGCGATCAGCCCGTCCGGCCGGCCCACCAGCGCGATCGTCCCGCCCACACCGAAGATCACCGAGAAGTACGCCAGGCCCGCGGACATCCCCCGGTGGCCGCTGTCCTGGGGCGTGCGCTGGGCGAGCCGCTCCTCGACCTTCCGGTCGATCTCGTGGCCGACCCGCTCCAGGAACGAGTCGACCAGGGCCTGCTCGTAGTCGGGACCCGGCTCCCGGCGCGCGGCGACGGCGGCGCGCAGCTCGTCGTTCGGCAGTTCCGAGGCGCTCATACCATCGGCTCTACGCCCCTCCGGCCCCCTTGTCCAGACACCGGGACGCCAGGACGAGGGCGCCGCCTAGTTGACGCAGCCGGGGACGGGGGTGGGTGCGCAGTTGGTCGGGACGTTGCCCCGCACGACCGAGGCCGTCAGCGTCACGGAGCCGGGGGCGCCCTCGTTGTCGATCCCTCCCGGGGCGGTGCCGGCCCTGTTGTCGTTGATCACGCTACGGCTGATCACCGCGGTGCCGGGACCGATGTTCGCCACACCCCCGCCGACAATGCCGGCCGCATTGTCGTAGATGGTGCTGCGAATGATGGTGAGAATTCCGTCGCTCGCAATCGCCCCGCCTCTTTCTCCGGCGCGGTTGTTGTCGAGCACGCTGTTGGTGAAGGACATTCTCCCGTTATTGGTCGCGCCTCCGCCGTTCCTGGTCGCGGAGTTGTACTGGATATTGCTGTTCGACACGCTGACGACAGTTCCGCCGACGCCGCCGAGGCCGCCGGAGAAGGTGCCGGTGTTGTTCTGGACGAGCACCCTGTCGAGGTTCGTGGTTCCGCTGTTGACCGCGACGGCCCCGCCGAATCCTCCCGGGGAGGTCGTCGCGTCGCCGCCCGTGAGCCTGACCCGGTCCAGGTTGAAGTTGCTGTTGACGGTGAACAGGCGGAACGGGCTCGCTGCCGCGTCCCGCACGATCGTGCTGTTCTGCCCGTGGACGGTGAGGGGCGTGTCGATCGACGGGAGCGGCCCGGTCGAGTTGTTCAGGACGTATGTACAGCCAGGTGACAGATTGAGCGTGGCGCCCGGTGCGGCGTTGTCGATCGCGTTCACCAGCGCGGCCCCTGAGCACGGTACATTGGCGACCGCCGCGCCGGCCGCCGGCGTTCCGGCCGTGAATGCGGCGGCCGAGAGAACGGCGCCTCCGATGACCCGGTAGGCCCTGGTTGCCTGCATTGAAATATCCCCCCGATCGGACTCATGGTGAATGAGCCGCGATTTTCTTGCTTTGTCATCCCCGGGGCTGATAATCACTACACGTAGCACATATCGGACAGAAAGCTAAAAGTGGGTTATTTGGGTTTTTGCCGCTTGAGGCTCTGCCGAGCAGGTCCAGGACGTTCCTAGTCGAGGGCCGTCGTCAGCGGGCCGCGGGCGGCCTCCTCCAGCAGGGCGACGGTGCCGGCCAGGGCGGGGAAGGTGTCGATGAAGGCGTCGACCGGGTGCGGGGCGAAGTCGGCGGGCCGGCGCAGCCCGCTCTGCATGCAGGCGACGAACCGCAGGCCCGCGCCGGTGGCCGCCTCGGCGTCGGTGGGGGAGTCGCCCACGTAGAGGCACTCGGCGGGGTCGAGGCCGGTGGCGGCCAGCAGCTCGTCGAAGGCGCGCGGGTCGGGCTTGCCGAAGCGCGTGTTGCCGGCGTGGTAGACCGCCGCGATCCGGCCGTCCAGCGCGTGGCCCGGCGCCATCAGGTGCTCCATCTCGGCCTCGTCGCGCGAGGTCAGCAGCATGACCTCGCGCCCGGCCGCGTTGAGCTCGTCGATCGCGCGCAGGTTCGCCCCCGGGACGACGTCGACCAGCCCGGCCGCCACGTACTCGCGCAGCACGGCGTGATGCAGCGGCAGGTAGGCGCTCAGGTCGAGGCCGGGCGAGCGGAGCGGCATGGCCTCGTGCAGCGGCCGGCCCCAGGTCGCCACGTGCACCGCCCTGGACATGGGCCCGTGGCCGAGGCGCGCCAGGACCTCGTTCTCCAGCTCGAAGCACGCGGCCTCGGTGAGGCACAGGGTGTCGTCGACATCAACCACCACGGCACGGATCACAGGCCACACCATAACCGGTGGCCCGGTCAGGAGCCGACGGCGGTGGCGCGCAGCACGCCCGCCAGGTCCGCGACCGGCCCGGGGACGGGGCCGGGGAGGCGGGCCAGCAGCAGCCGCCGCTGCTCGCGCGGCCCGCCCCGCACCGGCAGCACCCGTACGCCCTCCGGCACGGCCGGGCCCATCGACGCCGGCACCGTGGTCAGCCCGCAGCCGGCCGCCACGAGGGCGAGCTTGGCCAGCCAGTCGCGGACGACGAACACCGTCTCCGGCCGCTCGTCCAGGCCAGGCCACACGCCCAGGGTGGGGCTCTCGCCCGCCGGGGCGGCCGGACTGGCGATCCAGGGGCGGCCGTGCAGGTCGGCGACGTCCACGTACTCGCCCCTGGCCAGCGGGTGCGCGGCGGGGACGGCCACCCGCAGGCCGCGCTCGGTGAGGATCTCGATCTCCAGCGGCGGCGTCTCGGTGTCCGGGGCGCGGAACGGCGGGGCCGAGCTGAGCAGGGCCACGTCCAGCGTGCCGGCCCGCAACGCGCGTACCAGGGCCGAGCTGCCGTCCTCCCGCCCGGTGACCGCGATGGACGGACGCGTGCGGCGCAGCTCGGCCAGCGCGCGGGGCACCAGCACGGCCCCCGCCGCGGCGAACCAGCCGAACCGGACGGTCGCCGGCTCGCCGGGCAGCCCGGCCAGCTCCCTGGCCGCGGCGTCGACCTCGTCCACGACGGCCGCGGCGCGGCGCAGCACGAGCCGTCCGGCGGCGGTCAGGCGCACGCCGTCGTGCCGCCGCTCCAGCAGGCGGGCCCCGGCGGCGCGTTCGAGCGCGGCGACCTGCCGGGACACGGCGGACTGCGTGTAGCCGAGGGCGCCGGCCGCCGCGGTGAGCGTGCCCCGCTCGGCGACCTCGCGGAAGACCCGCAGGGCGGTGAGCGACGCGTCGGTGAAGGCCATGCCGATCACGCATACCGGACTTGAGGAACTTTCGCTACCCGAATACCTCCGGCCGCTTCTAACCTGACCGGTGCCGGGAGCGCGCACCGGCCCGCAGAAGCACTTCCCGAAGGAGCGACAATGAGCACCACCCCGAAGGTCGCCCTGGTGACCGGCGCGACGCAGGGGCTCGGGCTGGCCCTCGTCGAAGGGCTGGCCCGCCGGATGACGCCGGACGACACCGTCTACCTCACCGGGCGCGACGCCGCCCGCGTGGCCGAGGCCGCGGCGGCGATGCCGGCGACCGGCGCCCGCGTCCGCGGCGAGCTGCTCGACGTGGCCGACCCGCGGGCCGCCGCCGAGCTCGCCGGCCTGTTGCGTGAGCGGCACGGCGGCGTGGACGTCGTCGCCGGCAACGCCGTCATGCGCGTCGGCCCGGACGACGACATGCGCGCCCTCATCGACGCCTACACCGATGTGAACAACTTCGGCACCACCCGGCTCCTGCGCGCCTTCGCCCCGCTGGTGCGGGACGGCGGCAGGTTCCTGGTGGTCGGCAGCTCGCTGGGCACGCTGCACCACCTGGCCCCCGTCCTGCACGACCGCTTCGACGGGCTGACCACCCTGGAGGAGGTGGACGCGCAGGTGGCCGCCTGGCGCGACGCGGTCAAGGACGGCAGCGCCCGCGCCCAGCCCTGGCCGGGGTTCGTCAACATCCCGTCCAAGGTCTGGCAGGTCGCCGCGGTACGGGCGCTGGCCGGACGGCGGCGGGAGGACGACGCCCGCCGCGGGATCCTGCTGGCCGCCGTCTGCCCGGGGATGATCAACACGCCGACGTCCGGCCTGTGGTGGGACGTCAGCGGCGCCCCTTCACCGGAGCAGGCCGCCGTCCCCCTGCTCGACCTGGCCCTCGGCCCGGTGGACCCCGGCCACTACGGGGAACTCGTCCGGTTCGGACGGGTTCTGCCGTGGCGGCCGGAGTGGCGGGCGGCTAGTTGATCGTGACGATCGTCCCGGCGCCGTTGGGGTACTCGACGTAGCCGGTGTTGACGCGCGGCGTCGCGCCCGTCCAGGACGCGGTCAGCGTGAACGGCGTGCCGGCGGTCACCTTCGGGCGGGCCGGCGTCACCGTGAGCGCGCCACGCGCGTGGCCCGCCGCCACGATGTCGGCCTGGGTGGTGAACGCCGTAGACGTCGTCCCCGGCAGGTCACCGAGGCTGAGCACGATCAGGGTGTGCCTGCCGGCCCGCGGGCGGGACAGCACGGCGCGGTGGTCGCCGTCCGGGCTGGACACCCATGCCTCGAACTCGCGCCCGCCGGCGCCCTCGTAGACGAGCAGGCCGCCCACCTGGGCCTCCGGGTTCACCGCCTTGATGCGGAACGCGGCGGCCCTGGCGCCGTCGGGCACCGTGACCGGGATCTCGCGACCCCACACCTCGTCCTGGCCGACCGTGCCGGGCGTCTCGGCTCCCGAGACCGGCCCGTACGGGGTGACCTGGAACTTCTTCAGCCCCGGCGTCACCTCGAAGGAGAGCGAGCCGGTCGCGCCCGCGCCGCGCACCTCGGCGGGCGCCCTGGCGCTCAGCGGCGTGGCCACGATCGCGCTGCGCACGGTGGTGCCCGCCCCGCTCCAGGTGAGCCGGCCGGTGGCGGTCTCGCCGGTGGCCTCGGGCAGGGTCTCCAGCGTGACGGTGAACTCCCTGGTCTGCCCGAACTCCTTGAACACCAGCGTGGACGGCTTGACCTTCGCCCTGAACCCGGGCACCTCGATCGAGGCGTGGTAGACGCCCGGCGTGAGCGCCGTCACCCGGCGGGTGACCGTGCGCGAGCCGAAGAGCTCGGCCACCGCGATCGTCGGGTAGTTCAGGTCGGAGGCGGCCAGCGGCGCGACGCCGGTACCGGTGGCCACGCCGAGGCCCTCCAGGAACCCGTACCAGTCCTTCGGCCCGGCGTCGTAGACCAGGCCGGGGGTGAACATGCGGGACGGGTCCACGTGCCCGGCGCCCTGGGCGAAGACGTCCGGGGTCCTGGTGTCGTAGGCGGTGGTCATCATGGCCGACTTGATCGCCATCGGCGACATCAGGGGATGCCGGCCGAGGTAAAGGGCGGCCAGGCCGGCGATGTGCGGGGTGGCCATCGAGGTGCCGGAGTAGAAGTCGAAGTCCTTGCCGTCGTTGCCCGGCGGCGCCACGGCGGCCAGGATCGCCGCGCCGGGGGCGGTGACGTCCGGCTTGAGCAGGTCGCCCTTGGCGGACAGGGCGGGGCCGCGCGAGGAGAAGCTGGTCACCTCGGGATAGGCCACGCCGTCGGCGGGGGCCGGGAGCAGGGTGGCCGTCGCGCCCGGCGTGGCCGCGTACGCCGCGATCCTCCCCGCGTCGGGCGCGTCCACGTGCACGGTCGGCACGGCGTGCAGGTCGGCGTCGGTGGACTGGGGGGTCGGGTTGCCCAGCACCATGCCCACGCCGCCGGCCCGCCTGACCTCGGCCGACTTGTCCACGCGGGGTGTCGTCCCGCGCGCGCAGTAGACGATCTTCCCGGCCGCCTCGGCCGGGTCGAGCGAGCCGGCCGCGCACACCTCGGCGTCGGCGTCGGCCGCCTGGCCGGTCTTCACCGACACGGCGGTGACCAGCGGCACGGGGCCGAGCGGCGCGACGACCGAGGTGCTGATGCCCCGGTAGGCGGCGCCGTCGCCGAGCCGGACCTCGCCCCGGCGGGGCGCGATCGTGCCGGCGGCGACGGTCGTCGTCCAGGGCGCGGTGTTGTCCAGCGTGGAGGCGTCGGGGCCGGAGTTGCCGCCGGCCGTCGCGACGAAGACGCCGGCCTGGGCGGCGGCCAGGAAGGCGAGCTGGATCGGGTCGTCGGCGGCCGATTCCGACATCGCGCTGCCGATCGAGTAGTTGATCACGTCCACGCCGTCGGCCACCGCCTGGTCGATGGCCGCGATGAGGTCGGAGCTGAAGCCGCCCGTCGTGCCGCCGTCCTTGCCCTGCCACAGCGCCTTGTAGACGGCGATCGCCGCGCCCGGCGCGACGCCGGAGACCGTGCCGAAGTCGATGCCGTTCGCGGCGGCCGGGACGCCGTGGTTGCCCGCCGCGGTCCCGGCGGTGTGCGAGCCGTGGCCCTGGGCGTCGCGCGGTGAGGCGAAGTCGTCGCGCTGCTGCGGCGGGGTCTGCCGGAGCCACTGCTCGCCGAAGTAGCGGGCGCTGACCAGCTTGCCGTTGCACAGGTCGGCGGTGAAGCGCTCGCCGGTCCGGCAGAGGCCGGTGAACGTGGAGCCGTCGGCCTTCCGCATGACCGTGGCGCCGTTCTTGAGATAGGGACGGTACGGGTCGGCGTCGGCGGGCGGCTCCGTGCCGAGGGCCGGGCCGGCGAAGGACGGGTTCTCCGGCCAGATGCCGGTGTCGACGACGCCGACGACCACGCCCTTGCCCGCCTTGCCCGTGCCGCCGAGTGCGGCCCACAGGCCGCGGTCGCCGGACAGGCGCAGGAAGTCGGTGGAGTTCCGGTCGTCCAGGGCCTTGTGCAGGACGTCCGGGGTGACCGAGAGCACGCCCCGGGTGGCGTGCAGCCGCAGGGCCTGGGCGGGGGTGAGGTCGGCGGTGAAGCTGTTGGAGGCCACCACGTGGTGGGCGGTGGCGGACGCGCCGACGCTGCGGGCCACCTCGTCCTGCCGGGTCGTCAGGCGGTCGCGGTAACGCCTGGCGTGGGGGCTGGTGGTGTCCACCTTCCTGCCCTTGCCGCCCCTGGTGGGCGCGATGCCGGTGACGCCGCCGTCGTAGGTGGCCAGGGGCGACTCGGTCAGGGTGACGACGTAGGGGGAGGGGGCGGCGGGCGGGGCGGCGGTCGCTGTGGAGGCCGCTGCGGGCCGGGCCACGGCCGGGACGGCGGCGGTGACCGCCAGCGCGGCGGCCAGTGCCAGTGCGCGATGAACGCGGGTGTTGCGGGACATTGCTCCTCAAGGGGGGACGAGCCTGGTCACCCGTCCGGGGAGGATCACCGGAGGGCCGCCATGGAGTCAAGCGTCCAGTGGAGATCAGTGTCGAGATATAGTGCTGACATTTTCGGCCACGTGACCAAAAACGACATTTTCGGAAGGTGTTTTGTGGCGGACGGCTCTGTGCTCGGCGCGGTGGGCCTGTCGGACTTCGACGAGCGGCTGTACCGGCTGCTGCTGCGCGGGCCCGGCCTGCCCACGACCCGGGCCGCGGCCGAGCTGGGGACCGGCCCCGCCCGGGTGCGCGCCGCGCTGGCCCGCCTGGCCGACGCCGGGCTGCTGCGCCGCACCGGACCCGGCCGGTACGAGGCCGTGCCGCCGGAGGCGGCGATCGAGTGGCTGGTTGACCGCCGGCGCCTGGAGACCGAGGCGCGGCTCGCGGCGGTCCGGACGGTCGTGTCGGACTTCGCCCAGCTCTACCACTCCGGCCGGATGGGCTCCGGGCCCGCCGGCGTCGTAGAGGTCCTGGCCGGCGAGGAGGCCGTCAAGCGGGTGATCACCGAGCTGCAGCGGACGGTCGGCGTGGAACTGCTCGGCTTCGACCGCCCTCCCTACGTGGGACGCCCCGACGACTCCCACGACACCAACGAGTCGGAGCTGGACGGCACCCGGCAACTGCTGGCACGCGGCGTGGACATCCGGGTGGTCTACTGCGCCGAGTCCCTGGACCGGCCCGGCCGCCTGGAGACCCTGATCCGGCTGGCCGAGGAGGGCGAGCGGTCCCGGTTCGTCGCGCACCTGCCGTTCAAGCTGCGCATCGCCGACCGCAGGATCGGCCTGTTCCCGCTGGTGGACGGCGTCTACGACAACATCGCCCTGCTGCACCCCTCGCGGCTGCTGGACGCGCTGGTCGAGCTGTTCGACGTCTACTGGGAGCGCGGCCGGCCGCTGACCGGGCTGCCGCCGGCGGCGCAGGAACGCCCGGCGGAGGCGGACCTGCTCGTGCTGCGCCTGCTCAACGCCGGGCTCAAGGACGAGGCCATCGGCCGCCACCTCGGCGTCAGCCCCAGGACGGCCACCCGCAAGATCGCCGCCGTGGTGGAGAGCCTCGGCGTGACCAGCCGCTTCCAGGCGGGCGCGGAGGCGGCCGCCCGCGGCTGGCTCTGATTCCATATCGCCGCACTTCGGTCGATCTTCGCTTACTGTGCATCTCGGGGGGTGCGCTGCGGGAGAATGTTCCTCGCCGCGCGCCGGTGCACGGCCAGCGGGGAACAACGGGGGAACACGGAGGATGACGTCGAGGATGAGTGCTCAGACGCAGGAGCATCTCGGCCCTTACCGGGTGATCAGGAAGATCGGCGAGGGCGGCATGGGGGTCGCCCACCTCGGTCTCGACGGCGCGGGTCGCCAGGTCGCGATCAAGGTGCTGCATCCGCACGTCGCCGCCGACCTCAAGGCGCGCGACCGCCTGGTGCGCGAGGTGGAGACCATGCGCCGGGTGCGCAGCCGGTACGTCGCCGAGGTCGTCGACGCCGAGTTCGACGCCCAGCGGCCCTACGTCGTGACGCGCTTCGCCGACGGTCGCACGCTGGAGCAGGCCGTCCTGACCGACGGCCCGCTGGAGGCCGGCGCGGTGGTCAGGCTCGCGCAGGGGCTGTGCCAGGCGCTGGTCGACATCCACGCGGCCGGCGTGATCCACCGCGACCTCAAACCGGCCAACGTCATGCTGGTCGGCGGCGAGCCGCTGGTCATCGACTTCGGCATCGCCCACCTGGTCGACGCGGCCCGGCTGACGCAGTCGGGCATGTTCGTCGGCACGCCCGGCTACCTGGCGCCGGAGATCATCCGGGCCTCGCAGGTCACCCCGGCGGCCGACGTGCACGCGCTGGCCTCGACGGTGTTCTTCGCCGCCACGGGGCTGCCGCCATTCGGCACCGGGTCGTTCGAGGCCGTCTGCTTCAACACCATGGAGGGACGGGCGCGGCTCGACGAGGCGCCCGCGTGGCTGCGCGGCTGGCTGGCCGGCGCCCTGCGCGTCGACCCGGCGGCCCGGCCCGTCGCCCGGGAGCTGCTGCGGCAGGCCGGGGCGCTCGACCCCGGCGGCCGCCCGCTCATGGCCGAACGGCCCGGCGCCAGCACGCTCACCATGGACGCCGTCTCCGCCCTGCTCCCGCCGGTCGAGTACGCGCCGCGCGGCCACCACGAGCAGCCGGCGCCGCCCGCCCCCACCGTCCACGCGGACCGGCAGTGGGAACGCCCGCGACCCGCTCCCGCGCCCGCCGCCCCCGCCGAGCCCTTCGACCTGCGGCGGTTCGTGACCAGCAGCGCGTTCGTCGGCGTGCTGGCGCTGGTGACGCTGTCGGCCACCACCGTCGTCACGCCGGTCGTCGGCGGCCTGCTGGCGGTGGCGCTCTCGCTGGCGCTGCGCGTCGCCGACCACTTCCTGTCCGAGGAGCGGCCGACGCCGGCCCGCGCCGCGCTCGTGGCCATGGGCAACCTGCTGCTGTCGCTGGCCGTCGGCCTGGGCGTGGCCGGCCTGCTGGAGGCGGCCGGATCGAGCACCAGCCACGCCGAGGCCCTGGCCGCCGGCGGGTTCACGCTGGGGCTGTTCGTGCTGCCCGGCGCGGCGCCCGCGCGGCGCAGGGCCGCGCGCGTGCTGGCCCGCCTCCTGCCCGGCCGCAGCGCGACCGTGGTGACGGTGGCCGTCATGGGGCCGATCGCGCTGCTGGCCACGATCGCGGCGCTGCTCCAGGGCTGACCGGCCCGGCTGACCGGCTTCAGCCGCCGGTGGTCCCGGGCAGCTCGCGCAGCAGCGCCAGGTCGTGCAGGTCGCGCTCCCTCGGCTCGTACCCCTGGTGGAAGGCGAGCTGCTGGGCCGCCGACAGGCACGGCACGCGCCGCCCGGCGACCGTGCCCGAGGTGAAGGCGGCCGCCGGGTAGAAGAGCGCGCCGCCCCGGTCGTCGAGGTCCTGCACGGCCGAGCCGTCCGCGGCGAAGCGGAGCGGGTGCAGGTCCAGCTCGCGGCCGAGGTCGTCGGCCATGACGAAACGGGCCGGCCGGCCGGGCACCGCGCCGTCCCGCTCGGTGTAACCGAGCGCCTCCAGCGCCCCGATGACGCGTGGCTCCTGCTCGGCCCGGTGCAACAGGTCGAGGTCGAGGTGGTCGCGGGTGGCCCGGCCGACGAGGGCGTCGACGCCCCAGCCGCCGGCGATCCACACCTGGCAGCCGGCCGCGCGCAGCGCCGCGCGCACCCGTAGCAGCTCTCCGGCGTCGAAGATCATTCGGGGTAGCGTACGGCTGGACACCGCGATGGTCAACGTGCTCAGAATGGGCCTCGTGACGCCTTCGACCGGGCACGTCGTCAGGAACCCGCTCACCGGGCGGGCCGAGCGGCCGCTCGCGCCCGTCGGCCCCGACCGGCTGGCGGAGATCGCGGCCGGGCTGCGCGCGATGGCCCCCGCCTGGCGGGCCCCCGACCGGGCCGCCGACCGGGGCGAGGTGCTGGCCGCGTTCGGCCGGGCGCTGGCGGCCGACGACGAGCTGCTGGCCGCGCTGGTGGCCGACACGGGCCGGGAGGCCGAGTCCAGGCTGGAACGGCAGCTCACGGCCGGGCTCGCCGAACGATGGGCGCGCCAGGCCCCCGCCCTGCTCGCGCCCCCGCCAGAACGGCCGGCCGCGCTGCCGGGGATCGTCGTGGGCGGCGACGCGGTGCCGTACGAGCTGGCCGGGGTGATCAGCCCCTGGAACTTCCCGCTGCTGCTCGCCCTGATCGACGCGGTGCCCGCGCTGGCGGCCGGTTGCGCGGTGCTGGTCAAGCCGAGCGAGGTGACGCCGCGCTTCATCGAGCCGCTGATGCGGCTGGTCCCCGCCGAGCTGCCGTTGCGGCTGGTCGAGGGGGCCGCCGAGACCGGCGAACGGCTCGTCGGACTGGTCGACACCGTCGTGTTCACCGGCAGCGTGCCGACGGGCCGCCGGGTGGCCGAGGCCGCGGCGCGCGCGTTCGTCCCCGCCCACCTGGAGCTGGGCGGCAAGGACGCGGCGATCGTGCTGGCCGGCGCCGACCTGGAACGGGCGGCCGAGGCCGTCCTGTGGGGCGGCACGGCCAACGCCGGGCAGTCGTGCCAGTCGGTCGAGCGCGTCTACGTCGAGCGCGGCGCCTGCGACGCCTTCCTCGGCCTGCTCGCCGACCGGGCCGCGCGGACCCGGCTGACCTGCGAGGGCGGCCCCATCGGGCCGATCATCGACCCCGCGCAGGCCGGCGTGATCGCGGCCCACCTGGCCGACGCCGCCGCCAAGGGCGCGCTGACCCACACGGGCGGCGCGATCGAGCGGCACGGCGGCGGGCTGTGGTGCCGCCCCACCGTGTTGTCGCGGGTGGGGCACGACATGCTGGTCATGACGGAGGAGACGTTCGGGCCGGTGCTGCCGGTCATGGCCGTGTCCGGGGCGGAGGAGGCGGTGGCGCTGGCCAACGACAGCGCGTACGGGCTGTCGGCCGCCGTGTTCGCCGCCACCGAGGAGGAGGCGCTGGCCGTCGCGGCCCGGCTGAACGCCGGCGCGGTCAGCGTCAACGACGCCGCGCTGACCGCGCTCGTCCACGAGGGCGAGAAGAACTCCTTCGGCCTGTCGGGGCTCGGCGGCTCGCGCATGGGCGCCGCCTCGATCGGCCGGTTCCTGCGCCGCAGGGCGTACCTGATCAACCGGTCCGGGGCCGCCGACCCGTGGTGGCACCTCAGGGAGGGATAGAGCATGGGACTGCGTGCCGAGATGCCGCTGCTGGCCCGCCACGAGGGCGAGTGGGCCGGCGAGTACGTGCACGTCGACAAGGACGGCGCCGTGATCGACCGCCACCACGTCGAGATGACCTGCGCGATCGTCGACGACGCCGGCTACCACCAGACCAACCGCTACCGCTGGGACGACGGCCGCACCGAGGTGCACGAGTTCCCCGGCACGTACCTGGGCGGCGGCCGGTGCGCGTTCGACACCGACCGGCTGACCGGCCAGTTCTGGGAGCTCGACGACAGCACGATCTACCTGACCTGGCGCTTCAAGGCCGAGGGCGACGACCTGCGGCTGTTCGAGCTGATCGTGCTGAGCCCGGACGGCGCCTCCCGCAGCCGCACCTGGCAGTGGATCAGGAACGGCGAGTGCGTCCGGCGCACGCTGATCGACGAGCACAGGACCGCCTGACATGACCGCCTACACCGCCCTGGCGCTCCAGGTCGCGGCCAGGGCCGTCACCGACCGCGCCGACCTGGCCGCCGCCGTCGGGCGCGTCGCGGAGCGCGTCGGCGGCAGCAAGGCGTGGCTCGGCCCCGCCCTGCGGCTGGTGGTGCTGCCGGAGTACGTCCTGACCGGCTTCCCCGCCGGGCAGGGCCCGGCCGAGTGGCGCGAGAAGGCCGCCCTCGACGTGGACGGGCCCGAGTACCGGGCGCTGGCCGCGATCGCCGCCGACAACGACGTGTTCCTGTGCGTCAACGCCTACGAGCGCGACGAGCACTTCCCCGGCCTGTACTTCCAGGCGTGCGTGATCCTCTCCCCGGCGGGGGAGGCGGTGCTGCGCTACCGGCGGCTGCACTCGCTGTTCACGCCCACGCCGTACGACGTGTGGGAGCGGTACCTCGACCGGTACGGGCTCGACGGCGTGCTGCCGATCGCGCGCACCGAGATCGGCAACCTGGCCGCGCTCGCCTCGGAGGAGATCCTGGTGCCCGAGCTGGCCAGGGCGCTGGCGCTGCGCGGCGCGGAGGTGTTCTGCAACCCGACCTCCGAGGCGTACTCGCCCGCCCTGACCCCCAAGGCCGTCGCCCGCCGCGCCCGCGCGGTGGAGAACCTGGCCTTCGTCGTCTCGGCCAACACCGCCGGGCTGTCCGGCATCGCGATCCCGGGCGACTCGGTCAACGGCGGCTCGGAGGTGATCGACCATGAGGGCCGCGCGCTGGCCCAGGCCGGGCCGGGGGAGACGCTGGTCGCCGCCGCCGAGCTGGACCTGGCCGCGCTGCGCCGCGTCCGGCGCAGGCCCGGCATGGCGAACCTGCCCAGCCGGGTCAAGACGGCGCTGTGGGCGCAGGAGTACGCCGCGCACGACGTCGAGCGGCCCGCCGACCTGGACACCGCCCCTGACCGCGGCTTCCACGTCGCCCGGCAGCGCGAGGTCATCGAGCGCCTGCACGGCCGGGGCTGAGCGTCAGGCGCGGGCGTAGCGGCGCAGCAGCCTCCGCTCGGCCGCCAGGAAGATCGAGTTGAGCGCCACGCCGAGCACGCCCAGCAGCACGATGCCGGCCCACATGGCCGGGATGTCGAACTGGCTCTGCGCCTCCAGCAGGCGGTGGCCGATGCCCTCGCTGCTGCCGTACAGCTCGGAGATCACCATCATGATCAGCGCCAGCGACACGCTGAGCCGCAGACCGGCCAGGATCTTCGGCGCGGCCGCGGGCAGCACGACGTGGAACAGGCGGGTGGCCGCCGACAGGCGGAAGACCCGGCCGGTGTCGAGGTAGCCGCGGTCGACGTGGCGGCCGCCGTCCATCGAGTTGATCAGTACGGGCCACACGACCCCGTACACGATCGAGGCGAGCTGCATCGGGGTGCCGATCTTGAACAGCAGCAGGAACACCGGCAGCAGCGCCGCGGGCGGCACCGAGCGGCCGAGGTGCAGCAGCGGCTCGGCCAGCGCCGCCAGCCACTCCAGGCGGCCCAGGGCCAGGCCCAGCGCCACCCCGGCCAGCGCGGCCAGCGCCCAGCCCGCCACCAGCCGCCCGAGGCTGGGCAGCAGGTCGGCGACCGCCTCGTCGGTCAGGAACAGCCGGCCCGGCGAGCCGGAGAACCACATCTCGCGCAGCCGCGCCAGGATCGTGCTGGGCGGCGGGAAGTAGACGGCCGCCGCCCGCCGGGCGACCAGCTCCCACAACACCGCCACCACGGGCAACAGCCAGTGGCGGCGCGCCCACCGCCGGACGGTCGCCCCGGGCCCGCCCGGCCCCGGCCGGGTCACGCGGCGGCCTGCGCGCGGGCGTGGTGCCAGCGGAACAGCCGCCGCTCGGCCGAGGTGACCAGCAGGTTGGCCGCCAGCCCGAGCAGGCCCGCCCACAGCGTGCCGGCCAGCACCCGGTCGACGTGGTTGGCGCTGCCGGCCTGGAGCAGGAACGTGCCGATGCCGTCGCCGCCCGCGATGAGCTCCACGCTGACGGCGACGATGAGGGTGACCCCGACGGAGATGCGCACGCCGGTGGCGACGAACGGCGCGGCGCTCGGCAGCGAGACCCGCAGCACGACCGCCAGCGGGCCGAAGCCGAAGCTGCGCAGCGTCTCCTTGGCCTGCGGGTCGACGTCGGACAGGCCGTACATGGTGTTGACGAGCAGCGGCCAGCAGCAGGTGTAGACGATCAGCGAGGTCTTGGCGTCGGCGCTGTCGGGGAACAGGAACATGGCCAGCGGGATCAGCGACACCGACGGGATCGGCCGCAGGAACTCCACCAGCGGCCGCGCCGAGCGCTCCACCACCGGCACCGTGCCGAGCAGCAGCCCGGCCGGCACCGCCACCGCGATCGCGATCAGCAGGCCCGCCGCGCACGCGCCGAGCGTGGCCAGCACCTGCGCGTGGAAGGCGCCGTCGGTCGCCAGCCCGGCCGCGGCGGCCAGGACGTCGGAGGCGTACGGCAGCACCCCGGGGTCGATGAGCCCGGCCCGCCCCGCGGCCTCGGTCAGGACCAGCGCCCCGGCGACCCCCGCCGCCCCGAGGACCAGCCGCCCGCCCCGCGTGATCATTCCAGGCCGGTCGCGATCTGCGTGCCGACGTCGGGCCTGCTCTTCAGGTAGCCGTAGCCGACGAGCAGGTCGGCCAGTTTCTGGAAGCCCTCCCGGGGCGGCTCCATCGAGAAGACGCCGAGCTTCATGGCCGCCGCGCCCGCCGCGTCGATCTGCGTGTACGTCGGGATGACCGCGTCGATCGCCTTGCGGTCGGCGGCGGCGACGCCCTGGGCCTTGGCCAGCGCGCGGTGGAAGGCGGCGGCGGTGCGGGGGTTGGCGGCCAGCCAGGACTCGGACACGCCCCAGCCGTCGATCGGGATGCCCGCGGTCGGGCCCGACATGGTGTCGATCACCTGCGTGCCGCCCGCCTTCCTGGCGGCGGTCAGGAACGGCTCGACCAGCCAGGCGGCGTCGACCTTGCCCGAGGCCAGCGCGCCGAGCTGCTCGTTGAACGGCATCGCCACGTACTTGACGTCGTCGGGGGCGAGCCCGGCCTGCTGGAGGTGGGCGTTGGTGACCGTCTGGCCCAGCGCCTTGAGCACGTTGACCGCGACCGTCTTGCCCTTGAGGTCGGTGGCGGAGCGGACCGGCGACCCCTTGGGCACGACCACGCCCGCGATTCCGGGCGCCGACTCCTGGCTGTGCTGGAACAGTTTGAGCTTGGCCGCGCCGGAATCGTTGATGGACAGCAGCGAGACGTAGGAGGTCAGGAACGCGTCCATGCTGCCGTTGAGTATTTTCGGCATGACCGCCTGAGGGGCCTGGATGATCTCGGTCTTGACCGTCAGGCCCTCGGCCTTGAAGAAACCGCGTTTCTCGGCGATGAACAGCGGCGCCGCCGACGGCACCGGCACCACGCCGACGAGGAGCTGTGTCTTCTCCGGCCCGCCGGAACTTCCGGAGCCGCTGGTGGGGGTGGGGGCCGCGCCGCCGCCGCAGGCCGCGAGGCCCGCGACGAGGGCCAGCGCGGCGGCGGCGTGTGCGATCTTCACGATGCTCTCTCCTGACTGCCGGCGCGGTTCCTGGCCGGGCAATGGGAGAATCGCGGCGCGCGCACGGACGGACGCGGGCCCGAATCGCCCGAACCCCCGACCATTCGGCGCCACCGGAAAGCCCCGCTGCCACGAATGGCGATCGTACAGCAGGAGTCGCGGCCACCGCCATGAAACAAACCGGGCATTTGTATTGACGCCCCTAACGGTCGGTATAAGTCACGGTAAATCGGTTATTCGTGTATATCCCTGGCCATTGCGGGATCAATTGCTGAACTGCGTATCGCCGCCGACGTGGGCATTGCCGCTCCTTGGGCGTGCCATGAGAGCCGGGTTGAGAGCATGTGGGCGGCAGGACCCGGGCGAGACCGGTGAGGGGGTGGGGGCCCTGCGGCCGCTTCGGCTCTCGGTCCAGGCGCGTCTCATCCTGGCGACCGCCGTGTTGTCGCTCATCGTCTGCACGGCGATCGGCGTCGCCCTCGACCTGCTGATCCGCGACAGGGTGCGGCAGGACGTCTTCGCCGACACCCAGCGGGCCACCACCGAGTGGATCGGCTCGATGGGCACCACCTTCCCGCCCCCGGTCACCACGTCCTACGTCGACCTCATCCAGCTCGTGGACGCCCGCGGCCGCGTGGTCGCCGCCAGCCGCGCCGCGCTGGGCAGGCCGCCCATCAGCACGCTCTGGCCGCCCTCCGACGACCGCATCCGGCACGGCGTGGCCTGCCGGGAGGACGAGTGCCTGATGTTCACCGCCACTCGGCCCTCGCCGCAGGAGGAGCAGTTCCTGTGGCGTGGCGCGCCCCACGTCGTCTACGCCGCCCGGGTGGAGCCGCGGCTGCTGTCCACCCACCGCCTGGAGATGATCATCGTCGCCGGGGGCCTGGCCGTCAGCGCGTTGCTGACCTGGATCGCGGCGTTCCTGATCGGGCGCACGCTGCGGCCGGTCGAGGCGATGCGGGCCAGGATGGCCGAGATCACCGTCACCGACCTGAGCAAGCGGGTGCCCGAGCCGCCCGGCGGCGACGCGGTCGCCGAGCTCGCGCGCACCGCCAACAGGACGCTGGCCCGCCTGGAGGAGGCGGTCGAGCAGCAGCGCAACTTCTCCTCCATGGTCTCCCACGAGCTGCGCACCCCGCTGACCGGCCTGCGCGCCCGGCTGGAGGAGGCGCTGACCTACCCCGACGTGGACGCCCGCGCCGCCCTCAGCGACGCGCTGTCCACCGCCGACCGGTTCCAGGCGATCATCGAGGAGATGTTGCTGCTGGCCCGCGTCCGCACGGCCTCGCCGCACGACCGGGAGCCGGTGCGGCTCGGCGAGCTGGTCCGGGAGGAGGTCGCGAGCCGGCGGGCGGGGCTGCTGATCCGCGTGCACGTCGAGGAGGAGCTCCAGGTGCTCGGCAACCGCGTCCAGCTCGGCGAGGTGCTGACGAACCTGCTGGTCAACGCCCAGCGGCACACCCGTACGGTGGTCGAGGTCCGGCTGGAGCGCCGCGACGGCCAGGCGGTGGTCTCGGTCCGCGACGACGGCGCGGGCGTCGCGCCCGACGACCGCGAGCGGGTGTTCGACCCCTTCGTCCGCCTGTCGGAGGGACGCCGGCGCGACCCCGAGGGCAGCGGGCTCGGCCTGGCCATCTCCCGCGCCATAGCCCGCGCCCACCAGGGCGACCTGGAGATCGAGGACACCCCGGAGGGCCCCTGCTTCGTCCTGCGCCTCCCGCTGCCCGCCCCCGGGCCGGACGCCCCGCCACGCTAGGGACCGCCGCCGAGAACACAGTTTCAGGCGCCGGGCGGCGGGCAGTCGGGCGGGACCCCGAGACGAGGAGGACCATCGTGCCGACCGCACGAGAGATCATGACCCCGCACGCGGAGTGCGTGAGCGCCGAGGAGTCCGTGCTGGTGGCCGCCGAGAAGATGGCCCGCATGGACGTCGGGTCGCTGCCCATCTGCGGCTCCGACGACCGGCTCAAGGGCATGCTCACCGACCGCGACATCGTGGTGAAGGTGCTGGCCGCGGGCAAGGACCCGGCTCAGTGCCGGGCGGGCGAGCTGGCCCAGGGCGAGGCCGTCACCATCGGCGCCGACGACGACGCCCGCGAGATCCTGCGGACGATGGCCGGCCACCGGGTGCGGCGCCTGCCGGTCATCGACGGGCACCGGCTCGTCGGGATCGTCGCGCTCGCCGAGGTGGCCAGGTCCGTGCCCGACGCCAAGGTGGGCGACCTGCTCGACGCCCTCACCACGGACTGACCCGCCTCACGGGCCGGGCGCCGCGGACCGCCCGGCGGCCACGATCCAGCTCTGGCACGGATTCTCCACCGACGCCGAGGTCAAGGCGTTCGAGGAGGCCATCGCCGGGTTCCAC